>JAACFJ010000126.1 GCA_009937505.1 Gammaproteobacteria bacterium
GTGCAGAACCTTTTGCGGGTAGGCGATCGCGTAACCGCGATCGTGGTGCTCGGCGACGACTACCGCAATGTCGAGCCGGTCTACGAGAAGGTGCACGCACTCGTGGACGACGGCGTAACCGTCAGCCGCTGGACCGAACTCGATACCTACCTCGGCACGATGTTGCGCGTCATGGACGGCTTCGTAATCGTCTGGGTCATCATCATTTTTCTCGCACTGTCGTTCGGACTGGTCAACACGCTGGTCATGGCCGTGTTCGAACGCGTGCGTGAGATCGGGCTGATGCTCGCGCTGGGCATGAAACCATCGAGCATTCTCGGCCAGATCGTTATCGAGTCCATGATGCTGCTCGTCATCGGCCTGGCCATCGGCAATCTTCTCGCATGGGCATCGATCAAGCCGCTCGAGAGCGGCATCGACGTTTCCGTCGTCGCCGAGGGCATGGCCATGATGGGTGCCGCGAGCGTCCTGTACCCGCAGCTACGGTTCGAGGACGTCATTCTCGCCAACACCGTGGTCCTCATACTGGGCTTTTTCGCGAGCCTGTCGCCGGCGTGGCGAGCGTCCCGCTTCCAGCCCATCGAAGCAATTACAAAGGTGAACTGATGACGGCAGTCCGTTGCGTGGATTTGTGCAAGACCTACCGTCGAAGACGGCGGGTTCGTCTGCCTGTCGTCACCGTCCGGGGGCGGCAAGACGACGCTGCTCAACGCGATCGGCGGCCTCGACAAGCCCGACAGCGGTGAGGTCTACATCGCCGGTGACCGGATCGACAATCTGAGCAAGGGCGCTCTTGCCGAGTTGCGGCTGCATCGCATCGGCTTCGTATTCCAGGCGTTCAACCTCATACCCGTGCTGTCCGCACGGGAGAACGTCGAGTTCGTCATGCAGGTCCAGGGCGTGCCGGCCAGCGAGCGCCGCGGCAAGTCGCTCGAGATCCTCGAGGAAGTCGGGCTCGAGGGACTCGAGGACCGCCTGCCCTCGGAGATGTCAGGCGGGCAGCAGCAGCGTGTGGCCGTCGCGCGCGCCATCGTGTCGAATCCGGCCCTGGTGCTCGCCGACGAGCCGACGGCGAACCTCGACTCGAAGACCGCCGACGGGCTGATCGACCTGTTCAAGCACCTCAACGAGCATCACGGCACGACCTTCATCATCGCCACGCACGACCAGCGCGTCATGGCGTATGCCAAGCGGTTGGTCCGCATGCTCGATGGCCGCATCGTGGAGGAAATCGACCAGAATGCGGCCTGAAGTCTGGCTGCTGCTATTGGTCGGCGCGGCCGCCGCCGCGGCTGACAAACCGCACGAACTCGGCGGCCATACGAAGCTGCGATTCATCGGCACGACATTTCCCTCCGACAGCGTATTCCGGCAACTGACCGGCAGGGAGTCGCTGGATCTCGAGGGCGACCTGCGGCTCAACTTCAAGGCGGTACCGGGCCGCTGGACCTTCTCCGCCGATTACCAGCTGGTCGGCTTGTACGGCGACCGGGTCGAGTACACGCGCGACCTGCCGCCCGCCATCGAAATGCTCTCTCCGCGCCTGCCGGACGACCGGCGGCGCCTGTTCGACTTCACCAAGGTCATGCACGACCGGGACAAGGCAGCCCTGCTGCATCGCCTCGACCGCTTCTGGGCGGGCTACGCGAGCGAGAAAGCGGTGGTGCGGATGGGCCGCCAGGCGATCTCCTGGGGCAACGGTCTTTTCTATGCGCCGATGGACCTCGTGAATCCGTTCGATCCTGCCGCGATCGATACCGAGTACAAGGCCGGTGACGACATGGTCTACCTGCAGTACCTGCAGGACAGCGGCAACGATGTGCAGGCGGCCGCCGTCGTGCGCCGCAATCTCCTGGACGGCGAGGTGGAATCGGAGCAGGCCACCGTTGCGGTCAAGTACCACGGCTTCGTCGGGAATTCCGAATACGACCTGCTGGTCGCGAATCACTATGACGACCTGGTCCTCGGGCTGGGCGGGACCTGGAGCCCCGGCGGTGCGGTCCTGCGCGGCGACCTCGTCGTGACCGACACCGACTCGGATACCTACGCGCAGCTGGTCGCCAACTGGAGCTATTCGTGGACCTGGCGCGGCAGGAACATGAGCGGCGCAGTCGAATATCACTTCAACGGCTTCGGCCAGCACGACGGCCGCTACGATCCCGAGAGCCTCGCGCAGAACCCGGACCTGCTCGAGCGGCTGGCGAGGGGCGAGACGTTTACCCTCGGCCGGCACTATCTCGCGGGCAGCGTCCTGATCGAGATGTCGCCGTTGTGGATGCTGACCCCAACCGTGCTCGCGAACGTCACCGATCCCAGTGCATTGCTGCAAATCGTGACGTCATACAGCCTCTCCGACAACATGACGTTCCTCGGCAGCCTGAACGTGCCCGTTGGTCCGGGCGGCAGCGAATTCGGGGGAATCCCGAGCGGCAACGGGCTCTACCTGTCCACCGGGGCGGGCGTCTTTGCCCAGCTCGCCTGGTACTTCTGAGGTACGCGCTCTACTGGACGCGCTGCAGGTTGGCCAGCAGGTTCGTGAATGACTTCGCGGTGGTAGCGCCGAACACCGGGTCATCGCCCAGATGCGCGCTGACGTCGATCGTCGCCGTCTCCTTTTCGCTTGCGAGTGAGTCTGCGCGCGGGAAGAGCTCCGCTTCTTCCCATTCCATGTGGCGCCGCAGGTGGCCGACGTAGTTCACGAGGTCCTCGAGCAGGTGCTGCCGCGTGACGGCCGCTCCGGAGATGATCGCTTCCACGTCCATGCGTAACGTATCGCCGAGTTCCGCGATTTCACGATGATCGCCGGGTACGCTCTCGAGACCGCCTGCCAGGTCGGCGCAATGCTCGCGCAACGCCGTGTAGACGAGGTCCTCGCGCGGATGGTGGATAGCGTCCGGGTAGACCGTCATGTAGTGCATGATGTCGTGAAGGAGATCCATGTCGGGCTCTCCCTCCTCCGGGACGTCCCTGCATTCGTTTTCCAGCAGGTCCAGCAGCCGGGTCAGGTTTCGATGGTCCTCGCGCAATTCGTCGAGGATCCGGGCGAGTTTGATGCGCATTGTCAGTTCACCTTTTTTCAGCATCAATATCATGCTTGCGGTGTTGGCGGGGGGTAATCGGGGATTCCACCTACGTAGCGAGGCGACGCCCCATAATCTCCGCCACAGTTCTGTGTTCGGCGCAATCGGCATGGAGCGGCGCCCCCTCGCGGACAGATCTGCCCCTTGATAAGGCGGCGATCCGGTAGCACTGTATGTGCTATGAAAAAGCTATTGGCATTCGCACTACTCGCCGCGTCGACGGCCGGCTGCGCCGTGAACCCGGTCACCGGCAAACCGGATTTCATGATGGTGAGCGAGTCACAGGAGCTGGCGCTCGGCGAGCAGAATTATGCGCCCATGCAGCAGGCGGAGGGCGGGGTTCACGACATCGATCCGCAACTGACGGCCTACGTCCGGGAAGTCGGCAATAAGCTGGCGGCGGTGAGCGACCGGCCGCTTCCGTACGAATTCGTCGTGCTCAATAACTCGGTGCCGAATGCCTGGGCGCTGCCCGGCGGCAAGATCGCGGTCAATCGCGGGCTGCTGACCGAGCTGAATTCGGAAGCGGAGCTCGCGGCGGTACTGGGGCACGAGATCGTGCACGCGGCCGCCAAGCACTCGGCCCAGCAGATGTCTCGCGGCGTAATACTGCAGAGTGCCGTGCTGGCCACCGCCATGGTGACCGGCGACAACAGCTTCGGCCAGTTCGCCGTCGGCAGCGCGGCCGCCGGCGCCCAGCTGCTGAGTTCCACGTACGGACGGGGCGCGGAACTCGAATCGGACAAATACGGCATGACCTACATGTCGCGTGCCGGGTACGACGCCGGCGGTGCGGTGACGCTGCAGGAGACTTTCGTGCGCCTTAGCGAAGGCCAGGATAGCGACTGGCTCAGCGGCTTGTTTGCCAGCCACCCGCCGTCCCGGGCCCGCGTCGAGGCAAACGTCAAGACGGCTGCGAGCTTGCCCCCCGGCGGCACGCTGGGCGTGGACCGTTACCAGGCCGCCATGCAAAAGACGATGGCCGCGAAGCCGGCGTATGACGCCTGCGACGAAGGCCGCAAGGCGCTCGCGGAAGAGAAGAACGAGGAGGCGCTGGCGCTCGCGAACAAGGCAATCAAGTTGTTTCCCGAGGAGGGGCATTTCTATGCGTTGCGTGGCGACGTGCACCTCGTGGACGGCAAGTACGATATGGCCACGAAGAACTACGATAGTGCTATCCAGCGCCGAGGCGACTACTTCTACTACTACCTGCGACGCGGTATGGCGGAAAATGAACTCGGCAGGACCGACGACGCGAAAGCGGATCTCGAACGCAGCATCGAGATGCTGCCCACCGGCCCGGCCCACTTCGTACTGGGCGACATCGAAGCGACGCAGGGCAACGATCGCCAGGCGATTGAGCATTACGCCATCGTTGCGAAAAGCGGCGGGGAACTCGGCGAGGCTGCGACTCAGAAACTGCAGCGCCTGCAGCTGCCGTACAGCCCCGGCGAGGTGATTCCGAGGCGTTGCGATGCAGACAGCGCCGGAAATCTCGTGGTGTCGGTGAAGAACACGACCCCCTGGACCATCGAGGGTGTGCAGATCGAGGTCCGCTATACGGATGCGTCCGGAAGTGAGCAAGGCGTCCGGCAGGCCATCTCCGGACGTATCGCGCCGGATCAGGTCGCGAGCATCAATACCGGACTCGGCCCCTACTCCGGCGGCTCCTGCCCCGCGGAGGTCGTGTCGGCACGCTACGCTGAGTAGTCACCGGGGTCGGACCGGCATAATTAATTGATATTTATGAGTTTTGTCTCTGAAAACAGGCCTATAGGTGTCTTATTTAATGATTTCCTGCGGCAGAAACGCGAGTTTGCGGCCGGTCACCGATATCCAGGCCGGCTAATGTTCTTTTTTTAGGCTGAAAAACGCCGGATTAACGGCACTAAACCCGCCAAAATACGGTCAAAATTAATTGTGATCATGAATTTACGTTGGTTCGACCCTCGATGCATATGAACAGGACATTTCTAGCGATCATCTTCAGTCTCGCTGCGGGTTTTGCCGCGGGTGCCTGGACCACGGTGGCCACGCCGCCCTCGGGCTCGCAGGGCGACTCGCGGCATACGGCCGGCGCTTTCGACGCGGCGGCGCCGCTCGAGGACCGCATCGCGGCGCTTGAGCAGGCGGTGTCCGGCGAGCGCGACGCCCGCCTGGTCCTCGAGGAGCAGCTGCACGGCCTGTACGCGGAACTCGAAAGGATCGACTCGCCGGAGATGAACGAGCTCATGCGCACGCTGGCCGAGACCAGCCAGGCGCGAGAGCAGGCTCGCGTCCAGCAGGCCGGCAGGCGGGATCGCGGAGCGCGCATGCAGGACCGCAAGGACATGCGCGTCGGGCAACTCGTCGCCGGGGGATTTACGGAAGACCGGGCCAGGCAGATCCTCGAATTCGAGGACGAGACGCGCATGACGGCTCTGCAGGCCGAGTATGAGGCGCGGCGCAACGGCGAGACTTTCAATCGATGGGATTGGGCGTCCGACTACCAGGCCAGCCTGCGTGAGCAGCTCGGCGATGCGGACTTCGAAAAATATCTTACGGCCCAGGGTGGCCAGGCGTCGGTCACCGTCCGCGAGGTCATTGGCGCGTCGCCCGCGAATCGTGCCGGTCTCAGACCAGGGGACCAGATCCTGAGCTACGACGGCAAGCGGGTTTTCGGCATGAACGACCTCAAATCGATGGCGTTCTCGGGTGATCCCGGTGAGGACGTCATCGTGGATATCGAGCGCAACGGCCAGCGCATGCAGCTGGTTTTGCCGCGCGGTCCCTTAGGAATAACCGGGAGCGGCGGTGGCATGGGCGTCCGTTCGCCGTTCGGCGGGTAGCCGGCGGCTGGATAATATCGGCGCCCGAATGCAGAATGTGTGGCGGTCACGCCGCACGGACATTCGCCGCTCTTGAATAACGTCCTCCGCTACACGATTCCCAACAGCTTCACTGCGCTCAGCCTGTTGCTGGGTATCGCGTCGATCGTAACGACGCAGCTCGGCGGGCGGGAGTATCTCGAGCTCGCGGCCTGGATGATCGTCTGGTGCGGCCTGCTGGATACCGTGGACGGTGTCGCCGCGCGGGTACTCAAGGCGACGTCGAGTTTCGGCGCCGAGTTCGATTCCATGGCTGACCTGGTTTCATTCGGGGTTGCTCCTGCGATCCTCATGCTGAATGCGGGCGTGCAGATTGGCGGTATCGAGTACGAGACCGGACAATTCTGGGTGATGGCGTCAGCGGCAGGCGTCTTCGCCCTCGCGGGCGCCCTGCGTCTCGCGCGCTTCAACCTGCCGACCGCGAAGCCCGAGCGCGGCTGGTTCGTTGGCATACCGATTACCGCGGCCGGCGGCGGGATGTGCTCGTCCCTGGTTCTCGTGCTCCTTCATCACGACCCGATCGCAGCGAGCCTGCCGCTGAACCTGTACCTGCCGGTGCTGCTGTTCGTCCTGGCGATGCTGATGATCTCGCGCATCCGGTTCCCGAAAGCGGTCAAGCGCGAGAGCATGTTGATCAACACGTTCCAGGTGATCAACATCGTGCTCATCATCTACTGCGGTGTCACGCGCTCCTGGCCCGAATACCTGTTCGGCATCGGCGTATTCCTGCTGGTCGCCGGGATCATCGCCGGCCGCATTTCGAAACCCGTCGCTACCGCTGAACAGGAATGACGGCCACCGTCGCCGTACTCGTCGGCTACCTGGCGATGCTCGCCGCGCTCGCCATATGGAGCCGCAAGGAAACCCATACGCTCAAGGGTTTCTACCTCGCCGGCAAGAAACTGCCTTACTGGGTGGTGGCGTTCAGCGCCAACGCGACCGGCGAGAGCGGCTGGCTGCTGCTCGGCCTGACCGGCATGGGCTATGCCGTGGGCGCACAGGCCTACTGGGTCATCGTGGGCGAGATGATCGGTATCGCCGCATCCTGGGGGTTCATATCCCGCAAGCTTAAGCGGCTCAGCGACGAGACGGATTCGATCACGTTGCCGGACGTCCTCGCCGC
>JAACFJ010000127.1 GCA_009937505.1 Gammaproteobacteria bacterium
TGTGCTTCGTGGATCACCTGGTCGTCAGTCTTGAACTGCAGGTCGATCGTTGCCGGGCGCCTGCCCGGGTTGTTCAGGTAAACGGCGTAGCGCCGCTTGCCGTCCATCTTCAACGTAATGGCGCCGGCCTCTGCCGCGATGCTCGTGCCAGTGCTCTCGAGCTGCGCGAAGCCGTTGAACCATATGGATTTGTCCGAGTAGCCCGCGATAATCTCGACGGGCCGCCGGGCGCTCAGGTCGAAATCGACGATGAGCAACGGCCCGGTGCTGCGGAGCGTCACGGTTCCGGCGATCTCGCTTTCATCGATGGAGATAATGCCGTGCTCCGGCGCGGAAAACTTCGGGTCCGCGATGGTGCCGACAAGCCCGGTAACCTCGTCAAACGCACCCCTCGAAATCTGGCCTGAATCGACCAAAGCGAGCGTGAGCGCAACACCGGCGGCAAACATCGCGACGTAACCGAATGCCGGCCCGGAGGAAGTACGCTGCCAGAAGCCCGGCGCGGGCCGCGCGGCCGCCTTGACCGGCGCCTGGTTCAGTAGCATGTGCCTGAGATGGGCCGGCGGTTCTATCGAAGGCAGGCCGTCGAGAGAGGAGCAGAGCGTCTCGAGTTCCTCGTAGACTGCCCGGCCTTCTTCATTCTCGGCAAGGAAGTTCTCGAGCTCGGCCTTGCCGGCATCGTCGATCTCGCCGTCGATGTCTGCCTGGATCAGCTCGAAATATTTCGGGTCTATTGTCATCAGCGTAGTCCGCGTGCGATGAGGGTTTCCTGCAGGAGCTGGCGCGCCGTATAGAGCCTCGATTTGACCTTCTTCTCCGGGATATCGAGGACCTCACTGATTTCCTGGTAGCTGCATCCAAGCAGGTGTTTCAGGACGATCACGGCCCGGTAGTCCGGATTGATAGTCATTAGCGCTGCCTGCATGCCCTCACTCAACTGTTCGTTACCTGCCTGTTGCTCCGGACCGCTCGCGGTATCAGCCGTATCTCCTTCGAGCGCGTCCAGGCGATTCGTCTTCTTGAGCCAGTTGATGGATTCATTCAGCGTTATTCGATAAATCCAGCTGAAGAAACGATACTTCGGGTCGTACTGGTCGAGGTGCTCGTACACTTTCAGAAATACGGTCTGCGTTACGTCGCGCGCGTCGTCAGGGCTGTTGAGCATCCTGTACGCCGCGTTGAAGACCGGTTTCTCGTACCTGGCTAACAGCAGCTCGAAGGCATGCCGATCGCCGTTACTGCACCGTTCCATCAGCTTGATGTCATCTGGCTCACTCATACCTACAGGCGGCCGACAGAAAAGTTGGCCGAGGAACCTCCCTCTTTGCCCTGCAAGTGATCTACAGGGTCTCGATCTCGAAGATCGCGTTAAAACCCGAATAGCGGAAGATATCGTATATGTGCTTGTTGACGTTTATTATTCTTAAAGCTGCGCCGCTTTCGGACAGCCTTTTTTGTGTTTTCAACAGTATAGCCAACCCGGCGCTCGAAATGTATTCAAGGCGCTCAAAGTCGAGCGTCTGGCTGGTGTCCAGGCGCCCGAGGAGAGCCTCGGCCTTCGCGCTTTGCGCCGCATCGAGGCGCCCGCTGCAAACAATCTCGCCGTTTTCGGCGTAATCGATCTCAAACATCGCGTGTTTCCGGCTCCTTGCTGAAACGAATTCTACTCCGCCCGTCCCGATAGTCGTATTCGAGCGTATCGACCATATGTTGAATCAGGTGCAGGCCCAGCCCGCCCGGTTTGCGCTCCCGGAGCGACGCTCCCGTGTCCACGGGCCGCTCCTTCGTGACGTCGAATTCGGCGGCGTCATGGTCGACAATGGTAACAACCACGCCATTGTTGGCGACCTGCACGTCGATCAGGATGTCATGCTCGGCCCCGGGGTTGTAACTCACGAGGTTGACGAACAGTTCCTCTATGGCGAGATGGACCGTGAAGCGAACCGATTCATCAATATCGGCCGCCGCCATGATGTCTTCGCTGAAGCGGTAGATCCCGGCTACCGAGTCGATGCTGCGCTTGAATGATTGCCCGGCCATGGCGCTAAAAGTTGCGCCGGACGAGCACGATGGTGATGTCGTCCGCCTGGGGTGCGCTGCCGCCGTGCATCCGCGCCGCGTGCATGATGGCTGGCACCAGTTCCTCTGCTTTGCCGCCCGGCATCGCGTCGATTACGGACGCAACGCCCTTCTGGCCGAACTGCAGACCAACCTCGTTCTCGTACTCGTAGATGCCGTCGGAGATCAGGCCGAGGATGTCGCCCGGCTCGAGCTGGATCGACGCGCCAGGACCGAGGTTTTTCTGCGCCATGTAGCCGAGCGGGAATGTCGATGGCTCATGCCAGTCGTAGGTCTTGCCGGCGGCGTGGTAGTGCATGATCGGCCCCTGGCCGGCCGAGTGAAACCGCACCGTGTGGGTGGCCGCGTCCAGGAACCCGAAGAACGCCGTCACGAAACGATCCTCGGGGAGGTCATCGACGAGCTGGTCGTTGATATTGACGAATACGTCGTCGAGATCTGCTCCAAGGCGCAAAGCGACTCGAAGCATCGCGCGAACCTGTGTCGCACTGAGCGCCGGCCCGATGCCGTGACCGGTCGCATCGCCCATGAGCAGGAACAGTTGTTGGTCCGATAGCGGCACGTAATCGTAAAGGTCACCGCCGGTCTGGTCTGTTGGCGAGAATGCGCCGGCGAAACCATAGCCCCTGATCTTCGGCATCTCCTTGGGCAGGGTTCCCATCTGCACATCACGTGCGACCGTGATTTCCCGGTCCAGCCTTTCGCTTGCGATCATTGATTCGACCAGCTTGGCCCGGTGCAGCACGACGGCAGCCTGCGCGGCGAGGGCGGTCGCGACGAACTCGTCCTGATCGTCGAATATGCCGTTGTTCTTGTTGAGGATCTGCAGCACGCCGACCAGAGTATCCTCGAAGCCGATCAGCGGGATCGTGAGCATGCAGCTGGAGTGGTAACCGGTCTCCTTGTCGATGGCGCGATTGAAGCGTTCGTCCGCGTAGCAATCCGGAACGTTGATGAGCTTCCTGGACATCGCAGACTCGCCCACGATGCCTTTATCCGCAGGGATGCGAAAACTGCCGAGCCTGGTTGCAACGCGCACCACCAGTTCATGCGAACTCTCGTCATAAAGGAATACCGTGCCCCGATCCGCATCGAGCACTTCGCGGGCGGCATCGACGACCTCCGTCAGCATCGTGTCGAGGTCGAAAGGCGCGCTGAGCTTTCGCGTGACCTCGAGTACGCTGCGCAGCGCCTGCGCCTCGGTGAGTTGACGGCTCATTCCAGCTCGTTCCTCTCGATCTCCATCATCGGTAGTCGCACGTACTTGATCTCGATTTCCGATATGCGCGCAACCATCCGCTCTGCCGTCTCGGGGACTTTCAGGGTCGCTTGCTCCAGCGCACGTTTCGTGACCAGCGTCTCTGCCTTTATCGCGAGATCCTCGCCGAGCTTGGACGCCGTATTGACCGGATCGCCGAAGAATTCCTTATCGCCGATGAGCAGGACACGGCCGTAGTCGATTCCGACCGACAGGTAGATTTGTTCGGTCAGGCTGAACTCATCGTTGTGCCGGAAGAGTTCGGCGTTGATATCGAAGCTCGCGCGGATGGCGTCGTCGGTGCTCTCGAAGAAGGCGTAGCAGTTGTCCGCGTCGCACTTCAGGAGCAGGCCGTTGTTCTGCGCGATGAGCGGCGCGATCATCTGGCGTGCGCGGTGGATCAGCTTCAGGAAGTGGCAGACGCCGATCTTCCTCGATGTGCTCGAGAAGCTCGCCATGTCGGAAATGAAGACCGCGCCTTCCGCGCCGAATTTCTCCCAGACGGCTTGCCGGGCAGACTCTATTGCTTCGGCGTCGCGCAGTTCGGAGAACTCGGCAATCAGGCGGTCGAATTCGCCATGACCGGTGAGTGGATTCAAATGCAGGTCGTCCGCCATGTCCTCCCCATATTGTTGTTCTGATCGGGCTGTGCGGGTTCCGAAGTATATCGCGGATTCAGCCGGGATTTTCTGGTAGCTGCCTCCGGACTGGCCCGACCCGTTCAGAAGGGGATGGCGCGCTGATTACTACCCCTGCCAAGGCGCCACTGGCCCGGGCGAAAGCCCGGGCTTTTTTATGCCCAGAAACCCGAGATGCGATCGATCAGCCAGTAACTCGCTACCCCGCCGATCACGTAACTGGCAGGCGTCGTGATCCAGTTCCAGTGCACATCGTGATCGTCGCTCTCGAGCACCTTCCTGAGCACGGGGCGTGCCAGCAGGAATAGTGCGACGAGCGCCAGCACGAACAGAATCTGCCCGATTTCCACGCCGACATTGAAGAACAGCAACGCCGTCGGCAGTTCAGTCTGCGGCAGGCCTATGTCGCGGAGCACAGCGGCAAACCCGAGACCGTGCAGCAGGCCGAAGGACATCGAGACGGCAACCGGGTAGCGATAGGTGAGCTGCGTCTCGTCATTTTTCACGATCTCCCAGGCGAGAAACACCACGCTGAGGGCGATCGCCGCCTCCACCGGCGGTGTCGGGATACGTATGACATCGAGCGCCGCGAGCGCAAGCGTTATCGAATGCGCAATAGTGAAGCCGGTAATCGTTATGAGCACTTTGCGCGGGGTGCGCGCGATCAGCAGCAGGCAGGTGACGAACAGCAGGTGGTCGATGCCGATCCAGATATGCTCGATGCCGAGCAGCGTGTACTGGCCCGCGACGGCGAGCTTGTTCTCCGCGTCCGGCACGGTCCAGCTGCTTTCTTCGGGCTTGAGGATCTTGACGTACTGCTCACCGTTCGCGAGGCGCACCTGGAACAGCGAGGACAGCGACGGGTTGATGACCGGGAACTCGATCCTGACTTCCTGGCCGGACAGACCGTCCGGGCAGTTGTAGACCAGCCGCCCCTGGTAGGCACCGCTCGATTGCTGCATCGCGAGGCGCGCATCCGTCGTGCAGCTCTCGGGCATGTGGATCGTTGGCAGGGCGGCGCCAGGTACGGTGGCGGGTATCTTCCACTGCACGCTGAAGACACCCGGTTCCGTCTCGATGATCTCGACGAAGTTCGGCCGCGAGTCGTGCGCCTGTACGAGGCTGGCACACAACAGCAGGCAGGCAGCGACCAGGCTGCGGAGTTTCATCCGCCCGAACCGCGTACGTCGCCCATGCGAATATCGTAGGTATCCACGATCGCCTGCACGGCGCGGTCGTTCTGCTCGTCGAGCTTGATGCGCAATGCATCCTCGCGGACGCTGTCCGCGATGTCTTCGAGCGGAGGATAGATACCCTCCGTACGCCGCGTCAGCATGACCAGGTGGTGCCCGTACGCGGATTCGAACGGGCCATGCCAGCGGCTGTCGTCCGGTTCGAGGGCGAATAACTCTGCCGCCATCGCCCTGCCGAAGTGGCTGGCGACGAAATCCTCGGTTCGCTCGACGTAGTTGACGTTATAAAGGAAGCGCTCACCGTGGCGCGTGCTTTCGGAAAACGGCACGTTCGCGTCGTTGAGTTCGGCGAGCTTGGTCTCGGCGAGCTGGCGCGCCTGCTCCCGGCCGTGACGGTCGTTGCTGAAATAAACGTGCGTGAACGTTGCGTAGGGATCGACGTAATAGTCGTCCCGGTTCGCTTCGTAATACTCCGCGATCTCTTCGTCGGATACATCGACCGCCGCCGACACGAAACCGTTGGTAATGAACTGCAGCGACTGGATCAGCCGCTGCTTGATGACGTAGTCGTTCTGGTCCATGCCCAGCGCCAGGGCTTCCCGGTGCAATGCCTCTTCGCGTACGTAGTCGTCGATCAACATCGACAACTCGGCATCGCCCAGGGCGTCGAGCCTCGCCGCTGCGACTTCCGGGTTGAACGCCTTCGAGCGGAACTGGACGAACGTGAGCAGCGCATCGCGATCGACGACGATCGTCTTGCTGTCGAGATTGCTCTCCTCCGGCGCGACCAGGTCGAAAAGAACGAACAGGCCAATGCCTATCGCCAGAAAGTGGACCAGGGGTTCCCGCAGGAATTTCTTCAAAACGCTTCTCCGACGCCAAAGTAATACTCGGTACCGTCCTTGCCCTGGGCGACGTCGAAGGACAGCGACACCCGGTGTTTCTGCGACATGACGAATCGTGCGCCAACGCCCGCGGCGGGCAGGTAGTCACCACCGAAACTGCCGAAATCCGGCGCGACCTCGCCGAATCCGGCGAAACCGGTGAAGATCCACCTGTCGTTCATGGCCCAGCGGTACTCGCCCTGCAGCGCGTACATCGCCTTGTCGCGATAACGACCGGACGGGTACCCCCGGAGATCCGAGCTGCCGCCGAAGGTGCTCAGGATGAAGAAAGGGGCGTTGCCGCCGGTCGTCCGGAAGTAACCGCGAAACGCAAGAACGTCGTTCTCCCGCACCGGGATGTAGCGGTTCAGGCTGACCTTGTAGGTCTCGGCGTCGAAGTCGCTGCCCACGTCCTTGCGATACAGCATCGTGCGGCCTTCCATCAGCCAGCCGCGCCGCGGAAACTGCTCGTGATCGCGGGTATCGA
>JAACFJ010000128.1 GCA_009937505.1 Gammaproteobacteria bacterium
GACCCCTGCATTATTGTCGAGAACGAGTTCGTCAAGCCTGGCAAGGGCCAGGCCTTCAATCGCGTCAGGATCAAGAACCTCAAGACCGGCAAGGTCGTCGACAAGACCTTCAAGTCGGGGGAAAGCGTCGAGGCGGCCGACGTCATGGACACCGAGATGCAATTTCTCTATGCGGATGGCGAATTCTGGCACTTCATGGTGCCCGATACGTTCGAGCAGTATGCGGCGGACGCAAATGCCGTGGGCGACGCGAAGGACTGGCTGAGCGACGGCGATACCTGCCCGATCACGCTGTGGAACAATTCGCCACTGATCGTTGAACCCCCGAACTTCGTCGAACTCGAGATCGTCGAAACCGATCCGGGCGTCAAGGGCGACACGGCGAGCGGCGGCGTCAAGCCGGCCAAGCTGTCTACGGGTGCCGTGGTGCGCGTGCCGTTGTTCGTGGACCAGGGCGAGGTCATCAAGGTCGACACGCGCTCGAAGGAGTACGTCAGCCGCGTGAAGTAGGGCTGATTACGCCCGGAACGCCTGCCGCGGCCTACAGGAACTCCGTGCGGCCCGACTGCAGGCTGCAGTAGGTTTGGCACAGTCGCTCGATGCCGGCCTGGTCTTCTTCGCTGAAACGGTCGAGCGCCGGGCTGTCGATGTCGAGTACGCCGATCAGTGATCCGTCGACGATGAGTGGAACCACGATCTCCGAACGAGATGCCGCATCGCAGACGATATGTCCCGGGAATTCATGCACGTCGCGGACGCGCTGCGTCTCCAGCGTGGCCGCCGCGGTCCCGCAGACGCCGCTGCCGACATCAATGTGAACGCACGCGGGCTGTCCCTGGAACGGGCCGAGCACCAGCTCGTCGCCGCGAAGCACGTAGATGCCCAGCCAGTTCACGTCCTCGAGAGCGTTGTACAACAGCGCAACGAAATTGGCAGCGTTCGCCAGCGCGTCCGCTTCGTCGCGCAGCAGGGCTACGGCCTGCGAGTTCAGCAGCTTGTAATCTGTCATGGTGTCAGCAGGCCCTGGTCAGTCGTCTTTGTCGTCGAGCGCAAATGTCAAAACGTCGCGGATGTCCGCCGCACCGGTTGCGAGCATCAGGAGGCGCTCGAAGCCCACTGCGACACCCGCACATTCCGGGAGGCCGGACTCTAGCGCCGCCAGCAACGGTTCGTCCAGCGGCACCGGCCGTCGCGCGGATGCGCGGCGCCTGGCGAGGTCCGCATGCATGCGTTGCCGTTGCTCGTTCGCGTCGCGCAGCTCGACGAAGCCATTGGCAAGTTCCACCGCGCCATGAAATACCTCGAAGCGGTCTGCCACCCTGCCGTCGGCCGGACAGGCACGTGCCAGTGCAGCCTGGCTCACAGGGAAATGCCGCAACACCGTGAGCCGCTCGCCAGCGAAGTTCGGGGCGACGCGCGTACCAAGCAGCAGGTCCAGCCACGCGTCCCGATCGTCTCCGAGACTCTCACGCAGGCTGGCGTCAGCATTCGCGGCATCCGCGAGTTCGTCCAGCGAGGCCGCGAACGGCTCGATATTGGCGAAGCGCCGGAACGCCGTTTCGTACTCGAGCCACTCGGCATCCGCAAGCTCGGGCTGTTGAAGGAGATCCGCGATGAATGCCACCGTCTCGTCGATCATCGCGCCCAGGCCGAAGCCGTGCCGATACCATTCCACCATCGTGAACTCCGGCTGGTGCAGCCTTCCTGATTCGCCTTCCCGAAACACGCGGCAAATCGCATAGATGTCAGGGTAGCCGTCGGCGAGCAGCCGTTTCATGAACGACTCGGGCGAAGTCTGGAGATACAGCGTGGCCCCACCGGGTCCGGCAACGCGGAGGCTGTCGATGTTGGGGTCGCTCGTTGTGCAGCGGCCCAATGCGGGCGTATCGACTTCGAGCACGTCGCGCGAGCGAAAGAATGACCTTGCCCGTTCGAGCATGGCGTTGCGCTGCCGAACCATGGCAACGTCGGATGACGCCTTCCATTTCACCCGGCGCGCGCCGCCAGTTCGCCGATTGACTCACCCATGACGGTCGTGACACCTGGCTCGAAGTTCTCGCGCCAGCTGCAGCTGTCAGCAGGAAGCAGCAGGATGACCGTCGATCCCATATTGAACCAGCCGAGCAGGTCGCCCTTACTAACGTCGCGTGGAGCGGCCGACAGGTCGACGGTTTCCACGACCCCGCTCTTGCGCGGCCGGATCTCGCCGCTCCATGGCGTCGAGATGCTGCCGACGTTCAGGGCGCCGACCAGTACCACTACCACCGGGCCGGAAGCGGTGCGGAAATGCAGGTTCAGGCGTTCATTGCGGCTGAAAAGGCCGTGCACGTGTGTCGCGGTCTTGTTGTTCACGCTGAACAGGTCCCCGGGCACGTAATGTGCGGCCACCAGTTCGCCGTCAACGGGCGCGTGCACACGGTGATAATTATAAGGCGCGAGGTAGATCGTCGCGAAAGCGCCGTCGGCAAACTCCCTTGCTGTATCGAGATCGGCTGCGAGCAGGTCTTCCAGCGTGTAGTCGATGCCTTTGGCCTGCAGGATACGGTTGCCGCGCAGCGTGCCTGCCTGGCTTAGCGTGCCGTCCGCGGGCGAGACGATCGCACCGGGATTCGCGTCGATCGGCCGGGCGCCTTCCTTGAGTTCACGAATAAAGAAGTCGTTGAATGTCCTGAAGTCGTCGGGCACCTGCGCCCGGACTTCATCGAGGTTGACGTGATACAGCTTGAGAAAACCCTGAATCAGGGCGTTCTTGACGGCCGGCACATTGACGCGCGCGAGCCGGTATACCAGCGCGGTCAGCAAGTACTTCGGGAGCAGGTACTGCATCAATACGAACAATCGTGACAGCATGCTTCAATCCATCGGGGCCGTGAATTCCGCGCTGACGCTGAGGAGCAATTCCTCGTCGGAATAAAAATTCAGTGTAATCGTTTCGGGAGTACCTGCAGGCCGCATGAGCATCAGGTGCTTGCCGCCGCGTTCGAAGACCACGGTGCCGCCGTCCTCGATTTCGAGTACCGGAATCGCGCGCATCCTGGCGACATCGTCCTCGACAACCGTTTCATGCATCTCGACGGCCTCGTAATCAGGGCTCGAGACGCGGGTGATGTGAATGCTCGTCCCCGAA
Organism: Gammaproteobacteria bacterium; assembly: GCA_009937505.1. GTDB lineage: Bacteria > Pseudomonadota > Gammaproteobacteria > Steroidobacterales > Woeseiaceae > UBA1847. The sequence continues at coordinate 3,128 of JAACFJ010000128.1, forward strand.
TGATTGCTGATGTCGAGATACCCGGCCGCCATCGGCATGCCGGGGGCTGGCGCGGTCACCACGACGTTTGCGGCGACCACCGGCGGCCCGTCGTGGCTGTTGCAGGCCCCGGTCGCGGCAAGAATGCAGAACATGATGAAACGACGCCGCATTAACCGCATTATTCGCCTGCCATGATCAGGGGCAGGTCGTGAACGAGATTCTCGACGCGGTGCGGCGCGCTGAACAGGGCTTTGAACCGGCCCTGCAGGTCGATGACCAGTACGACAGTGGAGTGATCGACGCCGTAGATGCCGTCTTCGGTCCCGGCCTTCTGAAAGAAGATCCCCAGCGCATCGGTCAGCTTGCTGATTTCCTCGAGTTCGCCCGTCAGGCCGAGATTGCCGTTCCCGAAGTAGCCGATATAGCGCGCCATCGCCTCCGGAGTGTCCCGCTCCGGATCAACGCTTACGAGCACGACCCGCGGCAGCGGATCCTGGCCCAGCGCCTCGAGTTCGCGCTTTGCCTGTCCGAGCACGGTCATCGTCGCCGGGCAGACGTCCGGGCAGTTGGTAAAGCCGAAAAACACCACGTCCCATTGACCGACGAACACTGACCGGTCCACCGGTGCGCCGTCCTGATCGAGCAGCGCGAAGTCGGGCAGTTCGTTGCCGGCCGGGAGTATCGTTGCCGTTAGTGGCGCAGCGGTCTCGCCTGCATTTCGCAGCGCGAGCGCAAGCCCCGCGGCGATCGCTGTGCCGAGTACGAGAGCAGCTATGAGGTTCCGAGTTTGCATGGATTCCGGGAAAGAGCGATCCAGAGGGCGCGATTCTACAGCAGCCGTGTGAGATTATAAGGTGGGTCCGATAATCGGCGTTGCAAGCAAGAACACAACAGTGACAGAGAGCGATCCACAAGCCATGACCGTCGAGCAGCTGATCCGGCAGACCGCCGATCGATTTGCAGACGCAGGCCTGAGTTACGGCCACGGCACGGACAATCCAACCGACGAGGCTGCGTGGCTGGTATTTGCCCACCTCGGCCTGTCTCACGACGACGTGCCCAGGGCCTATTCGCGCCCGGTCGGTGACGATGAACTCGAAGGGTTTGCCGCGCTCGTCGAGCGCCGTATATGCGAGCACGTGCCGGTCGCCTACCTCGTCAACGAGGCCTGGTTTGCGGGCATGCGGTTTTACGTCGACGAGCGTGTCCTCATTCCGCGCTCGCCAATCGCGGAACTGATACACGAGCGCTTCGTACCGTGGCTCGAGCCGGCCAACGTGCGCTCGATCGTCGATCTCGGCACAGGCAGCGGCTGCATCGCGATCGCGCTGGCAAAAGCGTTTCCGCAAGCCGCCGTGGACGCGGTGGACGTCTCTGCAGATGCGCTCGAGGTAGCCGCAATCAACATTGACAAGCACGGGGCTGGAGACCGTGTGCGCCTTGTCCAGTCGAACTTTTTCGATGCCCTCGATGGGAGGCGCTACGATCTCATGGTCAGCAATCCGCCCTATGTGGATCGCGAGGACATGAACTCGCTGGCGGACGAGTTTCGGCACGAGCCGCCGCTCGGTCTTGCCGCAGGTGATGACGGTCTGGATTCGGTTAGAGTCATCCTGCATGATGCGTCGCGTTTCCTGTCCGACGATGGAATACTCGTTTGCGAGGTCGGCAACAGCCAGCAGGCGCTCGAAGCCGCGTATCCGGATGTTGCATTTGTCTGGCTAACGTTCGAGCATGGCGGGCAGGGTGTGTTTCTGCTTACCGCCGGAGATTTGAAGAGTGTCGGGTAACAGTTTCGGAACGCTGTTCGTTGTGACGACGTTTGGCGAAAGCCACGGCCGCGCGCTGGGCTGTGTCGTCGACGGCTGTCCTCCCGGCATGGCACTCGATGAGGCGGATATCCAGGCGGATCTCGACCGCCGCCGTCCCGGCCGTTCGCGCCATACGACGCAGCGTAACGAGCCGGACCAGGTGCAGATTCTGTCCGGCGTATTCGAGGGGCTCACGACGGGCACGCCGATCGGCCTTCTTATCGAGAACAAAGACCAGCGTTCGAAGGACTACGGCGACATCAAGGACAAGTTCCGTCCGGGACATGCCGACTACACCTACCAGCAGAAGTACGGCATTCGCGACTACCGCGGTGGAGGTCGTTCGTCCGCGCGCGAGACCACGATGCGGGTCGCGGCAGGCGCAATTGCACGCAAGTACCTTCGGGAGCGGCTGGGCGTCGACATACGCGGCTATCTCTCGCAGCTGGGCCCCATCGAACTCGACGCCGCCGATCTCGGAGCGATCGACGACAATCCGTTTTTTTGCGCGGACCCCTCTCGCGTCGAGGAGCTCGAAGCGTTCATGGACGAGCTGCGCGAGCAGGGCGATTCGATTGGCGCGAAGATCAGCGTACTGGCGAGTAACATGCCGGTCGGCCTCGGCGAACCCGTGTTCGACAAACTCGAGGCAGACCTCGCACGCGGGCTCATGAGCATCAATGCGGTGAAGGGTGTGGAGATCGGCGCCGGTTTCGCGGCCGTTACGCAGCGCGGCAGCCAGCACCGCGACGAGATGTCCGGCACCGGCTTCAGCAAGAACGATGCCGGCGGCACCCTCGGCGGCATTTCGTCCGGGCAGGACCTGCTCGCCAGCATCGCGCTGAAGCCGACGTCGAGCATCTCGGTGCCGGGCAAGACGATCGACAAGAGCGGCAGCGAGACCGAGATCGTAACGAAAGGCCGTCACGACCCCTGCGTCGGCTTGCGCGCTACGCCGATCGCCGAGGCAATGGTTGCGCTCGTCATCATGGACCACTTCTTGCGCAATCGTGCACAAAACGCCGACGTTCAGTCGGGAACACCAGCCATTACGTAGACAGGACAATGACAGATCGATTTGATGTAGCCGTCGTCGGCGCCACGGGTGTCGTCGGTGAATCCATGCTCGAAATTCTGGCGGAGCGCAAATTCCCCGTCGGTGACATTTACGCGCTCGCAAGCGAGCGCTCCGTTGGTATGAACGTGGCGTTCGGCAACCGCGAGCTGACCGTCCAGGACCTCGCCGGATTCGATTTTTCGCAGGTAAAGATCGGCCTGTTCTCGGCCGGCGGGTCGATTTCGGCGGAATACGCGCCGCGGGCCGCGGAGGCGGGTTGCGTCGTCGTCGACAATACCTCGCACTTTCGTTACGACGACGACATTCCGCTCGTGGTGCCCGAAGTGAATGCCGAAGCGATCGGTGGCTACACGAGCCGCGGCATCATCGCTAACCCGAACTGCTCGACGATCCAGATGGTCGTGGCGCTGAAGCCGATCTACGACGCGGTCGGCATCGAACGAATCAACGTCGCGACCTACCAGGCCGTGTCTGGCGCCGGACGCAGCGCTATCGAGGAAC
>JAACFJ010000129.1 GCA_009937505.1 Gammaproteobacteria bacterium
ACTTGCGGTTCTCGATATAGGCGTCGCCAAAACGCCCCTGCGCAATGAGCCTTATATATAGAGGTACATCGGTATGAGCAGGACAGGCCCACTGGCAGTCGACCACTTTATGGAAGTAGTCGGGGTTTGAGGTATCCGTTGGCTTCATTTTATTGCCGCGCCCGCTTCCCGGCGAACGGGCCGATCCCACGTTGGGGGCTAGCATAACGGGATCGACCGGAAAGTAAACCGTTTCGGTCACACGGGCCGAACCCGGCAAAAAAAGGTCGTTCTGCGCCCAGGAATCTTACCTTGCCCGGGCAAACTCGAGTCGCTGGCCGGCGATGTTCTTCGTCAGCTCCCCGTTGCGATAGACAACCTCGCCGTTGACGATGGTCGTATCGATGGTTGCCGAGAACTCGTGGCCCTCGAATGGCGACCAGTGACACTTGCAGAGCAGGTTGGATTTCTCCACCCGGAACGGCCTTTCGGGGTCGACAATGACGAGGTCCGCATACCAGCCTTCGCGCACGTAGCCGCGTTCGCGCACGCCGAACAGATCGGCGGGCGCATGACACGCACGATCGACGATGTTTTCCCGGGAAACCTCCCCGCGGGCCGCAAGATCGAAGAGAACCTGGAGCGCGTGCTGCACCAGCGGCAATCCAGCCGGCGCCTTGAAGTAACTTTGCTTCTTCTCACTCGCTGTATGCGGCGCGTGATCGGTGGCGATTATATCGATGCGCCCCTCGTTGAGTGCTTTCACGAGTGCCGCCCTGTCGCTCGCCTCCTTGATGGCAGGATTGCATTTGATACGCGTCCCGAGATCCTCGTAGCGGGATTCATCAAACCAGAGGTGGTGCACACACACCTCGGCCGTGATGCGTTTCTCCGACCTGTGTGCCTTCGAAAACAGTGCCATCTCAACTGCGGTGGTAAGGTGCAGGACGTGCAGCAGTGCATCGAATCGGCGCGCCAACTCCACCGCGACGCTGGACGACTTGAGGCAGGCAGCCGCAGAACGAATCGCAGGGTGTTGGGACATCGGCACGGAATCGCCGTATTCGGCACGAGCCTTCGCTTCATTATCCCAGATCGTCGGCGAGTGCTCGCAATGCGTGGCCACCATGATCGGTGCATGCTCGAAAATTCGCTCCAGAGCCGCGGGGTCGTCGACGAGCATGTCGCCGGTCGATGCACCCATGAACGCCTTGATGCCGCAGGCCTCGCCGATCTCGAGAGCCTTGATCTCCTCGATGTTGCGATTGGTCGCGCCGAGATAAAATCCATAGTTCGCGGTGCACCGGTGCTCGGCCATCGCGTACTTGTCAGTCAGAGCCTGCCGCGTCGTGGTCTGGGGATTAACGTTCGGCATGTCCATGAAGCTGGTTATGCCGCCTGCCGCGGCGGCGGCTGATTCGGTTGCGAGGTCCCCCTTGTTGGTAAGCCCGGGTTCGCGGAAATGTACCTGGTCGTCGATCATGCCGGGCATGAGCAGGCACCCCCCGGCGTCAATGACCTCGACATCGCCGGACGGGGTTATCGAGGGACCGATCTTGCTGATTCGTTCGCCTTCGACGAGTACGTCGGCATCACGTGTTTCGCCCTCATTAATGAGGCGTGCATTGGTGATAAGCAGTTTGTTCACTCGCCCGGATTCCGCGGAGACGCATCGCTGAACCTCATTATGGAATGCTCAGGGCCCAAAAGCCACGGCGGGGTCATCGTCGAGATCGATGAATCGGCTGGCCGCCGCGAGCGCGTTGCTGCGATGCGCGACGCTGATGGTCGTCACGTTGAGCGCACCCAGGTTGTCGATGACGCGCCGCTCTGTTGCATGATCGAGCTGGCTGGTTGCCTCGTCAAGGAAGAGGATGCGCGGCTGGCGATATATGGCCCGCGCCAGCAACAGGCGTTGCACCTGCCCACCGGAGAGACCGCCGTCCGCACCCGCCAGCGGCGTGTGCACGGCCATCGGCAATCCCTGGATATCGTCCCAGATCGCGGCGAGTTCCGCGGCTTCTCGAAGGCGCCCGAGATCGGCATCCGTCTCGAAGCACGAGATGTTGTCGGCCACCGAGCCCTCGAACAGCCGGTCGGACTGCAACACGACCCCGAACTGCCGGCGCAGCGCCTCCCGATCCCAGAGTCTCGCGTCCATATCGTCATAACGGAGCCTGCCGCGATCCGCCTGGAGCGACCCGGCGAGCAGGCGCAACAATGTGGACTTGCCGCTACCCGACGGTCCGCGAATCACGATGGATTCGCCCGCATCTATGACGGCCGTGAAACCGTCGAGGATCGACGGTCCGCCGGGATATCGGAACACCAGAGCATCACAGGCGATACTGCCGCGCAGCGGCTGGCGCAACGCATGCCGGGGAACGTTCGGTTCCGGTGTCTCGGCGACAATCTCCGCAACCCGCTCCACGTGGGTACGCACGAGAAAAAGCTGCCGGACGGCCCCGAGCAGTTCGATCGTCGCGCTCATCAGCGTGCCGCGAAGGCTCAGGAACGCGAACAGCACGCCGAGCGTGAATTGCCTGTCCAGCACACCGCCGATACCGACGGCGAGAAACAGAGCGTATTCGAACACGGTAATGACTCCCTGCCCGGCTCCCGCGATTACGACCAGCTGTTGCTTGCGGGTCTCTGCGTTGACGGCTGTAACGAACCCGTGCTGCCAATGCGCGAGACGTTGCGTACCCAGCCCCATCGCGTTGACCGCCGTGTAGGCACGCAAAGACTCGATCAGCGAGTTGCCCGCCCGCGCAGCGCCGACGACCTGCTCCGCATTGAGCGCGCGCGAGCGGGGCAGAACCACTGCCTGCAGGAATGCGATGGCAACGACGGCCCCCACCGAGATCGCGGTCAGGAGCCTGCTGTAAACGAGCATCAGCGCCAGGGTCGCCAGCATGACGGTGCTCTGGACGACGAACAGGAGACTGGTTTCGGTTAACGCGATGCGCAGCGGCTGCACCGAATCCACTCTCGACATGAGATCGCCGACGGAGCGGCGCCCGACGGTGGCGGCCGGCAGCCGCAACAGGTGCCGGATAATCAGGGTGGTCGAATCGGTCGCGATTCGCATACCGGTAAAAAGCGCAATGCGCCGCCGCAACGTGTCGATCAGTACCGCAGCAAGCATGACGAGCGCCAGGCCGACAATGACCCGATGGAGCCAGATACGATCCTGACCGAGCACCACCTCGTCTATCAGCAGCTGAGTGACCACGGGGGGGGCGAGTGACAGTAGCTGCGTGGCAATCAGCAGGAACAGCATTCCGAAGAGATAGCGTGGCAATCCCCGGAACGACTTCACCAGCCCCCTGAGGGGCGGTAGCTGCCGCGCGGATCGTCCCACGAAATCGGGGGCGCGTGTGAACTCGACCGCGACGCCCGTAAACGCAGAACCGACCTGCGTCCAGTCGAGCACACGCCGGCCTGCGGCCGGGTCGTGAATGACGATGCGCTGGCGATTGACCTTTATCACGACAACGAAATGGTCGAACTCCCAGTGCAGCACCGCGGGCAACCTCAGCTTCTGCATCTCTGCGATGCCCAGCCGCAACGGGCGTCCGATCAGTCCGAGCGAGTTCGCGACAGCGAGCATCGAGCGAAGGTCAGGTCGCTCGTCGCCAAAGCGGTGGCGCATGGTCGTCAGGTCGAGATCGTGGCCGAAGTGGCTCGCAACCATCGTGAGCGCGGCCAGGCCGCATTCGGTCCTTCGCGACTGCAGAATCAGGGGTACCCGCATGGTCAGGACCGGGAGGAGTCTCCGGACACCGAGCGGAACAGCCACCGATAGAGCGGCCATCGAGCGCGCACGAGGTCGGCCTGGAATGACGTGCCGGGCGGTAGTGTCCAGCTCCGCTTCCCGACCCGTATCGCACCCTGCCTCAACCGCGCCCGCACCACGAATACGGGGCCCGCGAGGAGCAGATCCACGTCGACTTCGTCCGGTGCCAGAACGACGTTCGAGATCGACGTGACGACCGCGCTTTGTGTCCCGAAGACCTGGTGAGGATAGGCTTTCAACTGCAGCTCTACCTGCTGCCCGACGGAGATCATGCCGGCATTGTCGGGACTCAGGAAGAGCCGCGCCTCGAGGCGGCTTTCCGGCGCATACACCGTCATCAGCACCTCACCGACTGCGACATCTTCACCGACACGCACGGTCAGGCCAGTGACCAGGCCATCGCCCGGTGACGTGACCTCCAGAGCAGATTGCAGTTCGCTTGCTGCGATCTGCCGTAGCAGAGCTTCCCGTCGGGTCCCGTAGTCGCGCATCATCCTGGCCAATCCGTCCCGCTCCTGTGCGAGCTGCTGCTCGATCCGCAGGCGCTCGTCCTGCAGGGCCAGCACCCGCTGTTCAGTTGCCAGTTTCGCCGCCCTCGATACCAGGACTGCAGCCACGGAATCTTCGGCGGCGTCATCGGCAATCGCATTCGCGACGGCGAGCCGACCGATTCTTTCCGCGCGCGCTGCAACAATCGACGCCTTTTCCCCACGTGTTCGCACCTCAGCCTGCGCGGCCGCGATCCTCTCCTCCGTGAGACGCAGACGGCGCCGATTGAGGCGCTCGCGCGCGTCGGCCAGCCCGGGCTGCCGGTCGACGGCCTCGTCGAGCAGGCGCAATTCCCGCCCCAGGGATTCGATGCGCGCCGTAAGCTCCGGCTCCCTTCCGGGGGCGCGCTGCGAGCCCGACAGTCGCAGCAGCACCTGGCCCTGCCGGACGCTGTCGCCGTTCGCAACCGGCAGGCGCTCGACGCGCCCGGAACGCGGCGCCTTGACCTTCAACAGGCCCTCGGCGGGCATCAATACGCCGTATGTCCTGACCCGATCAGGAATCTGGATCGATGCAACAGCGGTGCCCAGCATCACAATCACGAGACAAGCGACACTAATGACCAATAGCATTGACGGTGGCGTAACCAGGGTCACGGGTCCGAACCAGCGTTGCCGCACCGAAGCGAGTGCCCGTTCGCGGAACAGCTGTTTGGTTGGTTCGGTCATCACCCCATGCAATCACCTGGCGCGTGGCGGGGCGAGTGGTGATTCCCCGCAATTCACGGAATTTTTTGCGACGTCTGTCCGGGTATGCGATAACCGGACCCCTTATGCCCGAAGCCGCCAAAACCAATGACGACTACCTCGAGCGGATCGCGAATGCATCCGTATATGACGTCGCCCGCGAAACGCCGCTGGAACTAGCAAAGAACCTTTCCGCTCGCTTTCAGAACCGCATCTGGCTGAAGCGTGAAGACCTGCAGCCGGTGTTCTCGTTCAAACTCCGCGGTGCCTACAACAAGATCGCCTCGCTACCCGACGAGGCTTTGCAGGCCGGCGTGATCTGCAGCTCAGCCGGCAACCATGCACAGGGTGTAGCGCTGGCCGCGAAACGCCGCGGCGTACGCGCGGTGATCGTGATGCCCGTCACCACACCTTCGATCAAGGTTGATGCAGTGCGCTCCCTGGATGGCGAGGTCGTACTGCACGGTGACACTTACGACGATGCGTTCGCGCGCGCAAGCGAGCTGCAGGAAGAACAGCGTCTGACATTCATTCACCCATTCGACGATCCCGATGTGATTGCCGGCCAGGCCACTATCGGCGTCGAGATCATGAAGCAGGCTGGCAGTCAGCCCGACGCGATTTTCGTTCCGATCGGCGGCGGAGGCCTCATCGCCGGCATCGCTGTCTACGTAAAGTCGCTGTATCCGGAGGTCCGCATCATCGGCGTGGAACCCGATGACTCCGCGGCGATGCAGGCATCGCTTGCGGCCGGTAAGCCTGTCACGCTCGACCACGTGGGAATCTTCGCGGACGGGGTGGCGGTGCGCCGCGTCGGCGACGAGACCTTTCGCCTGTGTCAGAAATATGTCGATGAAATCATCACGGTCGATACTGACCACGTCTGTGCCGCCATTCAGGATATATTCGAAGACACTCGGTCGATCGTCGAACCGGCCGGTGGCCTCGCGATCGCGGGCGCAAAAAAATACATCCTCGACAACAATGTCTCGGACGGGGACCTGGTCGCGATCTGCTGCGGGGCCAACGTCAATTTCGACCGGCTCAGGCATATTGCGGAACGGGCAGCCATCGGCGAAGAAAAGGAAATGCTGCTCGCCGTCGAAATCCCCGAAGAGCCGGGTAGCTTTCGGCATTTTTGCGAGGCGCTGGGACGGCGCAGCGTCACGGAATTCAACTACCGGTACAGCGACTCGGCGAAAGCGCACATATTCGTCGGCGTCGAGTTGCGCCACGGTATGGCGGAGCGACGCGAACTCGTGGAGCGTCTGCGGGCGAAGGACTACCTGGTCAGCGATCTCAGCGACAATGAAATGGCGAAGCTCCACGTCCGTCACATGGTCGGCGGGCGCTCGCCGAACATAGCCAACGAGCGCCTCTACCGCTTCGAATTCCCGGAACGCCCCGGTGCGCTCCTGGATTTCCTGAACGCCATCGGTACCGACTGGAATATCAGCCTGTTCCACTACAGGAACCACGG
>JAACFJ010000130.1 GCA_009937505.1 Gammaproteobacteria bacterium
CAACCGGCCCGAGCGTCCCGAACCTCCCGGTCCCCCGGAGACTCCTCCCGGTCGAGACTGAGCAGCAAGTGTGCGCCAGGTTCCTGCCCCGGGCGGGAACCGTGATATCAGTCACAATGTGAGCCCCTCGCACTACCCGGCGAGGGGCTCTTTTGCTATTTACATAACTGATATTTCTGGAAAAACGGGGTCTTCCGGGCAAGCATGGTCCTCCGCCGAATCACCGCCCGCGCAGCGCTGCTGCTGTGCTTCCTGTTCGCTACGTCTGCGGCCGCGGACGTCGCGGACGACTGGGCGTCCGGCCGGCAGGCCTTCGCAACCGGGGACTACGATTCCGCCCTGCTCTACTTCGAAATGGCCCGTGATGCCGGCCAGTCAGGCGTGGCAATTCATTACAACATCGCCGTTTGCCAGTTCAAGCTCGAGCGCTTCGACGATGCCGGGACGACGTTCCGCCACATCGCTGACAACTTCCCGAAAATGCAGGGCCTGGCCGAATACAACCTTGGGCTCGTGGAGCGACGCCTCGGCAACACGCGTGCCGCGCAGGAGCATTTCATTCGTGCCTGGGAACTGAGCCCGGACGACGAAAAGGTCCGGGCGCTGGCGATCGCCATGCTCGATGACATAGTTCCGCCGGCCGAGGAGCCCAAGCGATGGTTCGGGTCTTTCGGCCTGCGAGCGGGCCACGACGACAACGTGGCGCTGCGGGACAGCCTGGGTCTTCCCGCAGGCGTTACGGCGGAGAGCCCCATGGCCGACCTGTTCGTCGCACTGCGTGGCGCCCCGGCCTTCCTTGGTGGCTTCATGTTCGACGCCAGCGCGTACGCGGTGGCCTACCCCGACGCCGATGACTTCGACCAGTCCGAATTCCGGCTTGGCGGCCTGTACACCTGGCGGCCCGGAGACTGGCGGCTCGAGGGCAGCGCCCACTACGTGTACGGCACGCTGGGCGGCTCCGGCTTCGAGCGCGAGATCGCGCTGGGTGCCCGCGCCGTGCGCTACCTCGGCGACAACGCCGCCCTCGACTTTCAATATCGCTACGACGACATCGACGAGGACGACCCGCTGTTTGCCGGCATTGCGGGAACCCGGCAGCGTGCAGACCTCCGATATCGCTGGTACCGCGGTAACCAGACTGTCATTCTTCGGCTGGGTGCGGAGAACAACGACCGCCTTGACGCAGGCGTTTCGCCAGCAAGAAGTCGTTTCCAGGCTGACTATCGCTACCAGCCCGCTGACGCCTGGGGCTTCGAGGCCGGCTTCGGTTTCCGTGCCAGCGACTACGACGACATTGAATTACCGAGAACCGAGGACCTGACCTCGATCAGTGCCGCATTGACCCGGACTGTCGCCGAGGTCTGGATGTTCGCGCTGCAATACCAGTACTCGGAAAACGACTCCAACGACCCGGAGTTTTCCTACGAGCGTAATGTGATCACGCTGGGCGTGCTGCGGACGTTCTGACCAGTCTCACTCGACCCGGATCGTGTGGGTCGCGCGAACGATCTCCACGACAGGCGCCTCGGGCACCTCCTCGACGTCGTAGACCTTGGCGAGGAATTCCGGGTTCGCCTTGCGGAACAGCAACCGCGCGGTCACGTGCAGCTCGGTGAATTCGGCGTTGTTGATCGCAAACACGACATCGGATTTGCGCTCGCCGGGGGTATCCTCGCTCGCGGAATCCGACAGGCGCGGCCGGGCAATTCCCGGGCACCGGAACGGTACGTCCACCACGTCGCTGCCGCCGCTCTGGATGACGCGTTTGTAGCTGGCACCTACCACGTCCCACAGGTTATGGCGCTCGACGGGAAGGCCCTGGCTGTCGTACCAGTCCGCCTTGTAGACGACCGGTGCATCGATGGACGGGCTTATCGACCTGTCGGCGCCCAGTTCCATGAGCTTGTTGCCCAGGTTGTCTTCCACGGTGAGTTCGATCCAGCTCTCCAGCACGTCGAGTGGCCCGGCCGGGAAATCGTGGCCGGTCTTGTTGTTGTGCAGATGCAGCTGGATGTTGACGAGATCGCCGGCGCGGATGCTCTCGGGCGCATCGATCTGCATTTCGACGGTCGGGCCGGTGGTCCACTTATCGGCGATTTCCGGCACCTCGATTTCTCCACGCAGCCACTTGATGGTCAGTTCCGCCTGTTCGTCGCCGCCGGGAATATCCATGGTCGCGGGGATGTACATGTTGCTCGCGAGCACGCGGTGACTGCGGTGCTTGCCGTCGTTCGGACTCCGGTAGCTGTCTACGTCATCGCCGCGGGCGGGGTCGTCGCTGTCGACCAGCGGCATGTGGCATTCGAGGCATTCGATCGTGTCGGGATGATCCTTGCCGTGGTAAAAACGCCCGCTCCTCCAGCTGTCGTACTCGTTCTGCTCCTGCGCGAGACCGGCGGTCGTCGCTTCTCCGGGCGGCGGTACCTGCTTGTGGCAGGCCGCGCAGAATTCGCTGGTCTTGTACAGTGGCCGCTTGTATTCGGCGACGTGCTTCTCGGGGTAGGCGCGAATCAGGAATTTCGCGGCCAGGCCCGCGAGGCCCGCATCCCGCTCTTCGAAGAGATACCGCTCCGGCGCCTGAATGACGTAGCCGCCGTTACCGTTGGTGTCCGTTTCGATCGTGCTGTGACAGGTGATGCAGGAATTGGCCTCGAAGATCGGCAGCTCGCTGCCCTGCGGTAAGCCTTCGTGGCGCGTGCCGCCAAGCAGTGCCGCCGGGTCGTGGCAGCCGGCGCATGCGCGTGACTCGGCAGCGCCCTTCTCCTTGATCAGCAGGTCCTGGACCTGCAGGAACAGGATGTCTTCCGCAGCGAAGCCGTGTGCGCTCGCCCGCCATTCTTTATAGATCGACTGGTGACAGCCGCTGCTGCCGCAAGTCGCGGAACCCGCGAGTGCCGACGGCTTCAGCGAGCCCGATTGCTTCTGCTCGACGATCGCCCGCTCGACGAGATCGTCGACGGCGCTGGCAGCGTCTGGATCGAGTTCGAGTGCGGCAACGATTTCGGCTGTCTGCGCTCGCAGACCGGCGTCTTGCGGCCCTCTCAGCGTCTCCCCGAAATCCTCTGCGCGTTCAGCACCGACGACCTTCTCGACGTCGGCCAGGAAACGGTTGAGCCAGGGCGTATTCGCGATTGCGATGCGGCTTGGCCAGAAAGCCCGGTCGTCGCCATGCGGCCAGTTGTAATCATCGCTGAACGCCTGGAACTGGTCCGGTCCGGTTTGTGCCCGAGACAAGAAACCGGTCACGGCGAACAACACCGCGATGATGGCGACGCCGGTCCCCACGAATCGTTTACGTGGCGCGCGCCGCGGTGACGCTTCGGCATTGCCATAGCGTGCGACGATGGGCGCGAGGTGTATCGCTATCAAGGTGCCGAGAACCAGCGCAGAGACCAGGTGCACGGTGTCCACCCAGCCCGGAACCCAGGTGCCGAACACGGCCATGGCCGTGATTATCAGTCCCGTCAGCACGCACACGAAGAGCGCCACAACCGCGACGATTGCCGCGCGTGCGATGGGAACCGGCGCGTCGGATTTGCGGCGCTGCCAGTGGAGATATACCGCCGCGACGAGCGGTATCACGGCAACCAGGCCGACGACCGTGTGAATGATGATCGAAAACTGTGCGTAAACACCGAAAGGCAGAAAAGTCACCATCAGACCCGATAACAGGGAGTAAGCGACGACAGCGGTAACGATCCAGGTGAGGAACGATCGATAGTCGATGACGACTTCGCCCGGCGTCGAGTTGTGTTCCTGCTTATTGTCCATGCCTTCCTCTCATCCGCATCGAGTCGTTCTTGTTAGTAGCCAATACCGATCAACCGCATCGCGCGTTCGCAATGGGTAACCGCTTCCTGGATCTCCACCAGTGCGGTATCCCACTCCGACGCCTTTGCATGCCCCTCGGCGGCGCTGGCCAGATCGGCAGCGGACGCCAGGAGGTCGTCGTACATCTTCTTCGCGCTGTGCGGCGCCTCGCGGCTGCCGGCGAAGCGGTCGAACACCATCTGGTAGCCCTGGTATTGCTGTGCGAGGTACGCGTACTCGTCTTCGGGACCATCGAAGGATTTCTCGTAGTAGACGGTCTTCTGGTCGTATATCGCGACCAGCCTGCGCTCGAGTCGATCGGCCACCGGTTTCAGCAGATTCGTTGCCGACTCAAAGTTCCCGCTGACGGCGAGTTCCTCGGCCCTTTCTATCTGCCGGTGCATGCCGGTGATATCGGCATCGCCGATGCCGCGAGCCTCCGGCGGCTGTGCCTCGAGCGACTGCAGGAAGCTGGTCGTCCTGCCGTGCACCTCGCGGTAGCCAGCATCACTCCCCGGCCTCCGGTTCTTTGCAAGCGCAAACGCTTTCGACGCGAGGCTGAGACCCGAGGTCGCGAGCTCTACCGCCTCGGCCCCGCAGCCTTCGTCGAGCACCAGGCTCGCCTGCGCGGCGTCGCTGCGGGCCTGTTCGAGGACCTGCCTCGCTTCTTCGTTGTCGCCCTCGTCAACGCGCTTTGCGGGTCCGCCGCTGCCGACCATGCGCTGTAGCAGCACGAGCTTCTGCTCTGCCTGCTTGATAACGGCAGGATCGGAACTCGGCGCACAATCCGTCGCCTGAGCGACGGCCATTTCGCCGAGAAACAACGGGAAAACGACAGGCACCATGAATCGCGCTATTTGTCTCAAGGTGTCTCGCCCCCCGTTTTCGCCTGCAGTTCCCAGATGATTTCCTTCGCGCGCGGCAAATGCCGTTCGTCCTCAGCAGCAAGGTGCGTATACGCCTGCATAGCCGCAAGTGCAGCTTTGTCATTGCCCTTTTCGCGCTCGGCCAGCGCCAGCCCGTAATACGCGTTGTGCAGCGAAGGTCGCAGGTCCGTCGCCGTGTTGAAGAAGTCCGCGGCGGCGCCGGGCTCACCCACGCCGAGTAAAGCGTAACCCATATTAACGTGCGCCTCGGGTAGCGCCGGATAGATCGCGAGCACCTCGTGCAGTGCGGTGACCGCATGGTCGAAATGGCCCGCCTGAAGCATCGCTACGCCTTGCTGGAAACCCTGGTGTGCCCGCCGCGCCTGCTCGTCCTCGAGGAATTCATGCGCGCCATCGGTCGCAGCTGTCTCCTCGGCAACAGGCTTCGCTGCATCACGCGACAGGTAGACGCTGAGCAACGCGCCCCCGAGCAAGGTAAGGCCGAGCGCCAACGGTATAACCGTACGTCGCTTGTCCGTGCGCCGACTCACATGACCCCCTTGTGCGGCGCGACACTCAGGAAAGGCACGCCGAGGAACGTCAGGACTGCGAGGCCGAAGATCGCGATCACGGCGGACCAGCCATAGGTGACGGGCATACGCCGGAACGTCACGCGCGCATGCAGCAGCAATGCGATGCAGAGCCAGGTGATGAAGGTCCAGGTTTCCAGCGAGTCCCAGGCCCAGTAGCGGCCCCAGGCGCTGTGCGCCCAGATCGCACCGGCGATCAGCATGAAGCTGTGACAGACGAACGCAAGCGACAGGGTCAGCCAGACGGCCGCGTCCATCTCACCGCCTTCCGCTTCTGCGTTCTGCCTCCGCGCGAGGAGCCACAGGGCGGCTGCGGCTGCGGGCAGGCACAGCCCGAGAAACAACTTGCCGGCCGTCACGTGCAACCACAGCCAGGGATTGTCGAAGGTGGCCGGCAACGGGACCGCCACCGCCGATACGGTCAGCGACCAGATACCGAGCACGCCGAGGAACGCGACCACGATCGACGATGATCTGCGCAGTGCGGGCACCAGCCACGCTGCAACTAGGTAGACCAGAGTCAGGCTGAAGAGATTACTCAGTAATACGTCGTAGAGCGTCAGGAACGGACCCTGTGATTCCCTGATCCAGCGGCCCGCCACTGCGGCCGTCAGCAGTGCGAGGACGATCAGCAGCCCGCCGCTCACCGCCGGCCACGTGGATCTTGCGCCTCTTCTGAGCAGTAGGTTGAGCACCAGCACCACGGCGAATCCCGTGACGGCAGCGACCAGCGTCGTTCTTTCGACCGCCATGCTCATGCCGCCTGCTCTCCCCCACTCGCCGCGACAACTTTCATAGCTCGCGGTGCCCTGAACTTCTGCGCCATGTGCACTGCAAGTGCGCCGAGCGACAGGAACGCGGCGGTCAGCAACCATGGCAGCAACGGGTTGTAGTCGATACGGTAGCCCATCCACAGGCGCAGATCGACGATCGTGATCTCGCCACCGGTGGCGGCGGTCGACTGCCCGGGCCCGATCGTCTTTTCTGCGTGCGCGCTGCCGCTAATGCCAACTTCATAACTGACTTCACGACTACCGAGGGTCCACGGCTCGTCCTCCGGCACCCGCTCCGCGAGTTTCAGCTCGAAGGTCAGCGTTTCGCCGGACGGCGTGGTCCAATCGTTCGTCTGCTTCCAGTCGAACTCGACCGTCCATATCGTGCCAGAGAACGAGGACGGAGTAGCCCTTGTTGAACGTGGTCGTGAAGCGATAGCCGTGCGATGTGAAACCCTGACGATCGCCTATGTCGCGCGGTACTTCACTGCCATCCGTCCGGGCCAGCGTGATGCGGCTGTGCGTCGTGTCCCGCTGCAGACCTGACAGATAATGGACTTCCATCGGACCCTGAGTGAACCGCACTTGCTGCAACCGGTTCGGATGCAGCCAGCCGGTGCCCCTGGCTGTCACGCCTGCTGCATCGAACGCAGCGCCCTCAACGACTTCGACACTACCGTCGAAGCGCACCAGAACGCCGGCAGTAACCATTAGAAGCACAGCCAGCAATCCGATATGGAACAGAAGCAATGCAGCCTGTTGGCGAAAAGCATGCCTGACAATCAACGCGGCCAATAGATTTATAGCAAGCACCGACAGCGGCAGTACCAACCAGGGAATCGCCGTGTCCGGCCACTGGCTGACGGCGAACGCGTTTACGATCAACGCGGCGAGGCCTACCAGCGTCAGCTTCAGGGATGCCATTGTCTTCGTTAGCAAGATCATGGCGGATTGGTACAGACGTTTTCCATCCAGTCGCGCCCGATGCCACCCTGGCCGCTGGCTGATCCGCAGTCGTTCTCGGACCAGGTTCCGCTCTCGGCAAAGTTCAGGATCTTGAGCTTCGCGTTAAGGTAATAAGGGCCCTGCGTAAACGTCGCCGCCTGTCCAGGGATCGAAACCTCCGTTCCGTCGGGGAGACCGGCTTCTGCCCCCACGTCATTCAGGTTGACGAGCAGCGCCTTGTTCTTCCAGCCGTGCGGCACCGCGACATGACACCAGGTGCATTGCAGGTTTTGATTCACTTGCTGAGCATGGTATGCGTGCAGGTTCGTATCGCGGTCGTTATTGCCGAAGCCGCTCGAAAAGGCTGGCTCGTCGCCACGGTTCGCTTCGGTCGCGTAACCCGCATGATTATGGCAGCGGAAACAGATGCCGCTCTGGTTGCCGCCGGTGTTCTGGTTCCAGGTGCCCTTGAGCAGGAATTCGTTTTCCGATCCGTGCGGTCCCCACGGCGTACCGCCCGGCGGCACCGAAGTGCCGTTATTGGTATTGCGGCCGTGACAGTCGGAGCAGTACATGGTCTGCGTACCGATGTTTGCCGCACCATTCCAGGGGGCCAGGAACATGTTCCCACCCACGGTGCGTGTTCCTGCACTCCGGCCGGTGCTGTCGATGACCGGGTGCCAGGAGCGGTGGTTGCCGCCGGGTGCGCCCCGGTCGCCGAGCGGCGCCTGGAA
>JAACFJ010000027.1 GCA_009937505.1 Gammaproteobacteria bacterium
CAACCAGCTGTTGACCAACGACGTCAAGACTAGCATTAAAAGTACTGATAGTTAAGTGAATATCCTCATCTTCGACCATGTCCGGCAGGCCGTCGGAACACAGCAAATAGATGTCATCGGGAAGCACATCGTATTCGTTTACCTCGACCTCCACCGTCGGCTCGACGCCGAGGGCGCGGGTGACGTAGTTCCGGTTGGTCGACCGCTGCGCTTCATCGTGCGAGTAGAAGCCGCGATCCACGAGTTCCTGGAGCAGCGAATGATCGAGCGTCAGCTGCTCGAGCTGACCGCCGCGCAGCCGGTACGCGCGTGAGTCGCCGACATGGGCAATGCTCAACTTGTTGTCGTAGAACATGCACGCCACGATGGTCGTGCCCATGCCCTCGCAATGTGTCTGGCTCTGTGCTGTCTGGAAAATAATCTTGTTGGCGCGGTAAACCGCATCGCGCAACACAATGGACTGGCGCATCAGGCCACTGTGCGGGTCGATGTCTTCGCGTTCCTCGCGGTTCGCACCCTCGACGGCGAGGTCGGAGACAATCTGCACGGCGATACCGCTTGCTACCTCGCCCGCGTTATAGCCACCCATGCCGTCGGCCAGCACCATGAGCCCGATATCGGGATTGGAACCGATAGCGTCCTCGTTATGGTCCCGCACTTTGCCCGTATCCGTAAGTTCGGCGAAGTCTATTTTTCCACGCAGGCTCTTCAAGGTCGCTCTACTCAGTCCGATCGTTACTACGAGTATCTGGCGCAGTTTCGCAATGCGATCGCCATCTCGGCGCCGCACGAAAAGCGATCGTCGGGACGTTTGGCCAGCGCCTTGGCAAGTACGGAGTCGATACTCGGCGCGAGCCCGTTACGTTTGCCTGCGATCTGGGCGGGGTCTTCTGTCGTAATCTTCGTCATTAATGCCGCGATGTTGCTTGCTTTGAAAGGCACCTCGCCGATCAGAAGCTCATATAGAGTAACACCAAGCGAAAACAAGTCCGAGTGGCCTGTCAGGTTTTCGGCGCCGAGCTGTTCCGGTGACATGTACATCGGAGTGCCGAGGACGATTCCGGTCTTGGTTCGATTGTTGTCCGTAATCCGGGCGACACCGAAGTCGCTGATCTTCAGCGAACCTTCCTTCGGGTTATAGAGCAGATTGGCGGGCTTGATATCACGATGAATCACACCCTGGTTATGCGCGTAGTCCAGGGCTTCGGCGGTGCTCGCCGCCAGGTCGAGCGCACGCTTGGGGGCAAGCAGGCGTTTCGAATCCGTGAAATCCTTGAGCGGAATGCCCGGGACATACTCCATCGCGATATAGGCAAGCCCCTTGTCCTCGCCCGCATCGAAAACGGTGATGATGTTGGGATGCGTTAGCCGGCCTGCCGATTCGGCCTCGCGAAAGAATCGAATACGTGCTTCCTTGAGTTCATCATCTTCAAACTCTTTCTCGATCGGGATGACCTTGACGGCCACGGCGCGATTTATCCGCGGGTCCTTTGCGAGATACACGGCCCCCATGGCTCCCTGGCCAATGCGGCGCTCTATTACATAGCGGCCCAGCCGCTTGGGCACACCTGCGACGCCGGCTCGCTTCTTCTGCTTGGCTTCGCGTGCGCCCTGAGTGCGTTTCATCCACTCGAGTACCGCCTCAGCGCGTTCCGGCTTCGCCTGTTCCTCGAATGCAATCGAAAGCTTGTACATGATCGTTGCGAGCGTATCGGAAGCCGAACAGCGCCGGAACTCGGCAAATGCCGGCTCGAGCCGGCCGGCCGCCAGAAAGTCCGAGCCTCGCTTGAAGGCATCCTGCGTCGCTTTCCTGGGATTCCCGACCAGCCAGAGACTGAGCAGGCCGACCCCGATGAAGATCAATGCGGCGCGGCCAATGTCTATGCGCACGCGCAAGACATACAGGAACAGCATTTCCAGGAGCAGCAGCGCGACGATCGTCGCAACGCAGATGACGCCGATATTGCGGCGATCGCGTTCCGGCAGGAAGAGCACGGCCAGGATGGCGAGCAATACCGGCGCCAACCACTGCAGGGCACTTGCCCAGGCGGGATGCATTATGCTGCGGTCAGTTTCGAAGTCTGCGATCAGCGCAGCCGTCAGCTCCGAGCGCGTGACGAACTGTCCCGAGGGCAACACGGCGAACGCACCGACCAGGGCAGGTTCGTGATCGACGAAGATGGTCGCATCGTTCAAACGCGTGCTCGCGAAATCGCCGAAAAGAATCTCGTCAATGGGTACCCGGGGCAATTCCTCGTAGTTCGAAAGAAATACGGTATCGTCGGACACCGACATGCGCCCGCTCGGGGAAAGGTTTTCGTTATCCAGCGCGACGGCAAGTGGCAGCGACGGGGACATTACCGCACCTTTGAGTTGCCACAGTCCTGCACCACGCAATACGCCGTCATCGTCCGGCCGGAATTCCATGAAGCCCTCGTGTGGTGTCAGTTCCGCCAGCCGATGACTATTCGGTACGTATACCGGTACCGGGCCGCCCAGCGCGGCAGACCACCCGGGCAGACGTTCGTCCGGACCCAGTTCGGGCGGCTGCGGCAGGATGATCCGGCCTGCCTGGCTACGGGTGAGCACGGAGAGCACCTGGCCGTACTTGGCAATAATCTCCTCGTGACTCGCGCGCGCGGGGTCGATACTGATGATGATGGCGTTGTCGAGCGGCCGGTTCGGCAGGCCCGACGAAAACGTATCGTAGAGAAACCGGTCTGCCGTGAGGAACCACGGCGCCAGCGGCCCGTAAACGAGCAACAGCAGGACGCTTGCAAAGCTCAACGCGATCAGGCGGTTTCTTTTCTGGTTGCTGCTGATGTCCAAGTCTTCCATGTCCCTGTTTCAGGCGGAAAAGTATAGAAAATTGGCGCCACAGTTAATGAGAAAGAGTTGGCATTTTTTTGTCATAACCGCCTGATTTGCGGTGCTATCATCGGATTCGACGGCAACCGGGTATGACCCCCGAATAGCGCCTGCATTCAGGATAAAAAATCAATGAAAACAATATGATATTGATTGTTTCTCTATTTATTATAGAAACTTTTCGGACAACAAGCGGCCAATTGGGTTAGCAGGAGCGGTATGGCGAAGCAAAAAACAGCCTACGTGTGCGCCCAATGCGGTGCGCACAGCGTGAAATGGGCCGGTCAATGCCCTGACTGCGGCGCATGGAATACGCTTTCCGAATTTCGGGTTGCAGCCGCTGCTGCCGCTTCCGGTGCAGAGGCAACCGGGCTGGACGCTTTAGAGCTGGACCCGGAGGAGCGATACGCCACCGGCTTTGCCGAGTTCGATCGCGTGCTGGGCGGTGGGCTCGTGCCGGGCGCCGTCGTGTTACTGGGTGGCGACCCGGGCGTCGGAAAATCGACCTTGTTGCAACAGGTCAGTGGTCACGTGCAGGGCGCCGTGCCGGTTCTCTATGCCACCGGAGAAGAGTCACTGCGCCAGGTGAGCCAGCGGGCACGTCGTCTCGCGATCGAAAGTACGAGTCTCAAGGTTCTGGCGGACACGGGTCTCGAGAATGTGCTCGGCGAGGTGAGGCGCAACGCGTCGCGCGTGCTGATTATCGACTCCATCCAGACCATGACTGCCGCAGAGCTGACATCGGCGCCGGGATCGGTGGCCCAGCTACGCGAGTGTGTTGGCCGCATCGTGCAATTTGCGAAGCAGAACGAGGTGTCGGTATTCGTCATCGGTCACGTGACCAAGGAAGGCGCTATCGCCGGGCCGAGAGTCGTGGAGCACATGGTCGACACGGTGTTGTATTTCGAGAACGATCCGGCGAGCCGCTACACGATGATCCGCTCGGTCAAGAATCGCTTCGGCGCCACCGGCGAAATGGGCGTATTCGCGATGACCGGTTGTGGTTTTCGCGAGGTGCGTAATCCCTCAGCGATTTTCCTGTCGCGGGATACATTGGCGGAGCCGGGCAGCGTGGTCTCGGTTGCCTGGGAGGGCAGCCGGGCGCTCCTCGTCGAGATGCAGGCGCTGGTGGCCGATGGCGGCGGAGGTTACCCGAAGCGGGTCGCGCAGGGGGTCGATCAAAACCGACTGGGATTGTTGCTCGCCGTAATGCAGCGTCATGGCGACGCGCAGCTCGGGTCAGAGGATGTGTTCGTCAACGTCGTGGGAGGCCTGAAGATGGCGGAGACGGCCGTGGATCTTCCAACGATGTTGTCGGTGGTTTCGAGTTTTCGCGACCGGCCCTGCAGGGAAGGGCTGGTGAGTTTTGGTGAAATCGGGCTTGCCGGCGAGGTGCGTCCGGTACGCTATGGAGAAGAGCGTATCGCTGCGGCTGCGAAACAGGGCTTCAGCTGTGCGATCGTGCCGCGTGCCAATGTGCCGAGAAAGACGCCGGCCGGCATCGAGATCGTCGCGGTGTCGCGTATCCGGGAAGCGTTCGACGCGGCCTTCTAGCCCTCCGGCTCGGCAATCCGCGGGCCAATCCGCACGGTGCGGACGCGATTTTCGTCGGACGCCACGATCTCCAGGGGATAACCGCTGATCTTCAGGCAGGTCGACGGATCCGGGATCGTTTCCAGCAATTCGAGGATCAGGCCGTTCAGCGTCTTCGGGCCGTCGGTCGGCAGCTCCCAGCCTTGTGCCCGGTTGAGTTCGCGGATATTGGCGGTGCCGCTTACCAGGAACGAGTCGGGCCCCTCGGGCACCACATCCTCGATCTGGTCGGCGGGATCGGTCGTGAATTCACCGACGATTTCCTCGAGGATGTCCTCGAGGGTCACAATGCCCTGTATGTCGCCGTATTCGTCCACCACCAGGGCTACGCGTTCACGACGACGCTGGAACTGAACGAGTTGCTTGCTCAGTGGCGTGCCCTCGGGCACGAAATACGGCTCGTCGAGCAATTTACGGATGGAGGTCTTGTCGAACGACTGCGGCGCAAGGTTCGCGAGCCGCCGCAGGTGCAGGATACCCACGACATTGTCGACGTCGTCCTCGTAGACGGGTAGCCGTGTGTGTTCGCTCTTGAAGATGATCTCCTCGATCTCGGCGATTTCGTCATCCAGGTCGATGCCGATGATCTCGTTGTGCGGAACCATGACATCGTCCACGGTTACCCTCTCGAGGTCGAGGATGCTGAGCAGCATCTGCTGATAGCGGCCGGCGATCCGGCCGCCGGCCTCGTGCACAACGGTTCGCAACTCCTCCCTGGTGAGGGGCTGCAGTCCAGTGTCACCACGACGGACCCCGAACAGGAATAACACGCCGTTCGACGCCGCATTGGTAAGCCACACGATCGGATACGTGATCTTCAACAGCGGGTAATAAATAAGTGCGGCTGGAAAGGCGAGCCGTTCGGGGTGCAGCGCCGCCAGCGTCTTGGGCGCAGCTTCCGAAAAGATCAGCACGACCAGTGTCAAAAGCAGGGTACCGATCGCTACCGCGGGTTCCCCGCCCATTTCGAGTGCGATGATGGCGACCAGTGACGCCGCAGAGAAATTCACCAGGTTATTACCGAGCAGTATCAGCCCGATCAGCCGGTCGGGGCGTTGCAGGAGCAGGTCCGCAAGCCGGGCGCCGCGATGACCCTGCCTTGCCTTGTGTCGCAGTTGGTAGCGATTCAGGCTCACGAGAGCCGTTTCCGAGCCGGAAAAGAAGGCGGAAAGTAAGAGTAATACGATCAGTAGCCCAAACAGGGCCGCTAGTGGAACGTCATCGCCCAAAGGACGAGTACCTCAATGTAGTCGCGACTAGCTCAGTTCAGCAGCCGCCCGCCTGCCTGTCAAGGAACCAGGGCACCGCTCCCGCTAGCCCCAGCTGCGGTGGAGGATCACTTCGAGAATATAGCGGCTGCCGAAGTAGGCAAGACACAGAATAATGAAGCCGCCGAGGTAGAGATAAATGGCGCGCTTGCCACGCCAGCCTGCGAAATGACGTCCCGTAAGGAGGATGCCGAAAACGAGCAGCGCAATCAGCGACAGCACCGTCTTGTGCATGAGGTGCTGAGCGAAAAGATTCTCGACAAACGTGATGCCGAGCGCCATGGACATCGCGAGTACCGCGATACCGGCTGACGCGACGCCGTAAAGTACCCGTTCGGTCTTCTCGAGGGGCGCAAACAGCTGGTTCACGGTTGACAGTTTGGCCGCCCGCAGGCGACGGTCCTGGACCAGCGCGTAGATTGCCAGTATTGCGCCCGCAGCCAGGAGACCGTAGGCGAACATGGCTGTAAAGACGTGTGTCTGCAGCTGCCAGCTGAGCCCGCTACTCGTAGCCTCGACAGCGCCGGTCTGCGTGGCAAGAGCAGTAGGTGCGGCGAGTACGATAAGCCCCGCCGCAACGCCGCGCAGGTCCGAATCGAGCGCTGCAAGGGTCCCGATGATCGCGAGCTGCAGGCCGATCAGCGATACAGAGGACACCAGCGACACGTTGATGGTTCCGCCGCGCGTAAGGGACTCGAACAGCCCCGACCCGTGCATCGCGATCGCGATGGCGGCAAGCACAAACGCGCCCGTGCGCATCAGGCCGGCGTACCCGGATTCCTGACGCAGCCTGCTGCCCGCAAAGCCTGCGGCAGCGACCAGGTATAGAAATGGAAGTGTGATTTGAAACACAGAAACCCGTCGGTCGATAACCTACCGTTTCTTGATTCGAATACTTGGTTGCAGCGGCGGCATCGGTGCCGGCGCACGGACGTCGGCGATGCTCGTCGACAACGATGTCCTGATCGATGCCGGGACCGGGATCGGCGACCTCTCGCTCGCCGAATTACAGCCGATACGGCACGTCTTCCTGACGCACGCCCATCTCGACCACATCGCCGGTCTGCCGTTGCTCGTGGACACCGTGTTCGACGAGGGATTCGACACGCCCTTAACGGTCTATGCGCGCGACGAGACCCTGGGCGCCATCAGGGCACACCTGTTCAACGACGTCATCTGGCCGGATTTCGGCAGGCTGCCGTCGGCGGATCGCCCGATGCTTCGTTACCAGGTCTGCAGCCCCGGCGATACGGTCACGATCGGCAATCGAAACTTCTACGCCGTGGATGTCATGCACAGCGTTCCCTCGCTCGGTTTCACGGTGCAGAACTCCGGCGGTGTATTCGCGGTCAGCGGCGACACCAAGACCAACGAGACCCTCTGGCCGGTGCTGAATGCCTGCGATGATCTCAAGGTTCTTGTCATCGAGGTGTCGTTTCCCGACGAAATGGAGCAACTGGCAGCCGACGCCGGCCACTACTGCCCGCGGACGCTGACGCAGGACCTGCAACGCCTGCAACATGACCCGGAAATCTGGCTGACGGGAATGAAACCGGGTGAGGAGGCGCGCATCCTGAAGCAGGTCGTCGCAGCCGCCCCCGACAAGAACATCCAGATGCTCTCCCGAGGCACCGTCCTGAACGTGTAGATCGTCTGAGCAGCGATGCTCTTTCTCGTCATGGCTCGCTGTCAGACACGCTGGCCTGATCAGCGCTTGCGGTCCTGCTCGAGAGTTTTGATAGACTGCGCGCCATGTTTGAGAATCTCACAGGGCGGCTGTCCGACGCCGCTCGCAATCTAAGCGGCAAGGGCCGCCTCACAGAAGCCAACATCAAGGACACCCTGCGGCAGGTGCGGCTCGCGCTGCTCGAGGCCGATGTGGCGCTGCCTGTCGTAAAGACCTTCATCGATGGCATCAGGGAACGGGCGCTCGGCGAAGAGGTCGCCAGGAGCCTCACGCCCGGGCAGGCGCTCGTCAAGATCATCCACGGCGAACTCGTCGCGATACTCGGCGGCGATCATGCACCCCTCAACCTGAAAGCGCAGCCGCCGGTAGTCATTCTGCTTGCCGGCCTGCAGGGCGCCGGAAAGACGACCTCCGCGGCGAAACTCGCCAAGCGCATCATGGAGAAGGAAAAGAAGCGTGTGATGCTCGTCAGCGTCGACGTGCACCGTCCCGCCGCGATCCTGCAGCTGAAGACACTGGCGGGCGAGGTCAATGCACTGCATTGCGACAGCGATCCGGGCGAGGCGCCGGTTGCTATCGTCGAGCGTGCGCTGGATGAGGCGCGGCGATCGCACGCCGACGTTCTCATTGTCGATACCGCGGGCAGGCTGCACATCGACAGCGGCATGATGGAGGAAGTCGCGGCAGTTCATGCGGCGGCCGGCCCCCAGGAAACCCTGTTTGTCGTCGACAGCATGGCGGGGCAGGACGCGGTCAATGCAGCGACAGCGTTTGGCGAGGCATTGCCGCTGACCGGGGTGGTCCTGACCAAAGCCGATGGCGATGCCAAGGGCGGTGTCGCACTCTCGGTCCGGGAAGTTACCGGGCAGCCGATACGCTTCCTCGG
Source organism: Gammaproteobacteria bacterium (assembly GCA_009937505.1). Classification (GTDB taxonomy): domain Bacteria; phylum Pseudomonadota; class Gammaproteobacteria; order Steroidobacterales; family Woeseiaceae; genus UBA1847. Next base: position 8,303 of record JAACFJ010000027.1, read on the forward strand.
CGTCGGCGAGAAGGTGGATGGCCTCGAGGCGTTTCATCCGGAGCGCATGGCCTCGCGCATCCTCGGTATGGGCGACGTACTGTCGCTCGTCGAAGAGATTGAAGACAAGGTCAGCAAGGAAAAGACCGAGAAGCTCGCAAAAAAGCTGAAGAAGGGCCGCGGTTTTGATCTTTCCGACCTCCGCGATCAGTTCGAGCAGATGATGAACATGGGCGGGCTCGGCGCAATGCTGGACAAGTTGCCCATTCCGGGGAACGTCAACGCTGCGGCGCTGAAGGATGGCGTGGGCGAGCATCAGATGCGCCGGCAGATCGCGATCATCAACTCGATGACGCCGTCCGAGCGGCGCTTTCCCAAGACCATCAACGGCTCCCGCAAGAAGCGCATCGCGCAGGGGTGCGGGCTGCAGGTGCAGGACGTGAACCGGCTGCTGAAGCAGTTCACCCAGATGGAAAAAATGATGAAGAAAATGTCGCGCGGAGGCATGAAGAAGATGATGCGCGGCATGCCGCGCGGCGGTCTGCCGCCCGGGTTCGGCTGATTCTCTCCCAAGCTGCCGAAAATATTCGGGTTTTTCTCCGGAAATACCGGTAAATCGCCTCCCAAAACGCTTCACATTTAGACCGAAACCAGTACAATGCGCGCTTTACTCGGGCCAGCCCGAGATCAGGCGTGTCCGCCTCCTAGGTTAATTAACGGGAATGTAATGGTTAGTATTCGTCTTTCGCGCGCTGGCGCGAAAAAGCGTCCTTTTTATCACTTGGTCGTTACCGACAGCCGCAATCGTCGGGATGGCCGCTATATCGAGCGTGTCGGTTTCTTCAACCCGGTTGGCCGGGAGCACGAGGAGAACCTGCGCATCGACCTCGAGCGCGTGGATTACTGGATCGGGCAGGGCGCCAGGCCCTCCGAGCGGGTTGCCTCGTTGTTGAAGTTGCATCGCAAGGCTGCAGCCAGCGCCTGAACCCGAGTCCGGTCTGCAACGGCGGGCCGGAGAGTACAGTGTGACGGACGCTCTGACACAGCCGGTGATACTGGGCCGCATCGACGGCCTTTTCGGTGTCAGGGGTTGGATAAAGGTGTACTCGTACACCGAGCCGCGGGAAGCGGTGCTGAACTATAAGGACTGGTTGCTGGCCCGGGACGGGGACTGGCAACGGGTCGAGCTTGCGGACGGCAAGCGCCAGGGCAAGGCGGTCATTGCGCGTCTCGAGGGAATCGAAGACCGGGATGCCGCGGCAGAATTGATTGGCAGCGAGATCGGCGTCGATCGCGATGCGTTGCCGGAGCCGGAGGAAGGCCATTATTACTGGGCCGATCTCGAAGGCCTGACTGTTGTGCGCAGGGACGGGACCGACCTCGGCAAGGTGACCTATGTGATGGCCACCGGTGCGAACGACGTGCTGGTCGTGGACGGTCCGGCTGAGCGATTGATTCCGTTCGTGCCGGGAACAGTGATACTCGACGTGGATCTCGCCGCGGGCGTCATCCGGGTCGACTGGGAGTGGGACTGACATCATGCAGATTGCCGTTGTCAGCATTTTCCCGGAGATGGTCCGCACGGTGGCGGAACATGGCGTCGTCGGACGCGCGATGGAGCGGCAGCTTGCCGCTCTGCGGATCGAGGATCCGCGGGACTACGCGACCGATACGCACCGCACGGTTGACGACCGTCCGTATGGCGGCGGTCCGGGCATGGTGCTCAAATACCGGCCCGCGGTCGAGGCGATACGTGCGGCGCGCACTGCGTTGCCCGAGGGTAGCCCGGTGATTTACCTGTCGCCGTCTGGCCGGGCATTCGACCAGGGCGAAGCGTCGCGGCTTTCGGCATTGCCGGGTATGATCCTGCTCGCCGGCCGTTACGAAGGCGTCGACGAGCGGTTGATCGAGGAAGAGGTGGACGAAGAGCTGTCGCTTGGCGATTTCGTATTGTCGGGCGGCGAGATAGCCGCAATGGCGGTAATCGATGCGGCGGTCCGTTTGCTGCCGGGAGTGCTCGGCGATGAGGACTCGGCGGTGCAGGATTCGTTTGTAGAGGGGTTGCTCGACTATCCCCACTACACGCGACCCGAGGAAATCGAGGGTCGCAGGGTGCCGGCAGTATTGTTGTCCGGTGATCATGCGCGCATAGCGCGTTGGCGTTACAAGCAGGCTCTGGGCCGCAGTTTCCTGAGGCGTCCGGACCTGGTGAAGAAATTGCAGCTGGGCCGCGAGCAGCAAGAGCTGCTCGACGAGTTCCTGAAAGAACAGGGTAGAGTGACATGAGCAAGATTATCGAAGCGATCGAACAGGAACAGATGAACAAGGAATTCCCCGAGTTTTCGCCGGGGGATACGATCATCGTCCAGGTGAAGGTCAGGGAGGGCACCCGCGAGCGCCTGCAGGCATTCGAAGGCATCGTCATTGCCAAGCGCAATCGCGGCCTGAATTCCTCGTTTACGGTGCGCAAGATCTCCCATGGCGAAGGCGTCGAACGCGTGTTTCAGACCTACAGCCCGACCGTGGATTCCATCAAGGTCAAGCGCCGCGGCGACGTTCGTCGTGCCAAGCTGTATTACCTGCGCGGGCGCACGGGCAAGGCCGCGCGTATCAAGGAAAAAATCTAGGAAATACCGTGCCGCGGGCGGCGGCACAGTTCCAAATCTGTGGCCGATTCCACATAATTGTTGGCTGCAGGTCGGTTAGCCTGAACCTATTCGCTTGGGCCGGGTCTTTCGTGGCATGAGATCGATTATTCGAAGAACTCAGGGCAGCGCTCTGCTGCTCGCATTCGCCAGCCTGTGGCTCGGCGGATGCGCCGCTATGATGTCCTCCGCCGCAAGCGGCCTTGCCGACAATCTGTCGAGCGCCATTCTCAACCAGGACGATCCCGAGACCGTCCGGGCCGGGGCGCCGTCCTATATGCTGCTGCTTGACAGCTTCCTCGAGGGCGATCCGGACAATCCCCAATTGCTGGCCTCGGCGGCGACGCTTTATGCGTCCTACGGGGCGGTATTCGCGGACGATCCGGCACGCGCATCCAGGCTCACGACGCGCGCGCGCAATTACGCACAGGATGCCATGTGCGAATCGTACGCGCCTGCCTGCGGCTGGCCGGACGCCAGCTATGACGAGTTCGTGGCATCGCTTGACGGCGTTTCCGGCAAGCAGTCCGACTACCTGTATACCTACGGTTTTGCGACCCTTGCGTACCTGCGAGCACACAGCGACGACTGGAATTCGCTCGCGGAACTGCCGCAGGCCGAAGCGCTTTTTGATCGCTATCTCGAAATTGCAGGCGACGATGTAGACGGCACGGTGCATACCTACATGGGAATATTGCTGACGTTGCGGCCTCCGTCGCTGGGCGGCAAGCCCGAGGAGGCGCGCGAGCACTTCGAGAAGGCGATCGCGATGTCGGACGGCAGGGACCTGAGCGCGAAAGTGGAATACGCGAAGGGTTACGCAAAGCTTCTCTACGAGCGGGAACTCCACGATCGACTGCTCGGCGAAGTCATGGAGGCGAGTCCCTATGCCGACGGACTGACGCTGAGTAACGTCATGGCCAAGGAAGAAGCCGAACAGCTCATGGCCGAAGCGGACGACTATTTCTGATCGGAACCTGGACAGGTGCACGACCAATGAAAAAATTTCTGATTGCTTTTATCGCCCTCACCTTGGGCAGCGTGGCGAGCGCCGCCACCCTGAAGATTGCCACGGTAACGCCCGAGGGCTCGCAGTGGATGAAGGACATGCGCGACAGCGCCAAAGAAATCAAGGAGCGCACTGACGGCCGCGTTCAGATCAAGTATTACGGCGGCGGTGTGATGGGCAATGACACCAAGGTACTCGGCAAGATACGCATTGGCGCGCTTCAGGGAGGCGCGTTTACGCCCGCGGCGCTGGCCGATAGCTATCCCAACCTGAACATCTACGGCATGCCGCTGGTATTCGATTCCGAAGAAGAGGCGGCCTACGTTCGAGAGCGACTCGACGGCAAGCTACAGGAAGGTCTCGAGGCTGCCGGTTTCGTCAACTTCGGCTTTGCCTCCGGCGGCTTCGCCATTGTCATGTCGAATACTCCGGTCAAGAGCCTTGAAGACCTAAAGGGCAAGCGCGTTTGGGTGCCCGAGGGCGACAGTATCAGCTATGCTTCGATGGAGGCGTTGTCACTTGCGCCCGTTACGCTGCCGCTCACAGACGTCCTGACAGGGCTGCAAACCGGACTGATCGATATCGTCGCCATGTCCCCGATCGGCGCGCTGGTATTGCAGTGGCACACGAAGATCAAGTATGTCACCGAGATCCCGCTCGTTTACACGGTTGGATTCATGGCGATTGACAGGCGCGCGTTCAGCAAGCTGAGCGACGCGGATCAGCAAATCGTGCGCGAAGTTATGAAGAAGACTTACAAAAATTTCGACCGCGTGAATCTCGAGGACAACCGCGAAGCGCGAGATGCGCTCCTGAATACCGGCATAGAGAGTGTTGCGTTCGACGCTCAGGAAGTTGCGAGGTTGCGCGAACGGCTCCTCGAATCCAACCGGCGCCTCGGCGCGAAGGGCGCATTCGACATGGCGCTCTACGACGAGATGATGGGCTACGTGGAGGAATACCGGGAAGCAGATAGCGAAGCGGTGGCCGGATCGCAGTGAGTCACGGCATCCTGTCCTTGCTGGCCCGGCTGGAGCGATTCGGCAAGCTGGCGGAAAACGCGGCGCTGGTTGTCTTGCTTGGATCTCTGGTCCTGCTGGCCGTCGGCCAGATCATCCTCAGAGAAGTATTCGAGACCGGATTCTTCCGGGCCGACGAACTGATCAAACTGCTCGTCCTCTGGCTGGCCATGGTCGGCTCGATCGCGGCTACGCGAGACAATCGCCATATCCGGATCGATGCGTTGTCGCACTTGCTGCCCGACACCGCGGTAACCGCAATCCGACTGTTCGTTGATGTGTTCGCGGCGATCGTCTGCGGCGTGGTCGCCTGGCAGGCCTGGCGATACCTGCAGCTGGAAATCGAATTCGAAGATACGGTGTTAATCGATGTGCCAGCGTGGATTGCACACGCCATTGTGCCGGGCGCGTTTGCATTGATGAGCTACCAGTTTGCTGTTTCTGTCATACGCGAAATCTTCCTGATGGCGACGGGCAGGAAGAGGCAGGCGATTTCATGATAGCGCTCACGGTGATTCTTGCCTTGCTCGCGATACTCGGTGCGCCCCTGTTTGCCGTGATCGCGACCAGCGCCATGCTGGGGTTTCAGCGCGACGAAACGGACCTAATGAATATCGCGCTGGAGGTCCTGAGCATCGCCGACCTGCCGTTCCTGGCCGCAATACCGTTATTCACTTTCGCCGGCTACCTGCTCAGCGAGAGCAATGCACCTCGCCGTCTCGTAAGGCTGACGGATGCATTGCTCGGCTGGATGCCGGGCGGCCTCGCGCTCGTATCGCTGGCCGCGTGCGCGTTTTTCACGGCGTTCACGGGAGCATCCGGCGTCACGATTATTGCGCTGGGCGCCATACTGTATCCGGCGCTGCAGCAGGACGGCTATCCGGACAAGTTCAATCTCGGGCTCGTTACTTCGTCAGGCAGCCTCGGCCTGTTGTTCGCGCCGTCGCTGCCGCTGATTCTGTACGGGGTCATCGCCGAAGTTTCCATCGACTACCTGTTTCTGGCGGGCATCCTGCCAGGTTTGCTCATGCTGGTGATGCTGTCGGGTTGGAGTCTGTTCGTGAGCCGCAGCAGTCCGAAGGTGCTGCAGAAGTTCTCGATGCGCGAGTTCGGCCGTGCAGTTCGGGAAACGGCCTGGGAAATCCCGTTGCCGCTGGTTGTTCTCGGTGGCATCTACTCGGGGTTCCTGGCGGTATCCGAAGCGGCAGCCATCACGGCGCTTTACGTGTTCGTTGTCGAGGTCCTGATACACCGCGAGATACGCTTTTCGGAACTGCCGCGGATAATCCGTGAATCCATGGTGCTGGTCGGCGGCATACTCGCCATACTCGGCGTTTCTCTTGCTTCGACCAACTACATGATCAGCGCCGGCGTGCCCCAGGAGCTGCTCGCCTCAGTGTCCGGGCTGGTATCCAGCCAGACCACCTTCCTCGTGTTGCTGCTCGTGTTCCTGCTGGTCCTCGGCGCACTGATCGACATCTTCTCGGCGATCGTCCTCGTCGTGCCGCTGATCCTGCCGATCGCTGCGGCATACAATGTCGACCCTGTGCACCTTGGCATCGTATTTCTTGCGGCTATGCAGCTCGGCTACATGACGCCGCCGGTCGGCCTGAACCTGTTCATTGCGAGCTACCGCTTCGAGAAACCGATCATGCACGTCTATTCGGCCACGTTCCCGTTCCTGGTCATCCTGATGTTGTCGGTGCTGGTCATCACGTTCTGGCCGGGATTGTCGCTATTTCTGGTACCGGGGTAGGCACGCTGGCCGGTCGAACGGTCACAGCGTAAACTACAGTTTGACGCGGCGATTCCTGCAAACGCGTCAGGAGATCTTAATTCCATGAAAAAACGAAATCTGCTGGTCAGGGTGCTGTCCGGAATCTGGAGTGGTATCGACAGTTTTCGCAAGGTATTGCACCTGTTGCTGCTGCTTTTCGTGTTTGCGATATTTGTCGGTGCGCTGTCGGGAACGACGCCCATGCTGCCGGATCGTGCGGCGTTGACGATCAAGCCCGTGGGAGTAATCGTCGAGGAGCTCGAGGGTGATCCTTTCGATCGTGCGGTCGCCGAGCTGCTGGACGAGGCGCAGCCACAAACCGTGTTGCAGGATATCGTCGACGCACTCGAGTATGCGAGCGATGATGAACGCATTGGCGCGGTCCACATCGAGCTCAGCTCGCTGGGTGGAGCAGGCCTGCCCAAGTTGCAGCGCATCGCCCGCGCCATCGAGGATTTCAAGGTGTCCGGAAAACCCGTCATCGCCAGCGCCGATTTCATGACGCAGCAGGCTTACTTCATCGCGGCGCACGCGGACGAGGTCTATCTCCATCCGCAGGGCGGCGTATTGCTGCAGGGTTACGGTCGTTTCCGGAGCTATTTCAGCGATGCGATCGAGAAGCTCAAACTCGACTGGAATATATTCAAGGTCGGCACCTACAAGTCGGCCGTCGAGCCTTTCGAGCGCATGGATATGTCCGAGGCGGACCGCGAGGCTTCGCTCAACCTGATCAATCAGTTATGGGGAACCTATCTCGAAGACGTTGCTGCTGCCAGGGAGCTGAGCGTCGCAGAGATGCGAGAATATACGGACAAGTACACCGACGTCGTTGCTGCGGCCGATGGTGACCTTGCGCAGGCCGCCAAGGACTACAATCTCGTCGACGAGTTGATGACTCGTACCCAGCTTCGCGAACTGCTCATCGGCTATGTCGGCACGGACGAGGATTCGGAAGTCGACCACAGTGCGATCGGCATGCTCGAGTACCTTGCCCATGAAGACATGCTCAATGGTGAACAGGTTGCCGATGAGAACATCGGTATCATCATAGCTTCCGGCGCTATCCAGTCAGGCACGCAGCCGCCGGGTGCGATCGGTGCCGATTCGACAGCACAATTGCTGCGGCGTGCGCGGGACGACGAGTCCGTCAAGGCTGTCGTGTTGCGCGTGGACAGCCCGGGGGGTAGTGCTTTTGCCTCCGACGTGATCGCCAACGAGATCGCCGCACTTCAGGATGCCGGGAAGCCGGTCGTAGCCTCGATGAGCAGCGTGGCGGCATCCGGGGGTTACTGGATCTCTGTCGGCGCGGATCGCATATTCGCCAATCCGATGACCATCACGGGATCGATCGGCATTTTCGGCATGATACCCACTTACCAGCGCACGGCGGCCCACCTGGGCATCGCAAATGACGGTATCGGCTCGACGCCGTTGTCCGGCCAGTTGCGTCCGAACCGCGCGATGACGGATGACTCGAAGCGCCTTGTGCAACTGGTTATCGAGGAAGGTTACGACGACTTCATCGGCCGCGTTGCGACCTATCGCGGCATGGACAAGGGCGAGGTCGATGTTGTCGGCCAGGGGCGCGTATGGACCGGCGCAGACGCACTCAGTCACGGTCTCGTCGACGAACTGGGCGGGCTCGAAGATGCTATCGCGTTTGCGGCAGAGCTGGTCGATATTGCGGAGGATGAGTATGGGCGGAAATCGATCACGATTGAATTGTCGCCTACGGAACAGATGATTGTGGATATGCTCGGAACTGCGAAGAGTCTCGGATTACAGCTCGACTTCCTGAAATCAGAGCCGTCGTCGCTGCAGAAAATTGCCCGCGGGCTGGAGGAAGCCCTGGCGCCTCTGACGAAATTCGACGACCCGAAAGGCGTCTACGCGCACTGTCTCTGCGAGATCGATTGACACCCTAGTTCCAGTGCAGGATAACCTTGCCGGACTGCCCCGATTCCATTAGTTGGAAAGCGGGCTCGAAGTCGTCGATGCCGAAGTGATGGGTGATGACCGGCTCGATATTCAGCCCGCTCTGCAGCATGCTGGACATCTTGTACCAGGTCTCGAACATCTCCCGGCCGTAGATGCCCTTCAGGATCAGGCCCTTGAAGATCACGTGGTTCCAGTCGATGGCGGTATCGTCCGGCGGGATACCCAGGAGTGCAACCTTGCCGCCGTGATGCATCGTGCGTAGCAGGTCGCGAAACGCGGCCGGGTTGCCCGACATCTCCATGCCGACATCGAATCCTTCTTCCATGCCGAGTGCCTGCATGGTGTCGTCGATGGAATCCCGCGTGACGTTAAGCGCCGCTGAGGCGCCCATCTTTCGGGCGAGATCCAGCCGATAGTCGTTGACGTCCGTAATGACGATGTGACGCGCACCGGCATAGCGCGCGATAGCCACGGCCATGATGCCAATCGGTCCCGCGCCCGTTATCAATACATCCTCACCAACAAGATCGAACGACAGGGCGGTGTGAGTTGCGTTGCCGAATGGATCCAGTATTGCCGCCATATCGTCCGTGACGGCTTCCGGCAGCTTGAACACGTTGAACGCCGGTACGGCGAGATACTCAGCAAATGCGCCGGGCCGGTTTACACCCACGCCCTTCGTGTTCATGCAGAGATGTCGGCGGCCGGCACGACAGTTTCTGCAGACGCCGCACGTGATGTGGCCTTCCGCGGACACGCGATCACCCGGCTCGAACCCCCTGACCTCGATGCCGCACTCGACGATCGTCCCCGAAAATTCGTGGCCGACGGCCAGCGGGACGGGAATGGTATGTTGCGCCCAGTCATCCCATTGATAGATGTGGATATCGGTACCGCAGATCGCACTGCGGTTGACGCGTATGAGGACGTCGTTGTGCCCGACCGCAGGCTTCGGGATGTCCTGCATCCAGATGCCGCGCTCCGGTTTTGCCTTGACCAGTGCTTTCATCAGTTGATCACTCCGAGTTCCTGGCCCACCGCGGTGAAGGCATCGACCGCCTGGTCGAGCTGCTGCCGGGTGATACCGGCAGACATCTGCGTACGGATACGTGCCTCGCCTTTGGGTACCACCGGGAACGAGAATCCGATTACGTAGATGCCGCGGTCGAGCAAGCGGTCGGCCATTTCGGTTGCGAGCTTCGCGTCGCCGAGCATGACGGGAATGATGGGATGCTCGCCCGGGATCATTTCGAAACCCCGTTCTTCCATCTTGCTGCGGAAATAACGTGCGTTTTCGTGCAGCTGTTGGGCCAGGGAATTGTCCCGTTCGAGCAGATCCAGAACGGCGATCGATGCCGCCGCGATGACCGGCGCAACCGAGTTGGAAAACAGGTAGGGCCGCGAACGTTGGCGCAGCCAGCCGACGATCTCCTTGCGCCCGGACGTGAATCCACCGGACGCACCGCCGAGGGCCTTGCCGAGGGTGCCGGTGATGATGTCGATGCGGCCCTTGACGCCACGGTACTCATGGGTACCGCGCCCCGTATCCCCGAGGAAGCCGGTGGCGTGGCAGTCATCGATCATGGTGAGCGCGTCGAATTCGTCGGCGAGCGCGCATATCTCCTGCAGGTTCGCGATCGTCCCGTCCATGGAGAATACGCCGTCCGTCACGATTAGTTTGGCGCTGGCGTCGGCCGATTCGAGCTGGGTGCGAAGGTCCTGCATGTCATTGTGCTGGTACCGCAATCGCTGTGCCTTGCAGAGGCGGATGCCGTCGATGATGCTGGCGTGGTTCAGGGCGTCGCTGATCACCGCGTCTTCGGGCCCGAGGATGGTTTCGAACAAGCCGCCGTTGGCATCGAAGCACGAGGGATAGAGGATCGTGTCCTCGGTACCCAGGAAATTGCTGATACGTGCCTCGAGCTCCTTGTGAATGGTCTGGGTGCCGCAGATGAAACGGACCGATGCCATACCGTAGCCGAATTCGTCGAGTGCATTGTGTGCGGCGGCGACCACCTCGGGATGATTGGCGAGCCCCAGGTAGTTGTTGGCGCAGAGATTCAACACATGCTTGCTACTGCCGTTCATGCGCACGTCGATATCGGCCTGTTGCGGGCCGCTGATCAGTCGCTCGGACTTGAACAGACCCTGCTCACGGAGCGCTTCTGTCTGCTCGGCAAGAGACGCGAGAAAAGTTTCCGGCATGGGATTGCCCTCGACCAAGAAAGGTCGCAAAGTATATCAGGACGCCCATAACACTAACGATACCAACGGGTGGGTATATCCATGCTAATTACACAGCAGACGCCGGCGAGGCGGAGCCCCATTGCGGAGGTCAATGCGCGCTATCTCATTGACGAGCAAGCGCTCGTCAATGAGCTCAGGAAGATCGCCGACCCGGGCGAAACCGTGCGCGGGAGAATTCACGATACGGCGACGGAACTGGTGGCCGCGGTGCGCCGGAACAAGGCGCGGGAGGGCGGTATCGACGCCTTCCTGCAGCAATACGATCTGTCGTCAGAAGAGGGTGTATTGCTCATGTGCATCGCGGAGGCCCTGCTGCGCATTCCCGATGCCGACACGGCCGACCGCCTGATTGCTGACAAGATTACGGCCGCGCGATGGGAAGAGCATCTCGGCACCAGCGAGTCATTGTTCGTCAACGCCTCGACCTGGGGTCTCATGCTGACCGGGCAGCTGCTGAAGATCGACGAAACGGTAAGAATCAACCCGGCCCAGTTACTCGCCAAGGTTGCCAGCCGGGCCGGCGAGCCGGTCGTACGCACGGCAATGCGCCAGGCGATGCGCATTATGGGGCACCAGTTCGTCATGGGCCGCAACATCAAGGAAGCATTGCAGCGCTCGGTATCGAAACGCAATAAGTCCTATCGCTACTCGTTCGATATGCTCGGTGAGGCGGCTCTCACTGCAGCCGACGCACGGCGGTATTTCGAAGCCTATTACTCGGCGATCGGCGAGATCGGAGCGGCGCCGCGCACCGCCGGTGATGATATCTTTTCGGCGCCGAGTATTTCCGTGAAGCTGTCGGCGCTGCATCCACGGTATGAATACACACAGGTGGATCGTGTGCTCCGCGAACTCGCCCCGCGGGTACTGGAACTCGCAGAGCACGCGAAACAATCCGATATTGCGATGACGATCGATGCCGAGGAGGCGGACAGGCTGGAGTTATCGCTGCAGGTTTTCAAACGGGTGTTCCGCGATGGCGGCTTGACGGGGTATGACGGTCTCGGACTGGCCGTTCAGACCTACCAGCGCCGGGCGAGCGACGTATTCGGCTTCCTGGAGGGCCTTGCCAGGGATGTCGGCCGCCGGATACCGGTGCGCCTTGTAAAAGGCGCGTACTGGGACACGGAGATAAAGCACGCGCAGGAGCTGGGACTCGACAGCTATCCCGTATTTACGCGCAAGGTGCACACGGACGTTTCCTACCTCGCATGTGCGTGCAAAGCGCTTGAAGCCGGGGAGGCCCTCTATCCGCAGTTTGCCACTCACAACGCGCACACGCTGGCGAGTGTGATGCACTATGCGGGGTCGCGGCTGAATTACGAGTTCCAACGCCTGCACGGAATGGGCGAAGAACTCTACGCTGAGGTCATCGACCCGGAAAAGTTCGCCCGGCCGTGCCGCGTGTATGCGCCGGTTGGCAGCCACAAGGACCTGCTGCCTTACCTGGTCAGGCGTCTCCTGGAAAACGGCGCGAATACCTCGTTCGTCAACCGGATAATCGACGACTCGATCGACATCGCCGATATTGTCGCCGACCCGATCACGGCGACTGAGGCGCACGCCGGTGAACCGCATCCGCATATTCCGTCGCCGCGCCTGCTGTTCGGCAAGGAGCGCAGGAATTCGCAGGGCCTGAATCTCGCGGACGACAAAGTAACGGCGGACTTATTGACGGCCATGCAGGATGCCAGTGCGAGCTCGCGGGCCGCGCACCCGATCGTTGCGGGCAAGGCGATGTCCGGCGAGTTCGTTGATTCCCTCAACCCCGCGGATAACGGGCACACGGTTGGAACCTGCCAGGTGGCGACTGCCGGGCACGTCGATGCTGCAATAGCGAGCGCCTGCGCTGCCCAGCCGGAGTGGGATCGCACCCCGGCATCCGGGCGGGCGGAGATCCTGGAGGTGGCGGCGGACCTCTACGAGCAGCACAGGCCGGAACTGCTGTCCCTGTGTATCGACGAGGCGGGAAAGACGCTCCCGGATGCCGAAGCAGAGTTACGGGAGGCAGTGGATTTTCTGCGCTTCTATGCAGCACAGGCGCGCAAGCAATTCGGGGATCCGGCGGAACTCCCGGGCCCGACGGGCGAGCGCAACACGCTCGGTATGCGAGGCCGGGGCGTGTTCGTTTGCATCAGCCCCTGGAACTTCCCCCTGGCCATTTTTACGGGGCAGGTCGCCGCGGCCCTGGCAGCCGGCAACTCCGTCCTCGCCAAACCGGCCGAACAGACGCCGCTCGTTGCGTTCCGGGCGGTCGAACTCCTGATGGAAGCCGGAGTTCCGGGGCAGGTACTGCAGTTTCTTCCCGGCGACGGAGCAACAGTGGGCGGACGTGCGGTAGCCGACCCCAGGATTGCCGGAGTCGCGTTCACCGGGTCGACAGGGACCGCCAGGCTGATCAACCGTGCGCTTGCCGGGCGGGACGGCCCCATCGGTACCCTCATTGCTGAAACCGGCGGCCTGAATGCCATGTTTGTCGACAGCTCGGCGCTGCCCGAGCAAGTGGTGAAGGATGCAGCTTTTTCGGCCTTCAACAGCGCCGGGCAGAGATGCTCTGCGTTACGCCTGTTGTGCCTGCAGACGGATATCGCGGATCGCGTTATCGAACTCCTTGTCGGGCACATGGAAGAACTCGTCATCGGCAATCCGGCGCTGCTGGCAACGGATGTCGGTCCCGCGATAGACGATGAAGCACGCAGCATGCTCGAGGCTCACGTGAAGCAGATGGAGAATGAGGCGAGGGTGTTGTACCGCTGTCCCCTCGATGACGGTACGGAATCAGGCACTTTTTTCGCGCCGACGTTGATCGAGATAGACAGTGTCGATGCGCTCGAAAATGAGGTGTTCGGTCCGGTACTTCACGTGCTGAAATTCAGGAGCAGGGACCTGCAGGCGACCATCGATGCGGTCAATGCAAGCGGCTATGGATTGACGATGGGCCTGCACAGCCGGATCGACGCGCGGGCGCGCAGGCTCGCCGAACTGTCCGGCGCCGGCAATATCTACATCAACCGCAACATGATCGGGGCCGTCGTCGGCGTCCAGCCGTTCGGCGGGCGGGGCCTTTCGGGTACCGGCCCGAAGGCAGGAGGCCCGCATTACTTGCCGCGCTTCGGGACCGAGTACACGATCAGCAACAATATCGCGGCGGTCGGTGGCAACGCGAGCCTGCTCTCGCTGGAGAACGATTGAACCATGGCGGCTATCAGCATTTTTGATATTTTCAAGATCGGCGTTGGGCCCTCGAGCTCGCATACGGTCGGCCCGATGAAGGCCGCCAATGCATTCGCGAGCGAGCTGGCCGCTCTCGGCGCGGCTGTTTCGACGCTGGAAGTGACCCTGCACGGCTCGCTCGCCTACACGGGAAAAGGTCACGGCACCGACTCCGCGGTTCTACTCGGGCTGGCGGGCTCGCAGCCGGAGACGATAGACCCGGAATCCATGGAAGAGCAGCTTCGCAGGATCCATGGCGAGAAACGAATCGAGGTACCCGGTATCGGGATGATCGACTTCGATCCGCAAGAGCACCTCGTTTTCAACTACGACGAAGAACTACCCAGGCATACCAACGGCATGCGCTTCCGCGCTCTCGGGCCGAACGCCGAGGTGGTGCGGGATGACATCTATTATTCGCTCGGAGGCGGATTCATCGCACGGGGAGACGAACCCGAACCTACTTCGCAAAGCGGGGAGCCACGCCATTATTTCGACAACAGCCATTCACTCCTGCAGCTCTGCGCGGACCACGGCTGCAGTATTGCCGAGCTGGTGCTCGAGAACGAGGTGCAGTGGCGGGACCGGGCCGAGGTCGATCGATCCATAGACGCGATCTGGCGCGCGATGGAGGGATGTATCGAGCGCGGCCTGCGAACCGAGGGCGTATTGCCCGGAGCGATGGCCGTCACAAGGAGGGCGCCCAAGCTGCGCAGCCGGCTGGAGGCGAGGGAGCAGGCGTCTCCGCTCGATGCAATGGAGTGGGTCAACGCTTACGCAATCGCGGTGAACGAGGAAAATGCGGCAGGCGGCCGCGTCGTGACGTCACCGACAAACGGCGCCGCAGGCATCATACCGGCGGTGCTGATGTACTACCTGCGCTTCGTGCCTGGCGCCAATACCGGGGGCGTGCGGACGTTTCTGCTGACGGCCGGCGCTATCGGCATCCTCTACAAGGTCAATGCGTCGATCTCCGGTGCGGAGATGGGCTGCCAGGGCGAAGTGGGGGTCGCGTGTTCAATGGCTGCCGGAGCGCTTGCTGCCGTGCTCGGCGGCACGAGCGACCATGTCGAGGAAGCGGCGGAGATCGGCATGGAACACAATCTCGGGCTGACCTGCGACCCGATCGGTGGCCTCGTCCAGATTCCCTGCATCGAACGCAATGCGATGGGGGCCGTGAAAGCAATCAACGCGGCGACGATCGCCATGCATGGCGACGGCACGCACAAGGTTACTTTGGACCAGGTGATCGAGACCATGCGGCAGACCGGCCTGGACATGTCGTCGAGCTACAAGGAGACCTCCATGGGAGGCCTGGCGGTGAACGTCCCCGAGTGTTAGGCAGGATTCTTGGGGAAGTCGTAAAGCAGGAGTTGGGTGTCCGGTCTGTCGTAAAGGGCCCACTCGTCGGTGTCCAGTTCGACGCTGACGACGCCCGACGTAGGGAGATTGTTGGTCAGGCCCGGAACCAGGTAATTGGCGAAGTCCGTGAAACCGGGATTGTGCCCCACGAGCATGAGGTTGTTGAAGCCAACGTCCTGGGATGCGATCACGTCGAGTATGCCGTTCACCGACGCAAGGTAAAGCGTGTTGTCCCGCTGCAGGAACTCACGCGGGTAGCCGATCGCGTTCGCAATGACTTTCGCGGTCGTCCACGCACGGACGGCAGGACTGCTGACAATCAATGAGGGGCGGATACCGGCGGCCACGATGCGCCGCCCCATTTCGGGCGCATCCCGCTTACCGCGCTTGTTCAGTGGCCGATCCCGGTCGGCCAGGGAGGTATCCTTCCAACTCGATTTGGCGTGCCGGACGAGGGTGAGTGTCTTCATAGCATTGCAACGTCTGTTGCGTGCGAGTTTACATCAAACCGGTTTGCAGGCGCGCTTCCTCGGACATCATGCTCTGGTTCCACGGCGGGTCGAACACGAGATACACCTGCACGTCCGCCACCGTGGGAATGACGCCGATCTTCTCCTGGGCGTCCTGAACGAGGATTTCTCCCATTCCGCACCCTGGTGCAGTGAGGGTCATGTCGACCTCGACCGAACGCTCGCCATTGCCGAGGGGCTTCACTTCGCAGCGGTAGATGAGCCCGAGGTCGACGATATTCACCGGTATCTCAGGGTCGTAACAGGTGCGCAGCTGCTCCCAGATGACCGCTTCGATGTCCTCGTCCGTGGGATTCTCGGGCACTTCGGGTGGCGGCACCGGTTCCTTGCCCAGGGCGTCAGCGTCCCCGCCGGCAATGCGGAACAGGTTGCCTTCGACGTAAACGGTAAAGCTGCCGCCGAGTGCCTGCGTCAAGAATCCGGTGGTGCCCTCGCGCAGCGTCAGTTCCTCGCCCGCGGGGATGATGATCGCCTTGACGTCGCGCGTTATCGTTACCGGTTCATTCGTGTGTCCGAACATCTGCTGTCCTACTCCGTGCTGGCAGGCGTCGCATCCTGCTGCAATGCTGATTTGAGCGCGTGCCATGCGAGCGTGGCGCACTTGACCCTGGACGGGAAATCGCGCACGCCCGCCAGCGCGCGAAGCTTGCCGATGTCAACCCGCTTGTCGTCCTGCGGATCTTCGCCAGCGAGCTGAGCCGTAACGGCATCGAAGAATGCGATCGCGTTACTCGAGCTGAGCCCGATGACCGTATCCGTCAACAACGAGGCCGACGCGACTGAAATGGCGCAGCCCGATCCCTCGAATGCGGCATTCCTGATGGTTTCGTCCGAGTCCACATCGAGGTAAAGCCTGAGTTTGTCGCCACACAGCGGATTGATGCCCTCCGCACTGTGGGTCGTATGTTCGAGTTTGCCGAAATGGCGTGGGTTGCGTGCATGATCGAGGATCAGGTCCCGATACAGGTCGCGAACATCGTCAGTGTGCAAGCCGCCAGCGATCATGCAAAGATCTCTCTCGCTTTTTCGAGAGCCTCGACCAACCGGTCGATATCATCAAAGTTGTTATACAGTGCGAGTGACGCCCTGGCAGTGCCCGGTACGCCGAAGTACTCCATGACGGGCATGGCGCAATGGTGTCCGGTACGTATTGCGACGCCCTGGTGATCAAGGATGGTGCCGAGATCGTGGGGGTGAATGTCGCCCAGCAGGAACGACTGCACGCCGGCCCGGTGCGCGGCCGTGCCGATCAGTCGCATTTCCGCGATCGAGGACAGGCGTTGCGTCATGTAGTCCGATAGCTCACTTTCCCAGGACTCGACGTGCCGTATGCCGACATCCTCGAGGTACTGCGCCGCCGCGCCAAATCCGACTACGCCGCTGATGTTCGGCGTACCGGCTTCAAACTTGTAGGGCAGCTCATTGAAAGTCGTTCCGGAAAAGCTGACTTCGAGGATCATGTCGCCGCCTCCTTTGTACGGCGGCATGGCGTCGAGGACCGCTTCCTTGCCATACAGGACGCCCGTCCCGGTGGGGCCGAACATCTTGTGCCCGGAAAAGGCGTAGAAATCGCAATCAAGGTCTCTTACGTCGACCCGCATGTGAGGCACGCCCTGCGCGCCATCGACGAGGACCGGAATGTCGCGGGCATGCGCTTCGGCGATGATCTCCCTGACCGGGTTGATCGTGCCGAGCGCATTGGATACGTGTGCGATTGCGAGCAACCTGACTTCATCGCTCATGAGTGCATAGAGCGCGTCCAGATCGAGTTCGCCCTTGTCGTTGATCGGCGCGACGAGAAGTTCCGCACCGGTCTGCTCGCACACGAGCTGCCACGGCACGATATTGGCGTGATGCTCGAGGTGCGTAATCAGCACCTTGTCGCCGGGGCCGATATTCGGCCGGCAGAAACTCTGTGCGACCAGGTTGATGGACTCCGTGGTGCCACTCGTGAACACGACTTCACTCGTGCTGGCCGCGTTGATGAAGCGGCGAAGCGTTTCCCGGGCTCCTTCATAGGCATCGGTCGCCCTGTGGCTCAGGGTATGTACGCCTCGATGGACATTGGCATGGTCGTGACTCTCATAATGCGCGATCGCGTCTATCACGGCTGAAGGTTGCTGGGCCGACGCGGCACTGTCGAGGTAGACGAGATGGTGTCCGTTTACATCCTGGTCGAGGGCAGGGAAGTCAGCGCGGCATGCCGATACCACGGACTGGCCGTCTTTGCGCTGCGGTGCCTGCGTCATTCGTCGCCACCGTCGGTCAGTTCCGACAGGCGCCCTTCAACCATTTCCGTCAGGTGATCGGTGAGTACCGCGATAGGTGAATGACTCACGATGCTGGCACCAAATGCCCGCGTCAACGTGCGCATGGCGTCCTGCTTGTCGAGCCCGCGGGACCGCAGGTAGAAAAGCGCGGCCTCATCGATCTGCCCCACCGTCGTGCCGTGACTGCACTTGACTTCGTCGGCGTAGATTTCGAGCTCTGGCTTGGCATCGATCTCCGAACGCTCGCTCAGCAGCAGGTTATGGTTCGCCTGCTCTGCATCCGTGCCATCCGCGCCGGGCCGTACGATGGCCTTGCCGTTCCATACGCAGCGGCAGCGTCCACCCAGGATGCCGCGGTACTCCTGTTCGGAGCGCGCGGGCCCGACGCGGTGGTCGATTCGGACATGGTTGTCGATATGCTGGCCCTCGCCGGCGATGTACAGGCCGGCAACGACTACGTTGGCTTCCTTACCCGCAATGTCGATGTCCAGGTCGTTCCTGACGAGCTGCCCGCCCAGGTCGAAACCGCTGTAACGAACAGTACTGGCATCCTGCAGCGTTATTGTCGTGCGGTGGGTCTGCGTGTGGTGTCCGTCGCGCCCCTGGATGCGCACGTAATCGGCGCTTGCGCCCCGCGCCAGCGACAGCTCAACGATGCTGTTCGCATAGTGGTCGGCCTCGCCGATCGACGCGTGGTATTCGACAAATTGCGCCTTCGAGCCTTCTTCGAGTTCGATGCAGACACGTGCCTGCGCCACGCCCGGTTGCGAATCCGCACCGTCTACGATTAGCAGGCCCAGCGGACGATCGTGGTGCGTGCCGGCGCGCACCCGAATGTGCAGGCCGTCGGGCAACAGCGCGGCGTTGAGATCGGCCAGCGGATGCTCGAAGCCTGGCGCATGCGCGAGTTCGCTGAATGTCGCGACGCTCAGCCCGTCGTCGCCGGCGAGATCCATGCCGTCCGCAATCGCACCGTTGCTGATGACGATCCAGTCGATGTCTATTGCCGCGCGGATCGCTGCCACACGGTCGCCGATGGACGCAGAGGAGGGCACCGGGGCGCCGTTTTCGAGCCAGCGCTGGCTGATGTCGGCAACCGCGGCGAGATCGGTATATTTCCAGTCTTCGAGACGCGTGGTCGGAAAGCCCCGCTCCAGGAAGCGCGCCAGTGCCGCCTGGCGATTCGCCGCCAGTGCATTATCCGGCAGTTTCTGCACGGCCGTCGCGAGCGCTTTGTCGGGGAGGGCGAGCGCGGTCATGCGTTTGCCGCCTCCCTGACCCAGTCGTAGCCCTTCTCCTCGAGTTCCAGTGCCAGCGACTTGTCGCCGGAGCGAAGAATCTTGCCGCCGGACAGGACGTGAACCACGTCTGGCTCGACGTAATCGAGCAAGCGCTGGTAGTGCGTGACCAGGACGATCGCGCGGTCCGGGCTGCGGAGCGCGTTGACGCCCTGGGCGACGGCTTTCAACGCGTCGATGTCCAGGCCCGAGTCGGTTTCGTCGAGTATTGCCAGTTCGGGCTCGAGCATCGCCAGCTGCAGGATTTCGTTGCGTTTCTTCTCGCCGCCGGAAAAGCCTTCATTGACGCCGCGGTTCAGGAACTTGGGATCCATGCCCAGCAGCGCCATCTTCTCCCTTGCGAGCTTGAGAAACTCGAATGCATCGACTTCATCCACGCCGTGGTGCTTGCGCTTCGCATTCAACGCCGCTTTCAGCAGGTAAGCGTTGTTGACGCCCGGTATTTCAACGGGATACTGGAAACCGAGAAAGATACCCTCGCGGGCGCGCTCCTCGGGCGCGAGTTCCAGCAGGTCCCGGCCCTTGTACTCGACGGAACCCTCGGTCACGACGTAATCCTCATGCCCGGCGATCACCTGCGCGAGCGTGCTCTTGCCGGAGCCGTTCGGCCCCATGATGGCGTGCACTTCGCCGGCCTTCACGGTCAGCGACAGGCCATTGAGAATCGGGGTGTCTCCCGTACTGGCTTTCAGATCTTTGATTTCAAGCATTGACTGTTCCTAGCCGACGGCGCCTTCGAGGCTGACGTTGAGCAGATTCTGCGCTTCGACGGCAAATTCCATGGGTAATTCCTTGAAGACTTCCTTGCTCGGATATTCCGCGCTGCCGGCAATAGAACAGCTGGTTGGCGGATATCTTCGACGTCGTCGCTTCGTGTTCCACGCGTGCGGAGGGGTTCTTGATTTCCATATAGGGGAACGTATGTGCTCCGCAATCCTTGCCGATCAGCAGCGAGTCGCACTGGGTGTGATTGCGCGCATCGCGCGCCTGCGGCATCACCCGAACAAGGCCGCGGTATGCGTTCTGCGCACGCCCCGCCGAGATGCCCTTCGACACGATCGTGCTGCGCGTATTGCGCCCGATATGGATCATCTTGGTGCCGGTATCGGCCTGCTGAAAATTATTTGCGACGGCAACCGAATAGAATTCGCCGACGGAGTTGTCACCACGCAGAATGCAGCTCGGGTACTTCCACGTAATCGCAGAGCCTGTTTCGACCTGTGTCCATGAGATCTTCGAGTTTGCACCGCGACAGTCGCCGCGCTTGGTGACGAAGTTAAAAATGCCCCCTTTGCCGTTCTCATCCCCGGGGTACCAGTTCTGCACGGTCGAATACTTGATCTCCGCGCCTTCGAGTGCGACCAGTTCGACGACGGCGGCGTGCAGCTGGTTCTCGTCGCGCATCGGCGCCGTGCAGCCCTCGAGGTAGCTTACATGACTGCCTTCATCGGCGACGATGAGCGTGCGCTCGAACTGTCCGGTGTTGGCGGCGTTGATGCGGAAATAGGTCGATAGCTCCATGGGGCAGCGCACACCCTTGGGTACATAGACGAACGAGCCGTCACTGAACACCGCCGAGTTCAGGGCTGCGTAGAAATTGTCTCGCTGCGGAACGACAGTGCCGAGGTATTTCTGTACCAGCTCGGGATGATTTTTGACGGCCTCCGAGAACGAGCAGAAGATGACGCCGGCCTCAGAAAGCTTTTCCTTGAACGTCGTTGCTACCGAAACGCTGTCGAACACTGCGTCGACCGCCACACCGGCGAGGCGCGCGCGCTCGTGGAGCGGTATGCCGAGCTTGTCGTAAGTCTCGAGCAGCTTGGGGTCGACCTCGTCGAGGCTCTTGGGCCTGTCCTTGTCGGACTTCGGCGCCGAGAAATACGAGATCTCGTTGAAATCGATAGGCGGGTAGTGGACGTGGGCCCAGGTCGGCTCGCGCATTTCCAGCCACAGTCGGTAGGCGCGCAGCCGCCACTCGAGCATGAATTCAGGCTCTTCCTTGCGCGCCGAGATTGCTCGTACAACGTCCTCGTCAAGCCCGGGCGGCAGGCTGTCGCTGTCGATATCGGTGACGAAGCCGTGTTCGTAGCGTCGATTGACCAGACTTTCGATATTCTCGGTTTCTGTGGTCATGGATTCAGGTCTTTTCCTCAACGTTGATTGGCAGGCCGGCGAAGCGGAATCGGGGCACGGGGCTGCTCGATCGCAGCAGGTCGACCAGGCTGACGTCGTGCAGGGCGTCGCGAATGGCGACATTGATTCGCTGCCAGGCGTTGCCCACGCCACAGACTTCCTCGATGTCGCAATGACTGTCCGAGGCGCTGCATTCGGTGATCGATACCGGACCCTCCAGCGCGTCGATGATCTCCGCGGCGCTGATCAGGCTGGCGTCACGGGCGAGCTGATAGCCGCCGTTGGCGCCGCGCGTCGATGTTACGAGTCCGTTACGCGCCAGCGACTTGAGCAGTTTGCTCGCCGTGGGCAACGAAATTCCGGTTCGCGCGGCGATCTCTGCCGCACTGCAAACCTCGTCCGGATTACGGGCGAGGTGAGCCAGCAACACAGTACCGTAGTCGGTGAGTTTACTGATCCTGAGCATGCGCCGGTCCCGCCGGATTAAAGAGGACCATTTTAGTCCCAATTGGTCCGGGACGCCAAGTTTTTTGCTATGCTGCGCGTTTTCCAGCCCCGGCGGCTTCGGCCGTCCAGACCAAAGCCGACATGAATGCTGTATCCGATAATCTTATCGAGATCCACGACCTCGACTATTCTTTCGGGCCGCGAAAGATCTTCAATGGCCTCAACCTGACCATCGAGCAGGGGCAGGTAACGGCGATCATGGGGCCCAGCGGCACCGGCAAGACCACGCTGTTGCGGCTTATCACTCGACAAATCGTGCCGGACCACGGCGTCATACTGGTCGACGGCGTGGATATTGCGACTCTTAATCAGACGCAACTCTACGACCTGCGCAAGCGCTTCGGGATGCTGTTTCAGAACGGCGCGCTGCTCACGGACCTTTCCGTGTTCGAGAACGTTGCGTTTCCCTTGCGCGAGCATACGCGCCTCACCAATCGCCTCATTCGGCACGTCGTACTCACCAAGCTGCACGCGGTAGGACTCCGCGGCGCTGCGGACATGATGCCGCAGCAACTGTCCGGCGGCATGGCGCGGCGCGTAGCGCTGGCCCGGGCCATGGTGATGGATCCGGACATTCTGATCTACGACGAGCCTTTTGTCGGGCTCGACCCGATTTCGATGGGCGTGATTGTCCGCCTGGTCCGCAAGATGAACGACGCGCTCGGTATCTCGAGCATCATTGTCAGCCATGACGTGCAGGAAATTTCGACGGTTGCGGACTGCAGCTACCTGATTTCTAAAGGCAAGGTCGCCGCGTCGGGCAGCCCGGACGAACTCAACAACGCGTCGTCGGAACTCGTACGACAGTTCATGCACGGCATGGCCGATGGTCCGGTAGCGTTTCACTACGATGCGCCGGACTACGCGGAGCAACTGCTGGGCCGGGATACGGAATAAACAGGATGTTCCGGGACCTCTATTACACAGTTTTCGAATTCGTGCGCACGTTCGGCGCGCTGCAGCTGTTCTTCCTGCGGCTGCTGATGCACACACCCACCGTTCTGTCTCGTCGATTCGGGCTGGTGATAGGACAGGTCTACAACGCGGGCGCCTTGTCTCTGGTCATTATTGTCATTTGTGGATTTTTCGTCGGCGCCGTGCTCGGACTGCAGGGCTTCTCGAACCTGTCGCGATTCAATGCCGAAGATTCTGTGGGCGCCGTCGCGGCGCTGGCCCTGGTGAAGGAACTCGGGCCCGTAATAACGGCACTGTTGTTCGCGGGACGCGCAGGCACGGCATTGTCGTCGGAAATCGGTCTCATGAAAGCGACCGATCAGCTGTCGGCCATGGAGATGATGGCGGTCAATCCGATTCGGCGGGTCGTCGTGCCGCGGTTTCTCGGTGGCGTAGTGGCCATGCCGCTGCTTGCCGCCGTCTTCAGCATGGTAGGACTGCTGGGCGCCCACCTGGTCTGCGTGCCGCTGCTGGGAGTCGATGTCGGTTCCTTCTGGCAGCAGATGCAGCAATCGGTGGAAGTGGCCGACATCAACGAAGGCATCATCAAGAGCATCGCATTCGGCATAGCAGCGAGCCTGCTTGCCGTATGGGAAGGATATAATGCGATTCCGACCGCCGAAGGGGTTGGGCGCGCAACGACGAGAACCGTGGTACTCACTGCCATCGTAGTGTTGATCTTCGATTTCATGATTACCGCCGTGGCGATATAGGGATAGTTTTATGCAACAGACACGCACAGTAGAGCTGGGTACGGGCCTTTTCGCGCTGCTCGGTATGGGCGCGTTGTTTTTTCTGACGACTCAGACGACCGGCGGCGAGGACTTTTCCGCCGACGAGACCTTCGAAATTACCGCTCGCTTCGATAATGTGGGCAGTCTCCGGCCGCGTGCCCCGGTTTCGATGTCCGGCGTCACTATTGGCCGTGTAACCGGTATCGAATTCGACCCGACCGCGCTGGAAGCCATCGTGACAATGGATGTCGATGCACGCTACGACCAGATTCCGGAGGATTCGGATGCGAGCATTCTCACGGCGGGTCTGCTTGGTAGTCAGTACGTGGGCCTTCAGGCCGGCGGCTCGGAGTTCTACCTCGAAAACGGCAGCGAAATCCTGTTGACCCAATCGGCGATCGTCCTCGAAAACCTGATCGGCAAATTCCTTGTAAGAGGCGGGTCCGATGAAACGTCGGATTGACTGGTACCGGCCGGCGGCATTCCTTGCTGCTCTGCTGCTGACCGCGACAGCGGTCGCAGATCCCGGTTCGCCCGATGCGGTTATCGAGGGCGCGGTCATGGAGCTCACCGAGAAGCTCAGCGGTCGTAAGGAGGAATTGGCGGAGGACAGGGATGCACTGTATGCGCTGATTAACGACATTCTGCTGCCGCGGTTCGATCGCAAGCTGGCTGCACAGCTGGTCCTTGCCAAGCACTGGCGTACGGCCAGCGACGAGCAGCGCGAGCGCTTCATCAACGCTTTCTATGATTCGCTTTTGAGAAAGTATGCGGATGGACTGCTCGAATTCGATGAAGAGCAAATCGAAGTTATCCATTTCCGTGGCGATACATCGGCGAAGCGATCGCTGGTGAAGACGAATGTCACGCTTGATGACGGGACCAAGGTCCCGGTGCACTACGACCTGGTCAATCGCGGGGATCATTGGCTCATTTTCAATGTCAAGGTCGAAGGCGTCTCCTACGTCAGCAACTACCGAACTGAACTCGATTCGGAGATTCGTTCGACCAGCCTTGCGGCGGTAATCGAGCGACTCGAATCCGAGGCCAGCAGCGGTCCCGATGAGTAAGTTCGAACTCCACGATCTCGGTGAGGGTCACTTCACTCTCAACGGCGAAATGACGTTCGAGACCGCCGAGCGTATCCTCATGGCCAGCGAAGAGCCATTCGAGCAACACACGCGGATCGAAGTGGATCTCTCGGGCGTTACCAATGCGGATTCCGCGGGCCTTGCGTTGCTGCTCGAGTGGATAACCTGGGCGAATCACACCGTGCGTGAGATTCGTTTCCTTTCGATGCCGGAACGCGTTCTTGCGATTGCTCGTACCACGGAAGTGGAGCAGTTGTTGAAGCGCGGCGAACGATGGGCTGGCTTCATCGAAGCGCCCGGGGCCTGACTAACGGCTCATTCCTCTTCAAAGAACTCGTCGAACAGGTCTTCTTCTTCTTCCGTGCTCGGCGGATTGCCGTCGTAGACCTGGAAGCGATGATTCTGCAGGTAGGACTCGCGCACCGTCAGGTAGGGATCCTTCGAATCCTCGAGGAGCGTCTCGGCAGTCAACAAACGCATGCGCAGATCGATGACGCGCAGGCCATAGATCTTGTCGCGCACCGACGAGTTGTCGTAGTGAATCAGCAGGTCACTGTAGATATCGACCGGTATCGACACGGCGTCGAGCAATGTATTTGGACCGAGGATCGGTATGAAAAGGTATGGGCCCTCCGGTAATCCCCAGACGGCCAGCGTTTGCCCGAAGTCCTCATCGTACTCGGGTATTCCCTCCTCGGTAGCTATGTCGAAAAGCCCGGCGATACCGAATGTGCTGTTCAGCAGGAATCGACTCAGGTCGGTAAACCCCGGCCCCGGCTTGCCCTGCAGGAAATTGTTCAGGGCGGAGCGCGGTGTGGCCAGGTTCCGGGAGAAATTCGTTACGCCGCGTCGCGCGAATTCGGGCATCACCGCCTTGTAGCCGCGGGCAATCGGTCTGAGCGTATAGCGGTCAAATACATCGTTAATCGCGTACATGCTGCGATTGAGCGGCTCGAAGGGGTCGTACTCGGCGCGGACAGGGGGGGCGCCGCCATCGTCTTCAGGCGGGCTGCTTGCGCAACCTGCCGCCAGCATCCCGAGAACGACGAGCATGCATCGGAATGCATGGATTCTGATGTGCGGTCTCATTGCGGTTGCCGGATTCCCCGGGTCAACCGGAGTTGCGCGCTGACGCGCCGACGGGCTGGCTGCGCTGTAGCTGCTTGAGTTGCTCCTCACTCATGTACTCGCGAATAAAATCGATCCGAGCCTCGAAACGAATCCGCTGGATCTCCTGGAGTTCCGGAAGCGCCAGCGCGCGCTGCAGAAAGCTGATGCCGCCGACGAGGTTGCCGGTCATGAGGTGGTATTCGGAAAGATAGTAAAGCGCTTCTGCCGTGTCGCCGGCTTCGTTCGCAGCCCTTGCGATCAGCCTGACCTGCTCAGGCGTCGGAGGAACGTTGTTCATCAGGTCCAGGAGTATCCTGTGGGCTTTATCGGCTTGCCCGAGCTTCAGCAATCCCTCGCCGTAGTGAATCACCAGCGGCACGTTTCGGGGGAACAGGCTAACGGCGCGCTCGAACGTGGCAAGGGCGCGATCAGGCTGTTCCAGGGCAAGCCGCGTTTCGCCAGCACCGATATGGTAAGCGATGACTTTCTGATTACGTTCCAGGAGTTCCTCGAAGATCCGGCTCGCATCGCGATACCGGCCCGCGCGCTGGTAGGCGACCGCGCGACCGTACTTCTCGATGTCGTTCTGCTGTTCGTAGTCGCGGGACTCGAAATACACAATCGCGCCTTCTTCCGTGTCGAAGCTCTCGACCTTCATCCGCGCCCGCGCGATGCCGTAATTGACAGAGTCGCTGCTCGGTCTGCGGGGATAGCCGCGCGCCCGGTTTCGCGCCTCCGCTATGCGCTGGGTCGTGACGGGGTGCGTGCGCAGGAACTCGGGTAGACGCATATCGAGATCGGCCGGCGACTGCCGGGACATTACTTCGAAGAACGAGGCCATGCCGTGCGGATCGAAGCCCGCATCGTCCATCGCCCGGATGCCGATGCGATCGGCTTCGTACTCGTTGCTGCGGGTGAAGTTGATCTGTTGCTGGACCGCCGTTCCCTGCGCGACCACTATACCGGCCTGTGCGGCATTGGCGTCCCCGGTAACTACGCCCGCCAGTATCGCGCCCAGCATCAGCGCGGTGGTCATTATGCTCTGACGCTGGCTGGCATGGATTGCTCGCGCAATATGGCGCTGCGTGACGTGCGCGACCTCGTGAGCCAGTACGCCCGCGAGTTCGTCTTCATTGCGCGTGGCCTCGAGCAACCCGGTATGTACGCCGATGAAACCACCGGGGAGCGCGAAGGCGTTGATGTTGGGATCATCAATGACGAAAAACTTGAAGCTCTGGCTGCCGTCGTTGGCATGAGCGGCAATTCGGCTTCCGACTTCGTTGATGTACTCGGTAACGAGCGGGTCCTCGACGACTCTTCCGCTCAGTCGGATCTGCGCCATGATCGCGCGCCCGAGCTGGGCTTCGTCAGACTTGGACAGCGCGGTATCGGCCGGGCTTCCCATATCCGGCAGCTTGATGTCGTCCGCGCCAGCGCCACTGGTCAGCAATAGAAGCGCGACCGTCAACGATAAGGCGAATTTCCTGATAGTGCGTCCGATCAAGGGATGAGCCTGTTTAAAATATTCCTAGGGTTTCCGACTAAGAGTGCCTGAAACCGTTCCCAATATTACCTGCCGAACCAGCCGACGCGGCTCCGATTTTACCGTGGCCGGCACGTTTTTGACTGTTAAATTGCTGATTCTATGCAGATTACTGGCCAATCTCCTTTACAGCCCCCAGCACCTCCTCGGCGTGCCCCTTGACCTTAACCTTGCGCCACTCCCGGCGCAGCTTGCCGTCAACGTCGATCAGGAAAGTGCTGCGTTCGATACCCATGAACTTACGCCCGTACATGTTCTTTTCACGAATAACGTCGAATTTTTCACACAGTTTGCCATCCGCGTCCGAGAGCAGGTCGAAGGAGAATTTCTGCTTCGCCTTGAACTTCTCGTGGGATTCAATGCTGTCCTTCGATACGCCGAGGATCAGCGTATTCTGCCGCTTGAACCGCGCGTGCAGGTCGCGAAAATCCTGCCCCTCCAGCGTACAGCCGGGGGTACTGTCTTTCGGATAGAAGTAAATTACGACGTTCTTGCCCCGCAAGTCCTTCAAGCGTACGTTCTTGTCACCCGTTGACTCCGCGGTGAAATCGGCAACGACTCGGTTCATCGTGGGTCCGCTCAATGTTCTCTCCTTCGAGTCAGGTGTCAGCTCTTGACCGGCTCGAGTATGGCGTCGAGATTGAGCCGGTCGCTCAATTCAAGGAACTCTTCCCGCAACTGGGCGATGTGGATGGACGACGGCACATTGACGGCCATCTGCACGGCAAACATCTGGGCGCCCGTGTGTGCTGCCGGATAGCTCCGCGTGGCAACGTCTGCGATTTCGATATTGTGCGAAGCGAAGAAGTTCGCGAGGTTGTAAACGATGCCCTCGTGGTCGAGGCTCACGACATCGACAGCGTAGGGCATGCGATCTTCCTTGACCTGGCGCTCACCCGTCTTGCGGATCGTGAAGGTCAGGTCGCCGTCGCCGAGCTTTTCGAGTCCTTTCTCGAGTCGATTCAGGGTATGCCAGTTGCCGGACACCAGCATCAGCATCGCAAATTCGTTGCCGAGCGTAGTCATGCGGCTTTCCTCGATGTTGCCGCCGCAATTGAGGATGACCTCGGTGATGTCCTGAACCATACCGGTACGATCAGGGCCAATCGCTGATAAAACAATAAGTTGTGTCATTTTTTTAAATTTCGTCGTAAATAATTGTCGTTCAGGATCCGGCGTATTCGATTTGGCCCGGTCCGAGTATCATCAGAATCGCCGGGTTTCTTGCCAGCACCGACCGTGAACAGTAACATCGCCGCCTCATTTTAAGCGAGGACAACTTGTGCTGAAGGGTAGCCTGGTCGCCCTGGTGACGCCGTTTGACGACCATAATCGGGTCGATTACGCGGCTCTCAAGAGGCTGATCGATTTTCACGTTGCTGAGGGCACTGATGGCCTGGTCATCGCCGGCACCACCGGCGAGTCTGCAACGTTGGCCACCGAGGAGCATATCGAACTCATCGGCCGTGCTGTCGAGATCTCGGCCGGTCGCCTGCCAATTATCGCCGGTACAGGGTCAAATTCGACGGCCCAGACGGTGAATCTGTCGGTCGCCGTGCGCGATACTGGCCTCGATGGTTATCTCTTGGTCGTGCCTTACTACAACAAGCCGCTGCAGGAGGGCATGTACAGGCACTTCTCGGCTGTGGCGGATGCCGTCGACAAGCCGGTGATCCTTTACAACGTGCCGGGCCGCACCGTGGCAGACCTGCTGCCCGAGACCGTGGCGCGCCTCGCGAAGCACGAGAATATCGTGGCGATCAAGGAAGCAACCGGTGACATCGGACGTTTAAGGGACATCCAGGCGATTGTTTCGCCGGATTTCAGGCTGTTCAGCGGCGATGATTTCACGGTTCTGCCATTCATCGAGCAGGGTGGGCATGGAGTGGTGACCGTAAGCGGCAACGTGGTTCCCGCCCAGATGGCCGAACTGTGCCGGCTCGCCAGCGCCGGCGAGCGCGATGCAGCGAAAGCGATCGATGATCGATTGCAGCCATTGAACACCGCGCTGTTTGTGGAGTCGAACCCAATTCCGGTGAAATGGGCCGTGAGCAAGATGGGCATGATTGAACCGCATATTCGGCTGCCGCTGACCGAGTTCAGCGATCAGTACCATGAGCAAATGCTGTCTGCGATGTCCGGCGCCGGCGTGGAGATTCCCGCCTGATGCGAACCGGCATTGCCAGAAGATTGCTGTATACAGTCTCGCTCAGCCTATTGGCCGCCCTGGCGGCATGCGGTAGTGGGGCGCCCGTAACTTGCGATGAGCCGCAGCGCTATCAACAGTCTGTGGAAAACGAAAAACTGAAGACGCCGGACGATCTGAATGCGCCGGAACCGTATCTCGAGATGCCGGTGCCGGAGCCGAACCCAAGGCCGGAACGGCCGGAGGGTTCACCATGCCTGGACTTGCCGCCACGTATATCGACGTCGAGCTGAAGAATCGGAGAGGTGGCTGAGTGGTTTAAAGTGCTCGCCTGGAAAGCGAGTGTACGGTGATACCGTACCGGGGGTTCGAATCCCCCCCTCTCCGCCAGAAAATAAAACGGCCCCCTTGCGGGGCCTTTTTTATTTTCTGACCGAGTGCGGTGGAGGATGAGGACCCTGTTCGACCGACGCAGCCGCGCAGCGGCATGTCGGCAGGGAGCACGC
Source organism: Gammaproteobacteria bacterium (assembly GCA_009937505.1). Classification (GTDB taxonomy): domain Bacteria; phylum Pseudomonadota; class Gammaproteobacteria; order Steroidobacterales; family Woeseiaceae; genus UBA1847. The sequence continues at coordinate 38,314 of JAACFJ010000027.1, forward strand.
GCAGCGCCCATCCCAGCCTCGGCACTAAAGGTCAGTCCGCGATCACCGGGACCGCACGCCCGGGCGATGCGTGCGGACTGCCCTCTCCGCCACCCTCTTTTTTTCTAAACGATTGAAAATGGGTGGTTGTTCAGCAGGTTAGTTGCGTTTGTCTGTCAGGCTGACCTGCCTGCACAATCTGGTCCAGTTGTTAAGTTAGTCTAAGCGGCTTTTTGGCCTGTTTCCATACTTCGTTTTCTATCGTTCGGTAGCACG
>JAACFJ010000028.1 GCA_009937505.1 Gammaproteobacteria bacterium
CCTTGAAGTTCTCGTTATAGACGATGCCCGACCGACCGTTCTTCAGGGAATCGGTGATCTCATCCGCAGAATTACCAAGACACGACACCGCACCCATGCCGGTGACAACGACTCGCCTCATGAGCAGTCCTTTTCTTAGAAGTTATCGGTTGATTGGAACAGGCCGACTCGCAGATCGTCTGCCGTGTATATCTCGCGGCCATCCACCGAAAGGCTACCATCCGCGATCGCCATCGTCAGCTTTCGCGAAATGACCCTCTTGATGTCGAGCTGGTAGGTCACGGTTTTTGCCTTCTGCAGCACCTGGCCTGTGAATTTCACCTTGCCGACGCCGAGCGCGCGGCCGCGGCCCCCGTGACCTGCCCAGACCAGGTGGAAGCCGACGAGCTGCCACAGGGCATCCAGCCCGAGGCAGCCCGGCATGACCGGGTCGCCCTCGAAGTGGCAGTCGAAAAACCAGAGGTCCGGGCGAATGTCGAGCTCCGCTCTTAGTTCGCCCTTAGCGTAGGCGCCGCCGTCCGCCGAGATGTGTGTGATGCGGTCGAGCATGAGCATCGGCGGCAACGGCAGGCGGCCGTTCTCGGCTCCGAAAAGTTCTCCGTGACCACTTCTTAACAGGTCTTCGTAGTCGTAGGAACTTTTCCGCTCCGGCGGTGGCGATGGAATGTCTGTCATAGGTCTGGCCATATGCCCTCCGGCGCTGTTCAACGTAATGGGCTCGCGCCGATTAGCCCTTAATTTTATTATTTCGAACGGCGCGAGGCTTTCGATTTCGCGCCATTTTTCGTCAGGTCTTGTCGTAGTCGAGCAGGATCGAATCGCTTACGGCGCGGGACTGGCAGGCCAGGACGTAGCCCGCCTTGACTTCCCAGGGCTCGAGCCCGTAATTGGTTGCCATCGTGACCTCGCCCTCGCGAACGTGGCAACGGCAGGTCGCGCAGACGCCGCCCTTGCAGGAATACGGCAGATCGATGCCGCTGCCGGCCGCCGCATCCACGATATTGTCGTCATCGCGGCGCATCTCGAAGGACTTCTTGTGGCCGTCCATGATGATGGTCACGGTCGCATGATCGGCCGCCTTGCGTGCCGCGGCGGGGCGCGCTTTCGCGGCGTCGCGCGGCACGCCGAAACGTTCGCTGTGCACGTGCGCGGCGTCCATGCCCAGCTCCACGAGTGCCTCCGTGACGGTCCCGATCATCGTGTCGGGTCCGCAGACGAATGCCGCGGCCGGTTCGAGTCCCTTGCAGAAGTGCCGGTAGAGCTCACGCACCTTGTCGGCATCGAGCCGGCCGGACGCGACCGGAAATTCCTGCTCCTCCTGGCTGAAGACGAAGTGCAGCTGCAGGCGTTCAGGATAACGGTTCTTGAGCGCATACAGGTCCTCGATGAACATCGTCGTCGCCTGCTTGCGATTGCCGTAGAAAAGAACGAAGCGGCTGTTCGGCTCAGTCTCGAGCACCGACTTGATCATCGAAAGGATCGGCGTGATACCGCTGCCAGCCGCGAAACCGACGTAGTCCTTCGAGTGGGACTTGTCGAGGTCGACGTGGAAGTGGCCGGCCGGGGGCATAGCATCGAGCGTGTCGCCCACCGACAGCTGGCCGGCCGCATACTCCGAAAAAGCGCCGCCGGGCTGGACACGGATGCCGATTTGCAGCGGGCGTTCATCCACCCCGGAGCAGATGCTGTAGGTCCTGCGAAGTTTCTTGCCGTCGACGGTGATCTCGAGCGGCAGGTGCTGCCCCGGCAGGAATTCGTAATCGCCCTCGAAGCCGGCAGGCACGGCGAGCGCGATGCGTACCGAGTCGCTGGTCTCGGGCTCGATGCGTTCAATAGTCAGTGGATGAAACTGTTTCATATCAATTCTGCATTTGGGGACAGTGACTTTAAGTGCCAGGCACGATCCCTAGCACTTAAAATCACTGACACCAACTAAATGTGACTGGCGCTTAAAGTCACTGTCCCCAAATAAGTTGTGACTGGCACTTAAAGTCACTGTCCCCAAATAAGTTAGATGCACTTGAAGTATTCGAAAGGTTCGAGGCATTCGCTACAGCGGTACGAGGCCTTGCAGGCCGTCGAGCCGAATTCGCTGACCAGTTCCGTCGCCGTTGCGCCGCAGCGCGGACAGGCCACCTGGCGCTCGCCACTTAGCAGTGCACGCTTCCCGGCGCCTTGCTCCGGTGGCGCAATACCATAGTGTCGCAGCTTGTCGCGGCCCTCATTCGAGATCCAGTCGGTCGTCCACGGCGGCGACAGCACGCGCTTTATCTCGACCTCTTCGACACCGTGGTCGTGCAGGGTATCCAGCACACTTTTCTCGATCACCTCGGTAGCCGGGCAACCCGAGTAGGTCGGCGACAGCGAGATGGTGACCCGCTCCCCGACTTCCACCTCGCGGACGATACCGAGATCGGTGATCGACAACACCGGGATCTCCGGGTCGGCCACCTGGCCGAGCCAGCGCAGGATCTCGTCCCGGCTGAAGGCCGCCTCTACCAACTCGCACCCGGATGCGAGCGCTGCAGGTACTGCATCTCGGCGATCATGTAGCCGAGGTGCTCCGTATGGCGTCCCGCCTTGCCGCCCGACGCCATCCAGCCTTCCTCCGGCTTGTCCAGCGTGGCGTTTATGAGTATTGCGTCGATGTCGGCCAGCCACCGTTCCCGGAGTTCCTCCAGTTTCGGGCCGCCGTAGGCTTTCTCGACAATCGTGTCGATCTCGTCCACCTCGAACATCTCGCCCGTGAATCGCCACAGCACGTTCACCGATTCCTGAACGCGACGATGACTCTCGTCCGTGCCGTCGCCGAGCCGCACCAGCCATTGCGTGTTGTGGCGCAGGTGATAACGAATCTCCTTCTCGGCGCGCGCGGCAATTTCCGCGACGCGGGAGGCACCGCAGTGCGTGAGCGACTCGAGCTGAGCCAGGTAGAACGCCTCGAACAGGACCAGCCTGGTGATCGAGTCGCCGAAGTGACCGTTCGGCTGCTCCAGCAGCAACAGGTTGCGAAATTCATTCTCATCCCGCAGGAACGCGAAGTCGTCCTCACCGCGGCCCTGCCCTTCCAGCTCGCCTGCGTAGGCGTAGAACATCCGCGCCTGCCCGATATAGTCGAGCGCGAAGTTCGCGTTCGCAAGCTCTTCCTCGAGTTCCGGGTACGCGGCAACGAGCTCTATCATGCGTTGGCCCAGCACCAGCGCGTTGTCGCCCACGCGCGTCACGTACGCAAGCAGGGCGCTCTCCTTGTTCACAGATTTTCGACTCCGTCCGGCATGTCGTAGAACGTCGGATGCCGGTAGATCTTGTCTTCCGCGGGTTCAAAAAACGCGGCTGTCTCGGCCGGATCCGATGCGACGATCTGGCTGGACCTGACCACCCAGATGCTCACGCCCTCATTGCGGCGCGTGTAGGTGTCGCGCGCGGCGTCGAGCGCCATCTGGTCGTCTGCGGCGTGGATGCTGCCGGCATGGCGGTGGCTTAGCCCGGATTTGCTGCGTATGAAAACCTCGTACAGCGGCCATTCTTTCTCGGACATCGCGTATCTCCTAAGCGGCGTCTTTCGCGGCGTGTTTTTCGGCGTAGGCGTACGCAGCTTCGCGTACCCACGCGCCGTCGTCGTGGGCCTTGCGACGTTTCGCCATGCGTTGCCGGTTGCACGGCCCGTTGCCGGCCAGTACGTCTAGAAATTCCTGCCAGTCGATCTCGCCGTGCCTGTAGTGGCCGGTGCTCTCGTCGAATTCGAGTTCGTCGTCGGGCATATCGAGACCGAGAAATTCGGCCTGCGGCACCGTGACGTCAATGAACTTCTGGCGCAGCTCGTCGTTCGAGAACCGCTTGATCTTCCACGCCATCGACTGTGCAGAATGTTTCGACTCCTTGTCGCTCGGGCCGAACATCATCAGCGACGGCCACCACCAGCGATTCAGCGCATCCTGCGCCATCGCTTTCTGCTTGTCCGTGCCGTTGCAGAGCGCAACCAGGATGTCGAAGCCCTGGCGCTGGTGAAAACTCTCTTCCTTGCAGATGCGGATCATCGCCCGCGAGTAAGGTCCGTAGGAGCAGCGGCACAGCGGGATCTGATTCATGATCGCGGCGCCGTCGACCAGCCAGCCGATCGCACCGATGTCGGCCCAGGTCAGCGCCGGGTAATTGAAGATGCTCGAATACTTGGCCTTGCCGCTCAGAAGTTCTGCCACCATCTGGTCGCGCGAGACGCCGAGCGTTTCCGCCGCGCTGTATAAATAGAGTCCATGGCCGGCCTCGTCCTGGATCTTCGCGAGCAGGATCGCCTTGCGCTTGAGCGTGGGCGCCCGCGTCAGCCAGTTACCCTCGGGCTGCATGCCGATGATTTCGGAGTGCGCGTGCTGCGATATCTGCCGGATGAGGGTGCGGCGGTAGGCCTCGGGCATCCAGTCCTTCGCCTCGATTTTCTCCTCGGCGTCGACACGTGCCTGGAACGCCTCGGCCTGCTCGGGCGCCTCTGCACGCTGCCGGGCTCCTGCTGGTTTGTCTTTCTGATCAAGACCTTGTGTATACACGATTCATCCTCAATCAGGCTGTAGGAGCGCCTCTCGAGACGCGATTCCGGGTCAGGAACCAGCTGGGGTCCGGGGACCGCCCCAACGATGGCTGCTGGATTGGGCCGTTAATCTGTCACGGTTTCAAATATTTTTCAACGAAATATGTATCAGTTTCCCACGGGCTGCACGATCAGCATCTGCAGCGCGAAGCCAATAGCGCCTTCCGTATCATAGAGCTGCGCCTGCGAGAGACCAATTCCGGTCGGCTCCCAGAACGAGCGTGCCGCGGAGGCGAGCCACTCCGACTCGGGCAGGCGAAAGATGCCGATCGTCAGATCCGGATTGACGAACGTCGCCTCAGCGAAAGTGGAATTCCGCGAGACCCCGTTGCCACAGTCCGCGAGCGGACAAAGGGCCTGGAACGGGCTCGGCCGCTCGCCGTCCACGATGGGCAGTGTTCGCATCCAGATCGTTGTCGGGCCCGGGTCCGGCGTTTCTCCGGGAGGATAAGCTACCTCGATCCCCGAGCTGAAAAACGGCAATCCGTGCACCGCGCGTTCTACCGGGAAGGGACCGGCGGCCGCTTCCGCGAAGTCGGGCCCCGGCAGCGAGGACGTCGGCAGCGCGCCGTGATCAGCGGCTGCGATGAACAAGCCGGATGCGCGTGCACAGATCTTGCCGTCCGACGCCATCAGCTTCGCCTGAGCGATAGCGACGTTGCGGCCGTCCCTTTCCGGCGTCGCCTCTACTCGAAAACCCGCCATCGGCACCGGACGCTGGAACGTCACGGTAACCCGCGCCAGCTGCTTGCCCGGCAGTGCCTGCTCGAGCGCTCGTGCCAGGACGGCAGTAACCGGACCGGCGTGGCAGGCATCGGCTGACCACGGCCCGCGCGCGGCGTCGTGACCGACAACGAGTTCGCCGTCGAGGCGAAAGAACGCGCTGTCGGCTGATTCGCTCACAGCAGGCGCTCGCCACGGCTCGCCGAGCGGCCATGAAACAGGGCGACAACCTCTTCACGCTGGTTTCGTAACTCCACCGTGTACAGCCCACGTTTCGATCCGCGGTAGTCTTCGCGGGCAAGCGCGCGTAGCTCGTCACCGAGCAACGCCGGACGAATGAATTCGATATTCGCGGCCGCGGCAAAGGTCAGGTTGTCATACGCGTTGCACGCGAACGCGAATGCCGTATCAGCCAGCGTAAACAACAGTCCCCCGTGACACACGTCGAAGCCGTTGACCATGTCTCCCCGGACGGTCATGTAAGCGACGGCCTCGCCCGCTTCAGGGATGTCTATGCGAATCCCGAGCGCTCTCGACGCCGCATCTTTCGCGAGCATCGCTTCCGCGCAGCGTCTTGCTACTTCGGTCGTATTCATTTCAGGCAGTTTTCCTCTGCGCGGTACCCGCATCAACGAGTCCACCGAAACGCTGCATGTAGTCTCCTGCCGGTGGCGGCAACGGGCCGTCCGCCGTCTCCATAACCTCACTCAGGTAATCGTCCGCCGCCTTGTGAAGGCCCCGGTAGAGGTTTCTGCTCAGCTGGTAAGCCGCGGTGCCGCGCCAGCCTGCAGGCAACAGGTCGTGAGGCAGCTGCGGGTCACGCAGCAGCACCTTGCGATACTCCTGTATCAGGAGCGTGCGAGTGACAAAAGCGATCCTGGGCTCGACTTTGTGCGACTTCTTGAGTGCCGCGTAAAGCGGCCGGAACATCGTTACGAAATTCTCGTAACGCGTATCGATATCGTCGAGATTCCAGGCCGACCGGACCAAAGTCCGCATCGCCGCATCGCTCCTCATCGTGCGCCCCGACATGATGACGACGTCGCCCGCGGCGCCGACGCGTTTCAGGGTCACATCGAGATCAGATTCGTCGGGCGAAGGATGCGCGAGCACGTTCGCCGAGAGCGGACCGAAGCCCAGCCAGCCGCACTCACGGCGCAGCGACTCCTTCATCGGTGCTTCCAGGTTCGATAACAGCAACAGGCACCATTCGCCGTCCCAGTCCGTGACCGGTTCACCATAGATGCGATGCGTCGCAGCACGAAATTTCCCTCTCCCTTCGTCGGTCAGGCTGTAAAACGACCGCCGGCCAACCTGCGCCGACTGCAGCCAGCCGTCTTTCACGAGCCGGTATACCGAGGTACGCACGAGCCGCTCGCTGATACCGAACTCGGCCATGGCCCTGATCAGGCTACCGAGCCACACGGTGCCGCCGCGTGGCGCGATCGAGTCGCCGAAAACGGTCGTGATGAGCGAACCCGCGCGCAGCGTCGGACGGGAGCGAAACTCCTTGACGATCTGGTTGCAGGCTGCGTCCATGGTTATCTCGCGGTGCGCTTGCTTTCGGATCGGCCGACCGTACAATCTGATACGGAATAATTCAATTCCCTTCTTGTTTTGTATCCCACCCGTCCGGCCCGCGCGGCGGTCCCAGGAGTCGTAATGATGAAGCTCGGTAATCTCGCGCAAGACCGCTGGATCGAAGGAGACGGCACTGGCAAAGCGTTGAGCAGTGCCGTAACGGGTGAGCCGATCGTGAACATCACCAGCGACGGCCTGGACTTTCGTGCCATGCTCGAGCACGCGCGCAACGTCGGTGGCACGAATCTACGGAAAATGACGTTCCACGAGCGCGGCGACATGCTGAAGTCGCTCGCGCAGTACCTGATGGAGCAGAAGAAGGCATTCTATGCGCTGTCGACGGAGACCGGCGCGACACGCGCAGACAGCTGGATCGACATCGACGGCGGGATCTCGACGCTGTTCGTCTTCTCCAGCAAGGCGCGGCGGGAGATGCCGAACGATCACGTCTACCTGGACGGCCCGCCGGAGCAACTCTCGCGCAACGGCACCTTCATCGGGCAACACATCTATACGCCGAAGCTCGGTGCCGCCGTGCACATCAACGCGTTCAACTTCCCCGTGTGGGGCATGCTCGAGAAGCTGGCACCGACCCTTGCAGCGGGCGTTCCCGCCATCGTCAAGCCCGCGTCGAGCACGGCCTACCTGACCGAGCTCGCGGTCAGGAGCATCATCGAATCCGGGATACTGCCCCCGGGAAGCCTGCAGCTGATCTGTGGTGGCGTCGGCGACCTCTTCGATCATCTGAACTGCCAGGACACGATAGCTTTCACGGGTTCGAAGACCACGGCCGAGAAACTGCAGCAGCATCCGCGGGTCGTCAGCGAGTCCGTGGCGTTTACTGCCGAGACCGATTCGCTCAACGCATCGATACTCGGCCCGGACGCGGTGCCGGGCACGCCCGAGTTCGACCTCTATATAAAAGAAGTCGTCCGGGAGATGACCAGCAAGGCCGGGCAGAAGTGCACGGCGATACGCCGAATCATCGCCCCCGCCTCGATCGCGTCCGAACTGGTCGACGCGCTATCGACGGCTCTCGGGCAGGTACGCGTCGGCAACCCGGCGAATAAAGAGGTCGGCATGGGTGCGCTCGCGAGTCTCGGGCAACGCGAGGAAGTGCGGGCGCGCGTCGGCGATCTCGCCGCGGAAGCCGACATCGTCTTCGGCGGCAGCGACGACTTCGAGGTCGTGGACGCAGACGCGCGGAAAGGCGCGTTCTTCATGCCGACGCTGCTGCATTGCCAGAAGCCCATGGGCTCGACGGCCGTGCACTCGGTGGAAGCGTTCGGACCCGTGAGCACGGTGCTGCCTTACGGCACGCTGGACGAAGCGATCGAGCTCGCGCGCATGGGTGAAGGCAGCCTGGCCGGCTCGATCATCACCAACGACAACGGCGTCGCGAGAGAACTGGTGCTGGGGACCGCCGCGTATCACGGCCGCATGCTCGTGGTTAACCGGCACTGCGCGGACGAGTCGACCGGTCACGGCTCACCGTTACCGCACCTCGTCCATGGCGGGCCGGGGCGCGCCGGGGGCGGCGAGGAGATGGGCGGCATCCGCGGCATCAAGCACTACATGCAGCGCACGGCTATCCAGGGCTCGCCGGAGACCCTGTCGGTCATCGGGCATCGCTGGACGCGCGGCGCCGACGAAAAAGACCCGGGCGCACACCCGTTTCGCAAGACATTCGAGCAGCTCGAACTCGGCGACACGTTCCGGAGCGAGCTACGCGAAGTATCGCTGGACGACATAAACCACTTCGCGGAGTTCACGGGCGACACGTTCTATGCACACATGGACGAAGAAGCTGCGGCCAGCAATCCGTTTTTCGAAGGGCGGGTGGCTCACGGCTACCTGATTGTCTCATTTGCGGCCGGCCTGTTCGTCGACCCGGACTTCGGCCCGGTGCTCGCAAACTATGGAATCGATGACCTGCGTTTCATTACTCCGCTCAATCATGGCGACTCGATGCGGGTCCGCCTGACCTGCAAGCAAAAAACCCTGCGTGGCGACACGGGCTATGGGGAAGTGCGCTGGGATACGGAAATTACCAACCAGGACGACGAGATCGTCGCCCAGTACGATGTCCTGACGATGGTAGCAACCGACGCGCACTGGGCGTCGGTGCAATAGCGCAGGCCGTTACACATCGGCAAGATGGCGGCTTTCTTTCGCCTCCACGCGCTGCAGTAGCGCCGTATATCGCGGGTCGCTGCGCAGCGAAACGAGGTCTTCGTCGTTGCGCATCCAGTCTAAGCTCACGTTGCCGTGTTCGACTGCCCGTTCGAGGTATTTGAACGATTCGTCGGCCTCGCCCAGAGTCGCGAAATTGCAGGCGACGTTGTAGAGCACGATGGGGTCGTCCGGATCGAGTTCCAGGGCGCGGCGCAGCCAGTTCTTCGCACGCTCGGTCTGTCCCAGCGCGATCAACGAACCGGCACCCAGGTGCAGGCCACGAGCATCGTCAGGATGCCATTCGAGATGCTTCTCCAGTACCTCGACCGCTTCCCTGGCCTCCTCGATAGCAAGCGCTTCATGCCCAATCCCTCGCAGGATCTGGACCCGCAGGCAGCGCGACTGGTAGTCGCCGGGATTGGAGTCGGCGGCTTTCCTGAATAGTCGCGCCGCCATGTCGAGATCGCCCTGGTGAAACCGCGTACGCGCATAGTAGTAGTAAGCTTCGAACAGCCTCGGATTGAGTTTCAGCGCTTCCCTGAACGATGCCTCGGCATTTTTGAATTCGCGGCCGACGAGACAGGCGAGTCCGCGCGAGGCGTGTGCCTCTGCGAGTTCGGGTCCGAGTTCCAGTGCCCGTTTGCTGGCCCGGTCCGCCTGCTGTGCATGCACCGGATTCGGGTCGACGTACATCATCAGGAAAGAATGGCAGTCCGCATAACCTGCCCATGCGAGTGCGAAATCCGGATCGATGTCGAGAGCCTGCCAGAACATCTGCCGCGCGTGCTCGATGTCGAGTTTGCGGAACCGGTTGAAGAACTGCCTCCCTCGCAGGTAGTAGTCATAAGCGTTTACATCCGTACACGGCACGGCGCGGATGGCTTCTCTCTCCTGCTCGCCGATGGTTTCAACGAGCGCGTCGGCGATGCCTGCCGCAATTTCGTCCTGGATGGCGAAGACGTCTTCCAGGTCCTCGTCGAACTCCTTCGACCAGATGTGATAGCCGTCGGCCACCTTGACGAGCTGCGCCGTCACGCGCAGCCTGCGACCTGATTTGCGCACGCTGCCCTCGAGGATGGTTGTCACACCCAGCTTGCGACCGATGGCCCTCACATCACCGCCCTGCGAACTGAACTGGAACGACGACGAACGCGCGGCGACGTGCAGATCGCGGATGCGCGTGAGCGCGTTGAGAATCTCCTCGGCCACGCCTTCGCAAAAGTACTGCTGGTCTTTGGCCGGACTCAGGTCGAGAAACGGCAACACGGCGATCGACGGCGTGTCGTCCGCCGCGTGACCAGGGCTCGGGGTCCGGTCGCGGCGGAGCCCCCGGGGCGTAATGTCGTACATCCACGCGAGCGCCAGGGCCACGGGAAACCCGACGATGACTATTACTATGAGGGTGGGCATCACCCATCCCGGCAAGCCGAGCGGATCAAAAGTGACTTCGCCGATCTGCAGGAGTATCCAGCCGACGATCGCGTATGCGACGATCACCGGGTAGACTTCGCGACGCTTCAGCTCGGCCGACAGCCAGCGCCACGATAATTTGGACACGTTCATTGTCACCGGCGACACTCTTCCTCGACCGTTGCTGTAAAATTGGCGGCAAGATCGGGAATGTCAAGCCCGGTCAGGCTGTTCCGTACTTGGTCTCAACCTCGATTCCAACTTCCTTGAGGAACCCGGTCGGCAGTATGCCGCCGGCGCACACGATGACGCCCTGGTTCGGCAGGATCACCGGTTTGCCATCGACGTCGATCGCGACGGAATCCTTGCGGATCTCGCGCACGTTGGATTTCATCAGCACGTTCATCCGCCCTGCGGTCGCCAGCTGCGCCACCTTGTCCCGGTTCTTGGGTTTGGCGCGGGTGAACGCGGGTGAGCGATAGGAAATCGTTACCGTTGTGCCCGGCTGTTCCGCGATGCTGTGAGCGGCCTCGAGCGCAGAGTCGCCGCCGCCAACGACAAGCACGTGCTGGCCGCGGTATTGCTCGGGGTCGATCAGCCGGTAAACGACCTTTGACGATTTCTCGCCGGGCACCCCGAGTTGCCGCGGCGTACCGCGGCGGCCGATAGTGAGCAGCACCGCGCGCGTGACGTATGCATTCTTCGTCGTCTTGACTTCGAACGACTGGCCATCGGGCCTGCGGGCAATGCCCGTTACACGCTCTTTATAGTTGATATTGAGCCCCGTCTGGCGCTCGACACCCTGCCAGTACTCCAGCAGCTTCTCCTTGCTGGTCTCGGTGAACTGCATTTTTCCGACGATCGGCAGCATCGCCGGCCGCGTCATGACCAGTTTGCCTCGCGGGAAATGCGCCACGGTGCCGCCCAGCGAATCCTGCTCCACGGTGACGGACCTGAGCTTCGCATCCATGGCCCCGAGCGATGCCGCAATCCCGGCGGGACCCGCACCGACGATGACCAGGTCGAGCTGCTTCGGATTGCCGAGACCCTTGAGCTTGTTGATCGAATCGAGTGCTTGCCGTCCCTGTTCGACGGCATTACGAATCAGTCCCATCCCGCCGAGCTCGCCCGCGATGAAGATCCCGGGAATATTGGTCTCGAAGTCCGGTTTGACCACGGGAATATCCACACCACGCTTTTCGGTGCCGAACACCAGTTCGATCGCATCGACCGGACAGGCTGACTTGCAGGCGCCGTGACCGATACAGTTCGACGGCCCCACGAGCCGCGCCTTGCCGCGAATGATTCCCAGGACGGGGTGCGCATACTGCTCCGGACAGGCGGCAACGCACGATCTGCATCCGATGCACTTCGTGGGATCGATCGCGGGGTGCAGCGATGGGGGTTCGGTCATGCTTGCGGCAATTGCCTCCTCTGCTGCACGTATGCTGGCCGACTCCTTGCGGCGTCGTGAATTCACGTACCAGACGAATATGCCGATGACCGGTAACAGGTAGAGAGCTAGCAGAAGTGGACTCATGAATAATTATCTTGTCGTGCCCCGCCGCATCGTAGCAACGATGTCACGCATCGCGGTTGGATTCTCTTCACAGTTTTCGATTTGTTGTTCACGCGTTCGACAGGAGGCAACATTCGCGCCACGGCCCGCAAGGCAGGGCATGCGATTTAACTAAACACCCGTTGTCGCGAATGACTGTCAACTACATTTACGCGTGCAGCTCGAGAATGCCTTGTTTTTGCATGGGAAAACACAAGCGCTCTCATCGATCGCTGCGATGGGTAGACGAATTCCAAAAAGTGCGAGACAGTTCCGCTCGAGTGTGTCAATCGAATATACGATGACGCACGAAAATGAGTTCGGGGAAAATTGCATTACATCCTTCGCTTGGGCAAAGGCGTCGTGTTGTAAGAGTGCTGTTGGCAATCGGCGACAGCCTGCATTTGTACCTGCGGTTGGCAGCTGTACGTCCCATGTTATTCACGGGTGGCGGAACCTTTTCCGCGGCCCGCGCGTGAATACATCTGTGGAGCGTGCGCGCCGGGGCCCGCCGTCGTTTCGCAACGACTGGCACAAAAGTGAGTTCGTATGAATGCAATTTTCTTCGCGAGCATGTTCCTTATGCTGCTCCTGGCAATGGCTTTCGCAATGGCTCCACTGATACGCAGCGCAAGAAGCGCATCGAACGGGTTCGCGAATGTGCCATTGCTCGCTGCACTGGCTGCACTGCTGCTCGCTATCGGACTGTATGCAGCGATCGGCAGGCCGGACGCTGCAAACAGTGAGAGGACGCATCAATCAGCTAGCGCGGCAGTACAGGGCTCGCCGGTCAGTGACAAGAAAAGAGCAGCGTCGGTAAACGAGCTTCTCACCGGTCTCGAACAGCGTCTCGAAGAAAATCCGGATGATGCGAAAGGCTGGTTGCTGCTCGCGAAGTCCTACGATCACCTTGGCCAGCACGTGGACGCCGCCGCCGCATACGACAAGGCCCAGGCACTCGGCCTCTCGGATAGCGCCCTGGAGGCACGCCTGAAGTAGTCGACCAGGGATTGGGTTACAGATTTAGGGAGGAATCAGGAGAATGACGGAAACCGTCATAAAGCGACCGGTGGTTACTCCGCCAAGAACGGCGGAGCAACAGGACGATGCAAGGAGCACGCTGAGAGGCGAGCTTCGCGCTTACGCACTGATCAGCGTATTCCTCGTTGCCGGCTGGCTCGTCAAGGATCTGAATCTAACCACACCGGAACAGGGCACGGGGTACTGGCTCGGCATCATCGGCGGCTCGCTGATGCTGTCGCTATTGCTCTATCCATTGCGTAAGAAAATCCGTTTCCTGCACAGGCTCGGCTCGACTCGGCGCTGGTTCCGGATGCACATGATCCTCGGGCTGCTCGGCCCGTTGCTCGTGCTTTACCACTGCAATTTTCAGCTGGGATCCTTCAACAGCCGCGTTGCGCTCTATTGCATGCTGCTCGTGGCTGTCAGCGGCATAGTCGGGCGACATTTCTATGCGGCGATTCATCGCGGGCTATACGGTCGCAAGCTCACTCTCGGTGATCTTCAGAAAGAACTCTCGGGCTCGGCCGAGAAAAGTCAGGGCCTCGCGACGCTGATGCCAAAGCTCGTGGCGAGACTCGATCACCTGTGCGAGGAACTGCAGGGCGACAAGGTGACGAACTCGCTGGGCATTCGCCGCAGCCTCAGATGGCTGGCCATGCATCATTTCGTCCGCCTGTCCCTGCACTGGACATCGCGCCGCGAACTCCGCCTCGCCGCCGTCAGGTTCGAGGTTGTGGCACGCGATCAAAAGCGCCTGAAAAGGACGACATCGCGCTTCATTCGTGACTATACAAACCTGATGACGCGCGTCGCCAAATTCACCGTTTACGAACGGCTTTTCGCCATCTGGCACGTGCTGCATCTGCCCATCTTCTTCGTGATGGTCCTGTCGGCACTGGTACATGTTTTGGCGGTGCACATGTACTAGCTGCGATGACGGTAATCGTATGAGACCTCGATTTTTACTGACCGGGATAATTATGACTTTTGCGTGCGTGATATCCGAACGAACCGATGCCCAGATCGAGACGCTGGTCATGCCCGGCGAAGTCATCGAAGGTCACGCCGAATACGAAGAAGATTGCAATGCCTGCCACGCGAAATTCAAGCGCGCAGAGCAGCGCACACTGTGTCTCGATTGTCACGAAGACGTTGCAGCCGACGTAAACGCCGGGTCAGGATTTCATGGTTTGTCGGACGAGGCGCGCGATACCAGCTGCGCGATCTGCCATACCGATCATGAAGGGCGGGATGCCGATATCGTGCAGCTCGACGAACAATCCTTCGATCATGACCTCACAGACTTCCCGCTGCTCGGTAAGCACGGCGAAACGGAGTGCGGTGAATGTCACGAGACGGGCAGCAAGCATCGGGAAGCCGCGTCAGAGTGCTTTGCCTGCCACGAAGCGGACAATGTTCATGGCGACACGATGGGTACGGAGTGCGCCGACTGCCATACGGCGGTCGCCTGGACCGACGTCGAGTTCGATCACGACACGACCGGCTTCTCGCTGGTCGGCAAGCACGCAGAAGCCGAGTGCTCGGGTTGCCACGAGGATCAGACATTCCAGGCACCGCCGACCACCTGTTTCAACTGCCACGCCGAGGACGACGCCCATGACGGGCGCAGCGGACAGGATTGCGGCAACTGCCACGCGCCGACCGGCTGGGAAGATACGAAGTTCGATCACGCGCGCGACACGCGTTTCGCCCGGGATGGACGGCATGCGGAGCTGGCCTGCGGCGACTGCCACAGCGAGGATCCTTTCGACGACGAGATGGACATCGCCTGCGTCTCCTGCCACCTCGAGAACGACAATCACGACGGGCACTTCGGCAGCGCCTGCGAAACCTGCCATGCCAGCGATGCGTGGACGTCAGTTCACTTCAACCATGACGTGGATACCGACCATACGTTGAATGGCGCGCACGAACTGGTCGAGTGCGAGGCCTGCCACATCGAACCGATCTTCGAGGTCAAGCCGCAGACAGGCTGCCTCGCCTGCCACGAGGAAGACGACGCTCACGACGGCACGCAGGGAACCAGCTGCCTCGACTGCCACAACGAGAACTCCTGGACGGACCAGGTCTTCTTCGACCATGGGCTGACACGGTTTCCGTTACTCGGCGCCCACGCGGACGAGCAGTGCGATACGTGTCACGACTCACACGTATTCAGCGACGCACCCACGGAGTGCGTCGAATGTCATCGCGACAGCGATCCGCACGCGGATCGCTTCCCGAAGAACTGCGCCCTGTGCCACAACCCCGTGGACTGGCTGCAATGGCAATTCGACCATGACCGGCAGACAGATTTCGCACTGCAGGGCGCGCACCTCGAAGTTCAATGCGACACCTGTCACCGGCGGCCGCTCGCCGCGCAGTCAAGGCTGGGAAGCCGATGTGCCGACTGTCATCAGTCGGACGACGTTCATGACGGCGAATTCGGCTTCGACTGCGGCCGCTGCCACTCGGCAGAGTCGTTCCAGGATGTGAGGTCGATTCAATGAAGAGACTCATTCATTCGCGAACCGACGCCAGACGCAGGGGCCCTGCGCCGGTCTCGTGGATGCTACTGGCGACTTTCATCGTACTCGCTGCAATTTCGTCAACGTCGAACGCGCAGGAACCGTTCGATCATTTCACGACGGGATTCATCCTCGAAGGAGCGCACGCGAATGTTTCCTGCGAGCGTTGCCATACCGGCGGTACCTTCCAGGGAACGAATCCGACCTGTGTCAGCTGTCACTCCTCGATCGGTGCGGTGCAGGCCTCAGCGAGGCCGGTCGACCACATCGCGTCATCCGAGATCTGTGCCGACTGCCATACGACGTCCGCATGGAGCCCGATCGCCTACATGGATCACTCGTCCGTGAGCGGCAGCTGCGGCAGCTGCCACGACGGCGTTACGGCAACCGGTAAGCCACCGGGGCATCCCCAGTCCAGCGAACAATGCGACGACTGCCACACCGGTACGGCCTGGATCCCGGTCGTATTCGACCACACCGGCGTCACCAGCGGCTGTTCCGGCTGCCACAACGGCTTCGACGCAACGGGCAAACACGCGGACCACATCCAGACGACCAGCTTCTGCGAAGACTGCCACACCACGACAGGCTGGCTGCCGACGGTCGCGGTCGACCACACGCAGGTCGTCGGCCCGTGCAGCGGCTGCCACAACGGCGTAGCGGCGACCGGTAAACACGCGACCCACGTTACCAGCGGCGACAACTGCGACGACTGCCATACGACGACCGCGTGGCTGCCGGCCAACTTCGACCACGCGAACATCGCCGCAAACTGCGCCAGCTGCCATGACGGAATTGCGGCGACCGGTAAACACCCGACGCACATCACCACGACCAACATCTGCGAGGACTGCCACAACAACGTGGTGTGGTCGCCTGCCGACACGGTCGACCACACGCAGGTCGTGGGCGCATGCGGCTCCTGCCACAACGGCACGGTCGCCACGGGCAAGGACGCAACCCACATCAATACGACGGATGTCTGCGAAGACTGCCACGACAGTACACAATGGTCCCCGGCGGTCACCGTCGACCACCTGCAGGTCACCGGCGTCTGTGGGTCCTGCCACGACGGGACCACTGCCCCCGGCAAGGACGCCGATCATATCCAGGCTGGCGACAACTGCGACGACTGCCACACGACGACCGGGTGGCTGCCCGCCAACTTCGATCACGAGAATATCTTCGACACCTGTTCCCGCTGCCACGACGGCATCAGCGCGACGGGTAAGGATCCGCTGACCCACCTGAACACGACCAATGTCTGCGAGGACTGCCACAACAACGTGGCCTGGTCGCCGGCGGACGCCGTCGACCACATGCAGGTCATCGGCGCGTGCGGCTCCTGCCACAACGGCACCACCGCTACGGGCAAGGACGCGACCCACATCAATACGACAGATGTCTGTGAAGACTGCCACGACAACACCCAGTGGGCACCCGCGATCGCCGTGGACCATCTGCAGGTCGTCGGCGCCTGTGGGTCCTGCCACGATGGAATTACGGCTTCCGGCAAGGACCTCGACCATATCCAGTCCGGCGATAATTGCGACGACTGCCACACGACGACCGGGTGGCTACCGGCCAATTTCGATCACAACAATATTTTCGACAACTGCGGCCGCTGCCACGACGGCATCAGCGCGACGGGCAAACCGCCGACGCACATCACGACGACCAATATTTGCAGTGATTGCCACAACAATGTGCAGTGGGCACCGGCCGACACCGTGGACCACACGCAGGTCATCGGGATTTGCAGTTCATGTCACAACGGCACCGTCGCGACCGGCAAAAACCCGACGCATATCAGCAGCGGCAACAACTGCGACGACTGTCACACGACCACCGCGTGGGTCCCGGCGAACTTCGATCACGCCAGCATCGTCGACAACTGTGCGAGCTGCCATAACGGCATCGAAGCGACGGGCAAGACGCCCACCCACATCAACACGAGCAACCTCTGCGAGGATTGCCACAACAACGTGGCCTGGTCGCCGGCGGACGCCGTCGACCACACACAGGTCGTCGGGATTTGCAGCTCGTGCCACAACGGCACCGTGGCTACCGGGAAGCATCCGACCCATATCCAGAGTGGCGACACCTGCGACGACTGCCATACGACGAACGGCTGGATCCCCGCGAACTTCGATCATGTGAACATTTCCGGCGATTGTGTCAGCTGCCATAACGGCATCGATTCGATCGGCAAGAGCCCGACTCATATCAGCACCAGTGACGTCTGCGAGGATTGCCACAACACGGTTCTCTGGACACCTGTCGACCGTGTCGACCACACGCAGGTCATCGGCACCTGCTCGTCCTGCCACAACGGCACCGTGGCTACCGGCAAGCATCCGGGGCACGTTACTAGCGGCGACACCTGCGACGACTGCCACACGACGAACGGCTGGGTGCCGGCCACCTTCGACCACACGAACATCGTGGGGGACTGCTCCAGCTGCCACAACGGCACACAGGCAACCGGCAAGGGACCGGCTCATATCACTACGACCAACATCTGCGAGGACTGCCATAACCCGGTGCAGTGGTCGCCGGTGAACCAGGTCGACCACACCCAGGTAATCGGCACCTGCTCGTCCTGCCATAACGGCACCGTGGCCACGGGCAAGCACCCCGGGCATCTTGCCAGCGGGGACACCTGCGACGACTGCCACACGACGAATGGCTGGGTACCGGCGACCTTCGATCACTCGACCATCGCCGGTAACTGCTTCAGCTGCCACAACGGCGTCGATGCGACGGGCAAGACGGCGACGCACATCAATACGAGCAACGTGTGCGAGGACTGCCACAACAAGGTGCAATGGTCGCCTGCCGACGTGGTGGATCACACCCAGGTCGTCGGTACCTGCGGTTCCTGCCATAACGGCGTCACTGCCACGGGCAAGCATCCCGGTCACATCACGAGCGGCGACAACTGCGACGACTGCCACACGACGAATGGCTGGATCCCGGCCACCTTCGACCACTCGACCATCGTCGGCAATTGCTTCAGCTGCCACAACGGCGTCGATGCGACGGGCAAGACGGCAACACACATCAATACCAGCAACATCTGCGAGGACTGCCACAACAAGGTGCAGTGGTCGCCTGCCGACGCGGTAGATCACACGCAGGTGGTCGGGACCTGTGGCTCCTGCCACAACGGCGCCATCGCCACCGGCAAACACGCGACCCACATCACGAGCGGCGACAACTGCGACGACTGCCACACGACGGTCGCCTGGGTGCCCGCGAATTTCGACCACGTGAATATCACGGGCAATTGCTCCAGCTGTCACAACGGCACCGAAGCGACCGGCAAGGGCCCGGCTCACATTCAGTCCAGCAACGTGTGCGAAGGCTGCCACAGCACGACCGCGTGGAGCCCGGCCAGCCGCGTCGACCACAGCCAGGTCCGCGGCTCCTGCTCGTCGTGTCACGACGGCACGACGGCGACCGGCAAGTTCCCGGGGCACTTCATCACTGCGAAGGAATGCAGCGACTGCCACGACACGGTCGCCTGGCTGCCGCACAACTTCCGGCATACCGGGCTGGGCTATGAGCCACTGAACCATCGCGCCAACCTGCTGTGCACCGCCTGCCACCAGAACAACACCGAGACGGTAACCTGGCCCCATCCGGCATTCGCGCCCGATTGCGCCGCGTGTCACGCGAATGACTTCAGGAGCGAGGGTGATCACATCGGTGGCAACAGCGGCACGGTCTCGCAGAACCGGGACTGCGGTGGCAGTGGTTGTCACAGGATCAGCGATAGCTCATTTGACTGAGACCGGCCGTGATTTCCCCATCGACATCAACACGTATTGCGGCCATTACGCTGTCGTTGCTCCTGTTCACTGCGGAAGCGCTGGCCGGCCCCGGCTTCATCGCGGAGACCCATGTCACGCGCGGCAGCGTCTATGCCGAAGTCGGTATCCGCTTCCGCTGCGGGGTGCAGTACCTCGGTCACGATCCGTCGGCCGCAAGTGACGTGGTGCGGATCAGGCTCGAGACTACGTCCGTATGCACCGGGGCTGCGCCCAGTATCGCGGACACAAAAGAGCTGATCCGGCCAATGTCGGCCGACGACGCCAGCATCGAGAGCATCGAGTACGACGGCGAGTCGCCGGGGGACAAAACGCTGCGCATAAGTTTCAGCGAGAAGACGCGATTCGATGTCCGGCCTGGCTCGGATAACAACTCGTTACGGGTGCGTGTCTTTCTCGAACCGGCTGCCGACAGCAGCGATCGGGCCGATGCGACAGCTTCGACCCGCTTGCAGCGCCGGCCGGCGGTCCCCGGGCCCGATTACGTGATCAACCTCGAATCCTGGCAGCGACCGCCCGTAACGGCCGACATGCCGAGGATCGCCCTGCCGAAGGACAAACGCGTGTTCGTTTCCGAAGTGGAGATCGACGGCGCAACCTGGTACCGCGTACGTGTCGGCAACTATGGATCTGCCGAAGAGGCGGCACGAGCGCTCGCCGAGCTCCGGGCGCAGTATCCCGATGCCTGGATCGATCGCGCGGATGCCGGCACCGGTTCCCGGACCTCGGATACGCCCGTACCGGTGCCTGTCGAACCGCCGGTGCCCGTCGCCGCGAGCGACGAAACCGCGGCGAAGGCGGCGGAGCTGATGAACGATGCCCGGCGTGCCATGACTGTCGGCGAGCTGTCACGCGCCGTACAGATCTACACCAAGGTCCTGCAGATGCCGTCCAATGTTCACCAGCCGGACGCGCAGGAGTTCCTGGCCCTTGCCCGCGAACGAAACGGGCAGATTGCGCATGCGAAAGCCGAATACCAGCGTTACCTCGACGTTTATCCCGACGAGGAAGGTGCCGAACGCGTCGAACAGCGCCTGGCTGCGCTGCTGGCCACCGCAGGCACTCGCCGCTCGACGACCGCGGCGGCAGGCGGCGCACCCGCCGGCGGCCGCAATGCCCTGACCGACGGCTGGAACATTCGCACGTTCCTGTCGCAGTACTATCGACGCGACGCCAACCAGGTAAACGACGAAGAAGAGATCGTCAGCCAGTCCTCGATTTACTCGGACATCAGCCTCGACGCGCGACGCCGCGGCGAGCGCTTCGACTTCTCTGCCAGGCTGACGGCCGGGTATCGAAGCAATCTCCTGGACGACACGCGTCCATCGAGCGGCAACGACCTCCGGCTTTCCTATGCCTATGCGGACCTCGCCGACGCGAGGACGGGTCTGCGCGGCAGGATCGGCCGCCAGACACGCAATACCGGCGGCGTCCTCGGCCGCTTCGACGGCGTCAACCTGACCTACGCGCTCAACGACCGCCTGCGGTTCGAAGCCGTCGCAGGCCGGCCCGTGTACTCGACGGCACGGGACCCCGCCGATTCCCGCGTTTTCCAGGGGCTCAGTTCGACCTTTGCGCCCTTCGCCAACAACCTCGACTTCGGCCTGTTCTTCATCGAGCAGGAGATCGACGGCCTGACCGACCGGCAGGCAGTCGGCGCCGAAGTGCGCTATTTCGGCGATAACCAGTCGCTGTGGAGCATCGTCGACTATGACATCGAGTTCGAGGAACTCGGCAGCCTGTTCGTGCAGGGCAGCTGGCGGCTGCCTGCAAATTTCACCGTTACCGGCGTCCTGGACCGCAGGCGCAGCCCGTTCCTCAGTCTCGGTAACGCACTGGTGGGCCAGCAGCTGGAGTCCTTCGAGGAATTGCGACTGTTTTTTACCGAGGAAGAGATACGCCAGTTCGCGCTCGACCGCTCGGCCTCCACAACTACCTATACGTTCGGCGTGTCCCGCCCGTTTTCACCCAAACTCAGCATGAACTTCAATGCCAGCATCTCGTCGATCGATGCAACGCCTGAATCGGGTGGTGTGACGGCAACGCCCGACAGTGAGTACAGCTACTACTCGGCGGACGTCGTCGCCAGCAGCCTGTTCACGGAAGGCGACGTCGGGATTCTCGGATTCCGTTACGCGGTATCCGGTACGACCGACGTCTATTCCACGACGATCGACACTCGCTTTCCGGTCGGCCGCGGCTGGCGCATCAGCCCCCGCCTGCGCGTCGACTACCGGGAAATCAATACGGACCAGAGTACGCAGTGGATCTACACCCCGGGACTGCGCGCGCAGTACCGCATGGGCCGGCACGCCCGCTTCGAGCTGCAGACCGGGAAACAGTTCTCGACACGCGAGATGGCGAGATCCGACCAGGATCGCGAGTCCTGGTTCGTCTACGCCGGTATCCAGTGTATTTCTTGCGGCCCTGCTCCTCTCGGGCTGCGTTTCCACCAGCGTGCTGATCGAGGAGAAGCTCGACCTGGGCACCGGTGTCACCGTCACTCACGCCACGGCCCCGATCGTTCTGTACCGCGACAATTCCGCCTACGCCGCACATGCGCGCGACTACGTGTACGTCGGCCCCGTCGAGATCAACCGCATGGGCGACTACTCCTATTATCTCTGGCTGGGGATCTGGAGCACGGTCAGCGATGCGGAGCGGTCTTACCAGCGCGACGGTTTCGAATCGATCACGCTGTTCGCCGATGGTGAACCGCTGCAGCTCGAACTGGTCGGCTGGACGCTGGAATCCATTGGCGTTTCCGAACCTGTTTACGTCAAGCCGGTGGCGTCCGCGGCCGATGCCTACTACCGGGTCACGATCGACCAGATTCGCGTCATTGCCGATGCCCGTGAAATCGAGCTGCATGCAGGGACCGCGCCCGTCAGGGTCTACCTGATGTGGGACAGGCAGGGCTCCGCACACGCATCCATGCGCGAATTCGTCGATCGCGGCCTGTTCGGGGCGACGGCACTGCACCGGCCGTGAGGTACCGCCACCCCGGAAAATAACGGCTCAGAACATTACGACCGCACCCAGCGTGAACGTGCGCTCGGCGCCCCAGAGGCGCTCGCCCGGTGGCAGGTCCACGTTGCGTACGCGGTTGACGCCCGCAAGGTGGTCCTGGTAGCCGCGATCGAACAGGTTGCTCGCCTCCACGTCGATGCGCAGCCTGCGACTGGCCTGCCACGAAGCCGCCGCATTTATGACGCCGTATCCGGCCGTCGGCTGCTCACCGTTATAGGCAGACACGCGGTCCTGGCGATCGTAGGCGATCACCTCGCCGCGCAACGACAGGCCACCCTCGACGAAATTCAGTGCGAGGCTCGCGTTCAGGGGCGGCAGGCGGTAGAGGTTATCGGCGACGTCTGTGCGACGGCCGTGCGTGTAGCTCGCGTTGCCTTCGACGCCGACGCGCTCGGTCAGCGAGTAGCGCCAGCCGAGATCCAGCCCGTAGATTTCGGCGTCGACGTTGTCGAACTGCAACGCACCATTGCCCGACATCATCGTCGCCAGCATGTTGGCCGGCATCACGGTCGCGGGTACGCCCTGGATGTAGTCGCTCACATCACGGTAATAGGCCTGCGGGCTGATCGAGAAGCGA
>JAACFJ010000131.1 GCA_009937505.1 Gammaproteobacteria bacterium
TGAACCCCTTGAACACCGTTGCCGGCACGATCACTGCAGGCATCGTCCTGGCAGTTATTATCGCGGTTGCGACCACAGGCGTCGTATTCAATGCTGCGAGCTTCATTGTCTGGATTCACGTGCTTGCCGGCATTACCTGGATCGGCCTGCTCTACTACTTCAATTTCGTGCAGGTTCCGGCGCTGGCCGACGCAATTGCGGATGAAGGCGGCCCTGGCGGTGCGGGCATTACCAAGTACGTTGCGCCGCGCGCTCTGTGGTGGTTCCGTTGGGGGGCCCTGTTGACCTGGCTTACAGGTGCGGCGACGCTGGGACACTACAAGATTTTTGCAGACGCGTTCGCACTCGGCATGTTGGGCGATACACCCAATACGCAGGCGATGGTGATTGGCGTCGGTGCCTGGCTGGGCACGATCATGTTGTTCAACGTCTGGGTACTGATCTGGCCGAACCAGAAAAAGGTGCTCGGCATCGTCGAAGCAAGCGCCGACGAGATCGCCAGGGCGAAGCGCGTGGCGCTACTTGCGTCACGCACCAATACGCTTCTGTCGATTCCGATGATCATGAGCATGGTCGGATACGGACACGGCGGCTTCTTCCTGTAACCACCGGCTTCTGACGGATTGTGAAGCCCGGCCACTGCCGGGCTTCCTGTTTGGCGACGACGAGCGATGATGTTCACCGACGAACTGCAATCAGTCGTGCACAAGAATGTCGCCGACGCTCTCGCCGAAGATGTCGGCAGCGGCGACCTCACCGCGGGACTGATCGGGGAGGACGAAATCCTGGGCGCTTCGATCATCGCCCGGGAATCCCTGGTACTCGCCGGCCATCCCTGGGCGAACGAGGTGTATCGCCAGCTCGACGAACGCGTCCAGGTTGACTGGTACGTCGAGGACAGCCAGGGTGCGGAAGCCGATGACATCATCTGCAAACTCGTGGGCCCCGCGCGTGCCCTGCTGACGGGAGAGCGCACGGCACTCAATTTCCTGCAGACGTTATCGGCGACCGCGACCACCACCGCCGCGTTCGTCGCCGCCGCCGCAGGGACACGGGCGAAGGTCCTCGATACACGCAAGACGCTGCCTGGCCTGCGGCAGGCCCAGAAATACGCCGTGCGTTGTGGCGGCGGACACAACCATCGGTCCGGCCTGTACGACGCCATCCTGATCAAGGAAAACCACATCAAGAGTGCGGGCAGTATTACCGAAGCGTTGCGTCGCGCGAAGGCTGCCGATTCAGCGGTACTGATCGAAGTCGAGGTTGAATCGCTCGATGAACTGCGGGAGGCACTCGACGCCGGTGCGGAACGCATCCTGCTGGACAATTTCGCAATTCCGGAATTGCGCGAGGCCGTGTCGATCAACGCTACATACGGCTACGTGGCCGCCGAACTCGAAGCGTCTGGAAACGTCTGCCTCGAGACAATTCGCGAAATAGCAGAAACGGGGGTCGATTACATATCGACGGGCGCGATCACCAAGAATGTACGCGCGATCGATCTGTCGATGCTGTTTCGCATCGACTAGGGCTCGCCGGGTGCTCCCGAATACGCCAGCGCACTGGTTACGCGTTTAGGCTCGGATACACCGTAGCCCTGTGCATAGTCGACGCCAATACCCCTGAGCATCGCGATAATCTCTTCGTTTTCCGCAAACTCGGCAATGGTCTGCTTGCCGGTAAGGTGACCGATTTCATTAATCGAGCGTACCATTTCGCGGTCGATCGGATCATGCAGCATCTCCTTGACGAATCCACCTTCGATCTCGAACGACGACATGCCTTCGCCAAAATCGTCCAGGGCGAACTTGCAGCCGAGTTCCTTGAGCGCGTTGATGAATCGAACAGCCTGGGAGTAACTGGCGACGGCCGCGTGCTCCGTGATCTCGAAACAGATCTTCGTCGCGTCGAGTCCCGACATCTGGAACTGGTCGATGACGAACGGCAGAAACTTCTCGTCACCGAGACTCTGTCCGGAAAGATTGATTGAGCACAGCATGAGCCGCTCGCGTTCGTCGGCTTCCGATACCAGCCACCGGAATGCCTGCCTGATAACCCAGCGGTCGATAGCAGGAGTCAGGTTGTAGCGTTCGGCAGCGCCAATGAAAAGGCCCGGCGAGATGATGCCGCCGTTCTCGTCCCGCATCCGGAGAAGAATCTCGTAATGAGCGCCTTCTTCTTCGGTCTGCAGCGGCATGATCGTCTGGCGGAACAGCTCGAAGCGATTTTCCTCCAGCGCGTTGTTGATGCGAGCGGCCCACTGCATCTCGCGGCGCCGGCGCATGAGGTCGATATCGTTTTCCTGGAAGCTGTGAATGCGATTTCGTCCCGCCTCCTTGGCCGCGCCGCAAGCGCTGTCCGCCGCACTCAACAGCGCCGCGACATCCTCGTTATCTGCCGTAATCGGCACGACGCCGATGCTGACGCCGAGGCGGAAGGCACGATCGTCCCACAAAAACTTGTAATCGCCGATCGCTTTACGCAGGTCCTCTGCGGTCTGCATGGCCTCTTCGAGGTTGCAGCTCTCCAGCAGCACGCCGAATTCATCGCCCCCGAGCCGCGCCAGCGTGTCCCGCCAGCGTATCTTCGACTTGAGCAGGTTGCCGAGCTGGTGCAGCAGGGTGTCGCCGGCGCTGTGGCCGCAGGAGTCATTGACGATCTTGAACTGATCCAGGTCCAGGTACAGCAGCGCATAGGCCGTCTCGCGAGCCTTGGCGCTCTTCAGCGCGCGCTCGAGACGGCTCTCGAACTCGCGCCGGTTGACGAGCCCCGTGAGAATATCGTGGCTCGCGTGATAGCTGAGACGACGATTGAGTTCGCGTGATTCACTGACGTCGTGGAAAACGAGCACGCCGCCCGTGACGGCGCCCTTGCCGTCGCGAATCGGTGAAGCGGTGCTTTCTATATAGAGTTCATTGCCATCCCGCCGTATCAGCAGCGTGGGACGCACCGACTTGATCGCCCGATCTCGCCGGATCGACACGGCAAGGGGATTCTCGAGCGGCTCGCAGGTCTCCTCGTGGAAACCGCGAAATATCTCGTCGATCGGACGCCCGCTGGCGTCGTCGACTTTCCAACCGGTAAGTTCTTCCGCGACGGGATTGACGTATTCGACATTGCCGCTGGCGTCGGTCGTGATCACGCCATCCCCGATCGACTGGAGGGTGATCTGCGCGCTTTCCTTTTGCCGGAACAAGGCCTCCTCGTACAGCTTGCGCTCGGTGATATCGACTTCGGCGCCGAGCAGGCGCAACAGGCGACCATTCTTGTCCAGCACCGCTTTGGCGCGGCTGGACATCCAGCGCCAGTCGCCGGACTGGTGCTTCATGCGATGCACCGACTGGAAGAACGGTGTCTTGCCCTCGAGGTGCTCGCGCATTCGCGACTGGACGCGTGCCATGTCGTCCGGGTGCACGAGGCGATACCAGTCGAGCAGTACGTCCTCGTCGTCTTCATCGTAGCCGAGCATCTGCTTCCAACGGCGTGAGAGATCGACGTGCTTGGTCAGGCCGTCGAAGTCCCAGATGCCGTCGTTGGCGGTCATCGAGATCAGGGCGTTGCGCTCACGCAGCTCGTCCAGGATTTCCCGGTCCCGCAGCCGCTCGTGACCCGTTGCCAACGACGCACCGATCAGCTTGATGAGCAGGTGCAGGTTCGCATCCCAGCCCGTCTTGCCGTGCTCGTTGGCCAGCCCGAGGAAGCCCGCGACCTCGCCACGGACCGCGATGCCTATGATCAGCGCGGAACCGATATGCAGTTCGGCCAGCCGGCCCAACTCGGCCTTTGCGATCTCGGGGCCTGCCGTCGTGTCGTCGATCTCGATGACCTTGAGGTGGCCCAGCCGGCCTACCAGCCAGGGCCAGTCCTCGAGACGCTCTCCGCCGAGAACCTCGGGCGTGCACTGGGCGAAGCCCGCTTTCGCGGCAAACACCGGCTGCAGGTTTCGGCCGTCGTCCGATACCAGCGCCAGGAACGCCGCATCGCATCCCGCTGCATCGGGCAGCTCGGCGATGTTGGCCTGCAACGCTTCCTCGTAATTGTCTGCGTCAAGACTCTGGAGATTAACGGCGATCTTGGTCTGCAGCGCGTCTACAGCGCCGCGAGTGCGTTCTCCGGCGCGCGGTCGGCGTTGCCGGATACCCGTTGTGGTGATGGTGTCGGACGGGTTCGCCATGGATAGGGGCATTTTGACACGTTACAGAAGGAATACAAGATAAGTTGCTGAATTTTTTTAGCTTACGCCGCCAGTGTCAACCAGTCCGCGGCCCGCCCGTTATTGACCATGACCCACGCAGTTCACGATCAAGGAGATAATCATGGACTTACTGACTAAAGGCCTGCCTGGACCGTCAGGCGCAAGGAACGCCGCCCCCCGGCTGGCCATCGTATTGGCTGCCCTGGCACTGGGTGCCTGCGGCGGCGGTGCCAGCACCGCAACGAGCGGCCCGGATCCGCTGGCTTCGTGCGATCCGGCAGATGCATCCACGGTAGCCGAATGCGGCTCCGTCATCGTCTCGTTCACCGATGCCGACGGCGATTTCCTCAATTACACGGTCGACGTCGTATCACTGACGCTCGAAACGGCCAACGGCCGCGTGGTGGAGACGCTGCCGCGCGAAACTCGCATCAACTTCACCGACTATGTCGACCTGACCGAGCTCGTTACGGTCGCGACGGTCCCTCCCGCGACCTACGTTGCGGGCACGATCAGCCTCAACTACAGCAACGCAGAAGTGTTCGTCGCCGCCGGAGACAGCTCGAAAGAGGCGGTCGTCACGGACGCTACCGGCGCGCCGCTGCAACAGGCGGAACTCAGGATCCGGCTGTCCAACCGCGACCAGCTGACAGTGCGCCGCGGCCTGCCGTCGTTGTTGCAGCTCGATTTCGACCTGGCTGCCTCGCACCTGGTCGACATCGTACCGACGCCCGCAACGGCGGCGGCCGAACCTTTCATCGTGGCAGAGGTTACGCCGGTCGACGAGAAGACGATGCGCGTACGCGGACCGTTGCTCGAGGTCGACGAAACGGCGGGTGTATACGTCGTCGCGCTGCGCCCGTTCCATCACCGGGACGGCCACTTCGGCCGCATGGCCGTGCAGACGACTGACGATACGGAATTCGAAGTCAACGGCGAAGCGTTTTTCGGCGCCGAAGGCCTGCGTGCACTCGCCGCCCTGGGTTCCGGCACGCCGACCGTGGCCGGTGGCACCTTGAACGTCGCCGATCGCGAGTTCATGGCCGAGATCGTGCTCGCGGGCTCCAGCGTTCCCGGCTCGGGACACGATGCCGTGGTAGGCAACGTCATCGCCCGTGACGGGGATATTCTTAAGGTGCGCGGCGCCACGATCATCCCGCATGACAGGCGGGCACACTTTCACGACGACGTGCTCGTCCAGCTAGGCCCCGATACCAAGGTCTTCAGGGATGGCGACCGCCAGTCTGATCTCGGCATCGGCGCGATCTCGGTCGGCCAGCGAGTGACGATTCGCGGCAGCGGCCCGGATGCGATGCCGGCCGTTACCGACGCCAGTTCCCCGCAGATCCTGTTCGATGCAACCGCAGGCGCCGTGCGCATGCACGTCACCCACCTGAGCGGTATCGTCAACACGGTTGTTCCCGGCCAGGTGGATATCTCGCTGCAAGCGATCGACCGCCGCCGCGCCGATATCTTCGACTTCACCGGCACCGGCATGTCCGCGGAGTACGATGCCGAGCCGGCCAATTACGAGATCGCGACGGGCAACCTGGCGCTCGCCGACTTCTCGGCCGGCAAGCCGATCGCTATACGCGGCTTCCCCGAGGCCTTCGGCGTGGCGCCGCCGGACTTCACGGGCCGTACCGTCATCGATTTTTCGGACGTGCGCAGCGCGCTGGGCGTCGGCTGGGGTTTGGACGGCACCACCGCTCCGTTCCTCCGCATGGGCGCGGACGGGCTGGTGCTCGACAACCAGAATTCGGCTATCGATGTCCGGCACTACATCAAGCAGGGCACCGTCCTGATCGACCTGCAGTCGCTCGATTCCGACACGACGATCGTGCCGCCTGACGCCGGCCGCACGCTGTTCGTCATCAAGACGGCGGACAGCCTGCGACAATACTCGGACTTTGCGGACTTCGTCGACGATCTCACGGCCAGCCTCGACGGCGCGACCAGCGCCCGCTCGATGTTCGCGAGGGGTCTGTACGATGCAGACAGCAACGTCTTCACGGCGTTCAAGTTCGGCGTCTATCTACTGGAGCCGTAATGACGACGTAAGGACCGATAGTTCCCCCGCTATGCCTTACCCCGCTGGCTCTCCCCCGCTACCCGCGCGGTAGCGGGGGTTCTTTTTGCCTTGCCGCCGCCCAGAGCGCATCGCATACTGCGGCGTTCACCATGGATATCGAATCAGAACTTGGCCTTCGCCGCAGCCTCGGCCGCTTCGCAACCGGCGTCACTGTCGTGACCTGCTGCGCGCCCGACGGCCGCACCTGCGGCATCACGGCCAACAGTTTCAGCTCCGTGTCGCTGGATCCGCCGCTGGTACTGTGGAATATCGCGAAGGTATCCAATTCGCTGCAGGCCTACCTCGACGCCGAGCATTTCGCTATTCACGTGCTCACCGCCGGGCAGCAAGACATGGCCGAGCATTTCGCACGGGCCGACCACACCCGCTACGACGGCATCGAGCATACAATTTCCGGGCAGAACGTACCGATACTGCCCGGCGTGCTGGCCCGGTTCGACTGCAGGACGCGGGAGATCCACGAGGGCGGGGATCACTACATCATCGTGGGCGAGGTCGAGGCGCATACGGCTGCCGACGGTGCGCCGCTGCTGTTTTTCGGCGGCGAATATCGTACTTCTTGACGTACAGCAAAGTCTCGCTGCGCGATCACTGATAACGTGCGGCAATGCACAAGATTCGGCCCCGATTATGTAAAAAATGGGCAACCAATGCATGTTTGCGACCGTTATGAATAGTAGACGTTTACCAAATGCGGACATCTGCTCGGGCGAGGGAAGCCATCGTGAAATGGCTCGGCTCTGACACGAACCGCTTTACCGAGCTGATGCGGCCTCATTTCGACGCGCTGTACATGACGGCGCGACGGATGACGCTATCTGCGGCGGACGCGGAAGACCTGGTACAGGATGTGTGCCTGAAGGCGCACATGCACATCGAAGAACTCGAAAAGGTCGAGTTCCAGCGTGCATGGCTCCTGAAGATCCTGTACCACCGGTTCATCGACATCCAGCGAACGCGTGAGCGCTCGCCGGTGGACATGGCGGAAACCGGTGCCGATTCGAATGATCCCGATTTCATCGGGCGGGACGGATCGAGACCGGACGTACTCGTGGAGCGGGAAAAGCGACTCGAGACCATATTTCGCGCCATGGAAATTTTGGGTCACGAGGCATCGAGCCTCCTGGCATTGCACGACATAGAGGGATTTTCCCTGGAGGAGCTGAGACAGCTAACCGGATTACCCGAAGGAACGCTGAAGTCCCGTTTGCACAGGACGCGATCCCGGCTCGGGCGACTGCTGTCCAACCAGGACATCCACAAACCGGTACTGACCGTAGTAGGTGGTAGAAAATGAACTGTGAATCAGTAGCAGAACATGTCAAGGCGCTTGCGGAAGGATCGCTGGACGATGAGCAGCGAGGCGCATGCACGGATCACATCGCGGTCTGCCAGGATTGCGCCGACGCGCTGCGCGGCGTACGCGCCATGCTCGTCGTTCGCGACCAGGCGGCGGTTCCCGGCTCGGAGCGCGTGTTCAACCGCGTGATGAACAAGACCAGCTACGACCCGCAGCAACAGGCATCCCGAAACGGTTTCTGGCTTGGGGCCGGCTTCAGCGGCGCGATCGCAGCGTC
>JAACFJ010000132.1 GCA_009937505.1 Gammaproteobacteria bacterium
GTCACTCCGTGCTTGAGCAGGAAGCGCACCACCGGCAACAGCAGGTATCGGCAACTTCGAATAACGTGTTCCTTCACTTCCACGGCTGGTCTCACATCCCTTATATATGTGCATACTGCGCACACATATAAGGGATTGCAAGCTAAATACATGATTTTATCTGTAACTAGTTTTCACATATCCCGACCGGCGCCGCTAAGGGCATGATTTGCAGCAGTATTTAGAGGGTGAGTGCCGCACCGGAAGGGTGCGGGTCCAATTTGACCTAATGGGCAATTGAGTGCGTTTTTGCGCAAAACAGCCTTTTCGGGCCGATCTGCAGTAACGGGCCTTCAACCGCGACCCAGGTCTGAATGCATGGATCGAGACTCTGAAAACGCGAATAAGTTATTGTTTTTTCAGATAACGGCTGGGGTGGCGGTCGAACACATTGCGCTCGAAGCCGGAAATGCCCGGCTGCACGAGGTGCTTGCTGACGTAGAAATACAGCGGCGCAATCGACGCATCTTCAAGCAATACCGCCTCGGCGGCGGCATAGAGTCGCATCTGCTCGTCCGCGTCCACCGTGACCTCGGCCTCGGCGAGCAGCTGGTCGTAACGCTCACTCACGTATCCCGGCAGGTTCTGCGGGCTCGCGGAACGGAAAATGTCGGCAAAAGCCGCCGGGTGATCGAAATCGCCCGTCCAGGCGAATCTCATGACTTGCCACTCCGCGCGATTATGTCGTGTCGCGAGAAAATACTGCCATTCGCGTTTGTCGAGGCGCACGTCGATACCAAGGTGTTCCCGCCACATCTCGCTCACGACCAGCGCGATGGTCTCGTGATAATCCCCTGTGTCGTAGAGCAACGTAATCTGCAGGGGCTGGTCCTCGGAATAGCCCGCCGCCGCGTAGAGTTCACGGGCGTTCTCCAGCCGCTCGTCTGCGGGCACCGACATCCAGGCCGACCGCGCCGGGCTGTAATTATTGAGGCCGTCGGGCACCAGTCCGTACGCGGGTTGCTCTCCCCTGCCCAGCACGTGCACGAGCGCCTCACGGTCGATAGCCATCGACAGCGCTTGCCGCAACGAACGGTTATCAAAAGGCGCTTCGCTGAGATCGAAGGCCAGGTAATAGACCGCCATATACGGGGCTATCCGCAGTTCGCTCGCGTTCGATTCCCTGAGCCGTGCGACATGCGAGCCGGGCACGCCGAACGTGATATCGAGCTCCCCTGCCCGGTACATATTGACCTCGGTGATCGGCGCGCTGACCGGGTAGTAAATAACCTCGTCGATAGCGACGTCGCTCGCCTCGCGGAATGCCCGGTTCTTGCGCAACAGCACATGGCTGCCCGGCTCCCACTCGGCAAGCAGGAACGGCCCGTTGCCGACGAAACGAGCCGGGTCAGAGAAACGCCCCTGCTCGCCGCCGCCATCGTCCATGAACGGTAACGCGATTGGCATCGTCATCAGTGATGGCAGGTACGGCGCCGGGGCATGCAGGCGAATGACCAATGTTTGCTTGTCTTCGGCCGAAACGCCAAGCGCCGTCACGGGCTTCTCGCCTTGCGCCACGGTCTCCGCGTTTTCGATCCGGTACAGAAGCGTCGCATAGGTGGAAGCCGTTGCTGGCGCAACCCGTTGGACCAGCGCGCGTCGTCACGCAAACGAAACGTGTAGACCAGGCCGTCGTCGCTGACCGTCCAGGATTCCGCGACGCCCGCGATTATGTTGCCTCCGGCATCCCGTGCGAGCAGCCCCTCGTAAAGGTCGTCGATGACGTTGAAGGCGTGCACACCCTCGGCGCGCGCCGGGTCGAGGGTTCCGGGGTCTTCTCCGTTGCCGCGCCGCACGATAATGGGCGCGGCATCCCCTTGCGAGACACCCTCGCCGCCCGGGCTGCAGCCAGACGAGGTGAGCAAGGCAATGACCGGCAGCGCAACGAGCGAAATTGCACGCAGGTTCATGCGTGTATCATTTCACATGGAAGGCAGGTGTACCAACCGTTTCAGCGACTTCCTGCGGCAGCCATGAGTATCCACATATGGGAGGAAGTACGTATATGGCCGGCGACCCCGGGCCGCTACGATGATTTGGCTTGGGCTAATCCTCGGCGACGAGATGACTAATGAGTTGTGCCAACAGTTCGGCTTCGACCGAACGGCTATCGGCGAGCGCCTCAACCTGCTCGGCCTCGGCGGCCCCGCCGTTCCCATGATCGCCGAGGAACTGCAGTCCCACGTCATCCAGCCGAACGTCGACAGCATCATCGAGGACTTCTACGAAGCCCTGGAGCGGACCTCCGAATTCCAGTCGCTCGTGCTGGAGCAGGGCCAGATCAATCACCTCAAGATGACCCAGCGCAAGTACCTGCTGAGCCTGGGCCAGGATTTCGACACGCTCGACTACTTCGAGAGCCGCTTGCGGGTCGGTGCGGCTCACGAGCGCGTGGGCGTCTCGCTGAGCCTCTACCAGAGCTTCTATTGCCAGCTGCAGAACATGCTGCTGGCACTGGTACCGGACGAGATTCGCCAGAAACCCGACGCCTTCGCCGAACTGGCGCATTTCATCGTCAAGATCACCGCGCTCGACATGTCACTCGCGATCGAGACCTACCATTCGACCGAAGTGCACGACCTCGAGGACTCCATTACGGTCTGCCGCGAGGAAAGCGAATTGCTGCGGCGCAGCCTGCGATTCGACACGGTAACCCGAGTGCACAGCCGGGCGTTCGTCGTGCAGGCGCTCGAAGAGAAGCTCGGCCTCGCGGCGAAGAGCGGTGATCCGCTTTGCGCCGTGATGGCGGACCTCGATCGCTTCAAGGAGATCAACGACGCATACGGGCACCAGGTCGGCGACCACGTACTTCACGACGTCGCGACCCGCATGGTTACCGGCGCCCGCGGCAGCGACATCGTCGGCCGCTACGGCGGCGAGGAGTTCCTGATCATTTTCGAGAACGCGTCACTCGACGTGGCGCGCGACCTCTCGGAGCGCATACGTATACGCGTCTTGGCCGACCCGTTCATAGAGAATTCCACGAAATTGCACGTCACCGTGAGTCTCGGCGTCGCTGAAGCGCACGACGGCGACGACGCCCAGACGTTGATCCGGCGCGCCGACATGGCCCTGTACGAGGCCAAGACAGCCGGCCGCAACCGGGTACGCACGGAGCTGGACATCAGCTCGACGAGCCGCGCAACCTGCGCCTGAAGAGCGCCCGCCGTTACCATCGTAAAGGTGTTGCCAGCGTACATTGCGGAGATCGGGGCCGTGCTTTCGCGGATTAAGCCGGCAACTGTGACACCGTACAGGGCGCAGCAACCCGCACACCCTGTATAAGTCACGGCTAATTCCTTGAAAAAGCGTAATATTCCTGACGTGACCGACGCCAGATCCAGTAAATCAGCAGTCCTGGGCACAGCCGTAGTGGCTGTCCTGCTGCTTGGCTGGTTTATATACCAGCCAGCGGCGACCAGCGTATTCTTGCTGGACGACAAATCGAATCTTTCCGGGCTCGCCTCGGTCAACGATGCTGAGACCGCACTTCAGTTCGTCGTTTCGGGCGTCGCAGGGCCCGTAGGGCGGCCGCTATCGCTCGCGACATTCCTTCCGCAAGCAACGATGTGGAACGAGTCAGCCGCGCCGTTTATCCAGGTGAATATCGCGATTCACTTGCTCAACGGCTTGCTCGCGTGGCTCTTTTTCATGCAGCTGACTCGCGCACGCAAGGTTGGGCATCCCAACGACCTATTGATCGCGACTTCCGCCATGGCGCTCTGGTTTTTCCTGCCGCTGCTGGCATCGTCTTCGCTGATGGTCGTGCAACGCATGGCCACATTTACCGCAACGTTCATTCTGCTCGGTCTGAATGGCTACCTGTATGCGCGGGCTCGCATCGACACGGATTCGAATTCCGCCCTCCTCGGCATGAGTTTGTCTCTGGTATTGGGGACGCTACTCGCGGTGCTGTCGAAGGAAAACGGGGCGCTCCTGCCCAGCCTGGTATTGGTCCTCGAAGCGACGCTGTTGCGGTCCCCGGTAAATATCGCAGTCAGGAAATGGCGCACCTGGCGGTTCGTTTTTCTCGTGCTGCCTACGATGCTCATCATTGTCTTTCTCGTTGGCAAGCTACCCTACTCTGACGAATTGGTTCTCAGGCGAAGCATGACGGGGTGGGAGCGCTTGATTACCCAGGCGCAAATCCTTTGGGAATATCTATTCAACGCGATCGTCGCAAGACCCGATCAGTACGGGCCGTTCCACGACGGATATCCGCTGACTCGCTCGATCCTGGATCCCATCGCGCTTATCGCCGTCGCGTCCTGGCTGCTGGTGGTTACCGGCGCAATCTTGTGGCGCAGGAAATACCCGCTGGCGGCATTTGCCGCTCTGTGGTTCCTCGCGGGACATTTGCTCGAGTCAACGACCTTGCCGCTGGAGCTCTATTTCGAACACCGCAATTACGTTCCCCTGATTGGGCCGGCATTCGCGATGAGCTATGCGCTGCTGTCGATTTCGGGGCAATATCGCAACGTGGCTCGTTTCGCGATCTCGGTATATGTGCTCGCGAACGCCGCGATCCTGCTCAGCGTAACGTCGCTTTGGGGTAAACCGCTCGAGGCAGCGGGTTACTGGAAAGTCAATTCGCCGAATTCTGTACGAGCGGCAGCCCATCTTGCGGCACGCCAGATGACCGATATCGCAGGGCCGGTCGGGCTCATTACCCTGCAGGAATTCGTTGCACAGCACCCAGAGCATGCCTACCTGCGCATTCACGAGCTATCAGTATCGTGCCGCCTGTCTTCTGAACGTGACTACACTCCTATCGTCGCCCATCTCGAGGAAGCGCTGCCGTCGATCAAATTCGATATGTCTATCGGCACAATGCTCGATAACTTGATGCAGGCCATCGCCGAGACAGAATGTAAAGGCATTGATCGCGAGACCGGCAGAAGGCTGGCCGAAGCCGTCGCAAGCAACCCGGTTTATGCGAATAACAAGCTGTACATGGCCTCTCACCACGTGTTGTTGGCCGGAATCGCCATGGAACAGGGTGACCGCGCCGGCGCGATGCAGCAGCTCGAACTGGCCAGAGATGGCCAGCGCAGCAACAAGGTGGACGCTGTGATTGTGTCGTACCTGGCGGCGCAAGGCCGATACGACGAAGCGAGGGACCACATCGAGCGGGTTGACGACGCATTGCCTCTGCAGCCGTTCCGGCGCCTGTCGACAACGATAGCGCTGCGACAATTACGCCGACAGGTCGATGCCCTGGAAATGCAGGCTGTCAATGGTCCGCAACCCGAAGGCGTCAACGGGAGCGGCTGACAGCCTCGTCCCAGGCAGCCAGGGCGTAAAGCACCAGCGCCAGCAGGATCACCACGTTGAAGCCGAACTCGATCGCGAGCAGCGTCGCGAGCACGGCGCTGACTACAGACGCGAAACCGTTGATTCCCCAGGCCCAGGGCAGGAAGCCCGGCGCGAGCCCGGACAGTCGTTTGAGCCCGAGCGGGAACGGCATGCCCATGAAGAACGCCAGCGGTGCAATGAGTGCCAGCGACACGATGATCTTCGCGGGATCGGCAAGCCCGATGAACCGTCCGAACACGGCCGGCAAAACCAGGACGTAGCCCAGCGCCAGCACCGCAATAGCCGCGACCGCAACGGTCACGGGCGAGACGCCCGGCCACGGCAACCGTCGCGCGAGCCGTTCCGACGAGGCACTACCGAGCCCCGCGAACAACAGGAATCCACTCAAGACCACCGCGACCGAGTACAGCGGATTGCTCAGGAACAGGATGAACTTCTGGATGAAGGCCATCTCCACGAACAGGAAAGCCAGCCCGAGCAGCAGGAAATAGAAGCCGAACCGCCTTGCCGTGCCGGCGGGCCAGGCACGCCTGACCAGCGACAGCGGCAGCAGTATCAGGACGAGACCCAGCACGGCCGCCTGCACGATTGTCGCAACGAGCACGAGGTAACCCCATTCGATCAGGCCGGCGCCACCCGCTTTGCGTAAAGCCATCACCTCCGGAAGCGTGCGCCAGCGGAAGAAATGAAAAAAGTAGGGCCGGTCGTCGCTTGCCGGTTCGACGTAAAACTTGTAGCGCTCGAAGAAGTCGCCGGTGCTGTCTCCCAGCAGGGCGCTGGCCGCGTCGAAGAGATAGGGGTCCGCGAGCCGGTTGAAGCGATTGGCCGCCTCGGCGCGCATGCCCGGGAAATACACGGTATCGAAAGAGCGCGACCGCGCGAACTCGCGGATACGCCCGATCTCGGAAGCCGTCAAGTCGCCGTTCTTGATGAGCAGCGTGCTCGTATTCCAGCTGCGGATCATCGCGATGCGCCGGCCCGGCTCGCTCACGCCCGACTGCCGCAGCGCCTCGATCGCCGTCGCAATCAGTTTCACGCTGTCGCGCGGCGGCATCTTGATCCAGCGCGTGATGGCGAGCAAGCCGCCGGGCTCGAGATCGGCCAGGTACTCGCGCAGCGCTCCGGTCGTGTAGATGTAGCTCTCGTTGAGTGCCTGCACGCCCGCACCGGAGGCGCCGAACGAGTCGAGCAGCCCGATCTGTACGAGGTCGTATCCGCCGCCACTGCGGGCAACGAAGCCGCGCGCTTCATCGGTGTACACCGTGACGCGAGGATCATCGTAGATGCGCCCGGCGAAGTCGGCGTAGGTCCCGGCCACGAGCTCGGTCATCTGCGGGTTGAGTTCAACGGCGTCGACGCGGCTCGCACCGTGAAAGAGCGAGAGCAGCACCTCGCTGCCGGTGCCGGCCCCGAGAACGAGTACGACGGGATTCTCGAGCAGCCGGAACGGCAGGGCCGCCGTCAGGTCCCCGAGGTAAGCCACCGACCCGGGGTTGCCATCGTAGCGCGTGATCGCGCTCATGCCGTCCGCATCCGTGAACACGGCGAGTTGTACCGGAGGGATGTGCCGCGTGTTGAAACTCAGGCCCGGCGCATGGCGTATCGGCACGGTCGGGCTGTCCACGACCGTGATGAGGCCCAGCGGGCTGGACGACTGCTCCAGTATGCGGCTGTCGATGACCTGCAGTGCCTGGCTCAGACCCTTGTACTCCGAAATGCGCAGCTCGAGATGCGCTTGCGGAATGCCGATGGCCAGTAACGCCAGCCAGGCGAGCTGCGCGATTGCGAGCGGCAGGCGAGACGTCAGCGTCGATGCCATGATCGCCGAAGCCGCGAGCGGCAACAGGACCAGGAGCACCAGGGCGGTCTGCGGACTGACGGCAAACAGCAGTACGATAATGAGCACGGCACCGAGCCCGGCGCCGAACAGGTCGAAAAAGTAGATACGGCTGGCGTCGCCGCCGCGGCAGGTAAACGCGAGCCCGATACAGCAGGCCGCGAAGAAAAACGGCACGAAGAAGACCACGTAAACGACGGCCAGGTTCAGGAACTGGCCGCGGTCCCAGACGATCTCGAGCGCATTGAAAGGAACCCGCTGGGCAACAATGAAGCAGACGATCATGGCGATGCTGAAGAACAACGCGCTGGCGGCG
>JAACFJ010000133.1 GCA_009937505.1 Gammaproteobacteria bacterium
CGCCGGACATGCCGTCCGACACCACTGGCGACCTGGCGCCCGCCACTCCGGAAAAGCCCGATTCCCAGTAAGCCCGGCCGGCCCCGGTGTCGAGACCTATATCTCGATACCCTCGACAGCCACGAAATGCTCGATTGCGTCCTCGATATTCGAGCGGGCCTCGCCGACCTTCTGGTATAGCGCTCGATGCAGGGCCTCGTCCTCGGGTGTGCGGCTCTCGCAGCCGCTCAGGTACTTTTCCAGCGCTCTCAGGCTCAACACGACGTCGACGAGGTTTTTCTGACAACCGCAATCGCCTGCGGTGTTCGCCAAGGCTATTGTGGCTAACGCCTCGCGGGACAGTCGCGGCGCCGGCGCTGACCGATCGGAAGGGAACGCGACGGTCCGGTTGCCGGCGGTCGGCAACGGCGCGTTCTGAACACCGTGCAAACGTGCGATCGCTTGCTTCAATGCGACAAGATCCACGGGCGCCCTCAGGACTTCTATACGCCATGATTGAAGCGCCTCGACGTGCTGTTTGTTGCCGAACCAGTACACGGCGACCGCGCCCGCCGCACCCAGCTGTTGCATGACATCGCGAACCTCTTGTGGCGTGCCGGCGGCAATCACGGGACACTCGACCAGCAGCACGTCCACCGCAGCATCGCCTACCCGCCGTCGGAGATCTGCCGCCTCGTCCGCAGCGGCGACGAGTTCGAGCCCTCTCAACGGATCCAGCTGTGGATTCAGCCAGGCCGCAAATCCGGATCCCAGGATAGCCACACGAGTCGGTATGGCCATTACGGGCGGCGCCTCGGCGCCGGACAGAGTAGCCCAACGGTCGGCGAGTTCGTCGAAGGAACAGGTCGCTATGCTGGGGAGCGAAACGCCGTGGTCGACCAGCTTTTTGATGAGCACCAGACGCTGCACCTCTGCTTCGTCGTAGAGCCGCTTGCCGCCCTTCGAACGACGCGGACGAACGGCATCGTGGCGCTCCTCCCATTTCCGCAGCGTGTGTACGGAAACCCCCGTCAGTCGCGCGACTGCGCCGATCTTGAACAGTTGACTCTCAGTTGTCTCTTCCATGCCCAGAACCCTGAAACTGCTCTTTCTCCATCCCCATTGGCGCAGATGTTAGACCTTTTATAGACATGTTGCTACACCCGGCAGCAACGCCCCCAATGTACCGGCGTGCGGCACGTTTTGGCGACCAAGAAATGAAAGAAACCAACGTAAACAATTGTTTTATCTAACTTTAAAATATTCTCGTCGTCCGGGGAAACCAACCATGCCGCTCCTCCCGTGTTGAACGGCCTGCACTCAAAGCCGAACACTCGGCAAGAAAAACTAACCAAAAGTCTAGGTTTTGTACCGAATACTTCCGATCTTATGGCTAGTGACTGCGATTATGTCACTAAGATAGGGTCTTTACCTTAGCTACTGCAGAGGTTTTTTCTCGACATTTCCTAGCTGAACGGACCCAGCCGCTGCCGTTCCTTCGAGAACCCCTCTAAAAACGCCTGTCGTCCCCGCGCAAACGCTCGCGGCGGTCCGGGCCCAAGAAAAACTGATTCTGTCCCGACAAATATAGGGGTACTGTTATGAAGGCTATTTCGGCCAAGCGTTGGGTTATGACGTCGCGTCCTGCGGCATCGCTGATTGTTACGCTCACCTTTCTTGCAAGCGGCCTGGTCGCGGTCGCAATGACGCTGGACTATTTCGGCCCGCCGCCGGCCGGGGATCCGTCGGCCTGGACCGGCCCCATCGTCAGCGAATCCCTCGCAGACGATCTCAAGAACCAGCCGCCCGTCTACAAGGGCGCGCTCGAGGGTGGCCCGACGGGCACCGCTGCCGACCAGGGGGTCAGCGGTCCTATATCCGAGGATCAACTCGATGGCGGCGGCAAATACAATATTCCGACAGACAGCAAGCCGAGCCCATTATTCGGCGCGCAGCCCTTCACGCAGAAGATGCTGCGCTTCGAGGAGTTCGGTACGCGTCCGCTCGATCAGGCGTCAGGCTCGGCGATGCCCTTCCCGCAGCCGGTCGTCGGGCCGTATCCCGCGCAGGACCCCATCGATAGTGCGAAAAGCGGTCCCAGCCCCGCGAAGCTCGACGAATTCCTGCGGGAGCCCGGTTTTGTGCCGTATCCAACGGAGTTTTCCAATACCATCGACAAGAACCCCTGGGAGCCCGACATCGAGAGGTTCCTCGGCCGGGCGCTGGATACGCCGCCTGCGGAAGGCCGTCCGCCCGGCCGCGGCTGGGCGCATCAGCGCTGGAGCGAGTTCTACCCGGTGGAATTCTTCAAGACCGCCCAGGTCGGGGCCCGCGATAACAGCGGATTCCGGGACGAGTTCCAGCGTCACGGCTATTCCGCCGGTGAGTGGGCAGACGGGGGGCTTTACCACAATGGGGGAACGACGGCCGGCACCCGCATTCGTTTTCACCCGAATATGCCGGTTCAGGAACACAAGTCGCTCTGGACATTCGACGGCACGTTGCCGCCCAAACTGCTCAAGGTGCGCGTCGGGCAACCTTTGCTGATGCGGCATTACAACGCGTTGCCGATCGACGTGACGGCGAATAAGGGTTTCGGCATGCACACGATCTCCACGCATGAGCACAACGGGCATTCTCCGGCTGAAAGCGACGGCTTCGCAGGCGCGTTCTACTTCCCGGGGCAGTTCTATGACTACCGCTGGCCGATTGCGCTTGCCGGCTACGATTCGATTAACACCGATGCATCCGATCCGCGCGCCGCTTTCCCCTGTGACACGGGCGAGATGCTGTTCGTCAACGATGCGAATCCCGGCATGAAATCCTGCAAAAACGGTTCTATCAACATTCGTGGCGACTGGCGGCAGACGATGAGCACGCACTGGTTTCACGATCACATGCTCGATTTCACGGCGCCCAACGTCTACAAGGGCAATGCCGCGATGATGAATTACTACAGCGCGCTGGACCGCGGTCACGAGTCGCACGATTGCCATCACGACGACCCGCAGAATAACGTCAATTTCTGCTTCCCGAGCGGCACCGACCTGCCGTGGGGCAACCGTGACTACGACATCAATCTGCTGATTGCCGGCAAGGCCTGGGATCGTGAAGGCCAGCTGTGGTTCAACATCTTCAACAAGGACGGCTTCCTTGGCGACCGGATGCTCGTCAATTGGCTATACAAGCCCTACTTCGATGTCCGGCAGCGGAAGTACCGGTTTCGGATCCTGAACGGTTCTGTGGCGCGCTATCTGAAGCTCGCACTCGTTCAGGAGGTACAGGGGCATAGAAAAGGCGAGATAAAGGGTCGGAGGTCGCAGGGCGTATCCTGGAACCGCATTCCGTTCCACCTGATCGCGAATGACGGCAACATTATGGAGCACGCCATTCCATTCGACGGGCTCCACGACCTCGATTACGACGGCGACGCCGACGAGCACAAGGGCATGCTCCCCGTGCAGGCGATTGCGGAGCGCTACGACATCATCGTCGATTTCGCCGCCCACGGCCTGCAGCCCGGTGACAAGCTGTATTTCGTCAACGTCCTGGAACACAAGGATGGCAAGATCGTCGAGGGCGTCGTCGACCTGGGCGCCGTGCTCCGTGAAACCTACAAGGCGGAACTCGAGTTCGAGAACGGCGAGCCTGCGCGCTGGGTCGACGGCGACCCTGTGGTCGGCAAGTTCCTCGAGTTCATCGTGAACGAGTACCCCGCCGGCATGGACAAGAGTATGGATCCCAAGAAATACGAGCCGGGAGGCCTGAAGATGGTACCGCTCGTGTTCGACAGGGACGACGGCCAACAAATGGCGTCGCTCTCGGATGCCCGCCACCGCACGTTTACGTTCGGCCGTTCGTCCGGCACCGACGCGGCGCCTTGGACGATCAAGACCGACGGCGGCAGCGCCTACACGGCCGACACGCGCCGATTGAGCGCAGCGCCGCAGCTTGCAACCGGTCCCACCGAGGCCGGTTTCGCCGGCGACGGCACCGCCGAAGTCTGGCGGCTCGAAACCGGCGGCGGCTGGAGCCACCCGATTCATGTTCACTTCGAGGAAGGCGTCATCCTGTACCAGGATGGCGAGGCGCCGCCCATCTGGAACCGCTACGCCCGCAAGGACGTATTCCGTATCGGCCCGGAGGAAGAAGCGGCTCGCGATATGGATATTTTTTACAACTTCCGCGAGTTCGCAGGCAGCTACGTCGAGCATTGCCACAATACATCGCACGAAGATCACGCCATGTTACTGCGCTGGGATATCGAGCATCCGGGCCAGGTGGAAATCATGCCGGCGCCGATTCCGACCTGGGACGGCGTGGAGTACGTGGACTCGGTAGCGCTCCCGACGTTCAGGAGCGGCGACGGTTTCGGCCTGCAGAACTGATACGAGGTGATCATGAAAATCGATTTCAGAGTACTGCTTGGCGGGTGCAAGCGAATCCTGCTCCTCGCCGTCCTGGCTGTCGGTTTCGCGACCTTGTCGGCGGCGCCTACCTACGCAGGTGACGCCGGGTCCGTGTGGGGGAAGGATTACTTCCCCAACTACGAGCTCACGGCGCACACCGGCGAGACGCTGCGCTTTTTCGACGATGTTATCGAAGGCAAAGTCGTTGCAGTCAATTTCATATTCACGAGTTGCAAGGACGTGTGCCCGATGGAAACGGCGCGCATGGCGTCCGTGTACGAAATACTCGGCGACCGCGTGGGATCCGACGTGTTCTTTTATTCCATCACGATCGACCCGGAAACCGACACTGTCGAAGTACTGCGCGATTACGCCGATCGATTCGGCGTAAACGGGGACAACTGGAAGTTCCTGACGGGCAACAAGGAGGAAATCGACACTATTCGGGCCAGGTTCGGCCTGTTCGGCGATCCCGAGGAAGAACAGGACCTGTCCAATCACAACATCAACCTGATGCTCGGGAACCAGTCGACCGGCCAGTGGGTACGCCGGTCGCCGTTCGAAAACCCGTATATCCTGGCCAACCAGCTCGGTACCTGGCTGCACGGTTTTCGAAAGGTCAGCGCGCATACCAGTCGCGATTACGCATCGGCGCCGAAGCTGCGGCAGATTTCGGATGGCGAGATGATGTTCCGGGACCGCTGCTCGTCCTGCCACGTCATCAGCGGGGGCCACCTACCGCAGCGCGCCGCACGGGTGCTGGGGCCGGACCTG
The DNA here is from genome assembly GCA_009937505.1 of Gammaproteobacteria bacterium. Taxonomy (GTDB): domain Bacteria; phylum Pseudomonadota; class Gammaproteobacteria; order Steroidobacterales; family Woeseiaceae; genus UBA1847. The sequence goes on from JAACFJ010000133.1 coordinate 5,163, forward strand.
TTCGGCGTAACGGAGAGACGCGATGACGCCTGGCTGCGGCGCTGGATGGCCGAACCCGACAAGATGATCGAATCGGGCGACCCGATCGCCGTCGCCATGAGCAGTGCATGGGAGGTCGTTATGCCGAACTTTCGCCTCGATCCGAACGAGATCGATAACCTGATTCGCTACATGGAAACCGAATCAGACCGGGTGCGGCAGCAGTATGCATCTGCAAGCAGCGGTAGTGGCGATGCACACCACGATCACGCTGCCCATCATGGAAAGCACTGACCATTCAATTCATGTACGAATTACAAATCATTAGGACTTTACGAATCAGGAATATGACCATGCAAGTTTCACACACAATTGCCCGATATCTAGCGGTTGCAATGGCACTAACCTGTGTCGGCCCTGCTCACTCTGCCGAGCTCCGGATTGCATGCGACCAGTCCAACAACGTCGACGCGAAGATGGCCGCGCGCTATATCCACACCCCCAAACGCGCGCTGTTCGACGTCAGCTTCAAGGCACCGGCGTCGATGGGCTACGAAGCACGCGAATCCCTCGAAGTTCGTGTCGACGGTTACGTGGTCGGCTACGCAGAGCTGACGTCGAGAGCCGGCGACACGCTCGGCGCGAGCCTGAGTTTTGATTCCTACGCCAACTCCGGCTACGCGGATAATGCAGCGCTTTTACCGTTTCCCGCTAGCTGGCCGGGCTCACTGCCGCCGCAGCCGATCGGCATTAGCGCGGGCTCGCGCATCATGATCGGTAGCCTCGGTTGCACG
>JAACFJ010000134.1 GCA_009937505.1 Gammaproteobacteria bacterium
ATTCGGAGGTCCCGGTACAGGCCGGTACCTTCCTTAGCGACCGTGAAGACGTTGCGCGGCTGGTGGTCGGCATGTTCGAAGGACGGCCGGTCTATCTCGACGATATTGCGACAGTGCGCGCCCACGCGGACCAGCCGGACACCTATACCTGGTTCGCAACCGGCCCGGCGGCGGACGAGATCGGCGTCGACCCCGTCGCGTACGCGCCGTCGGTAACGATTGCCATTGCCAAGAAGCCCGGCACCAACGCCACCAACATTGCGGACGCCGTGGTCGAACGCCTGGCGCAGCTCGAGGCAACGCTCATCCCGGAGGGCGTGAATGTCACGATCACCCGCAACTACGGCAAGACCGCGGACGACAAGGCATCGAAGCTGATCCAGAAGCTTTCGTTCGCGACGATGTCGGTGATACTGCTGACATGGTTTGCGCTGGGGTGGCGCGAAGCCATCGTTGTCGGCGCCGCCGTCATCGTGACTCTCGCCGCAACGCTGTTTGCGTCCTGGGCCTGGGGATTCACGATCAACCGGGTGTCGTTGTTCGCCCTGATATTCGCGATCGGTATTCTCGTGGACGACGCGATCGTCGTCGTCGAAAACATTCACCGGCACCGCGGCTTCAGCTCGGGCTCGATCGGTGAAATTATTCCGCCCGCCGTCGATGAAGTCGGCGGTCCCACGATCCTTGCCACGTTCACCGTCATCGCCGCCCTGTTGCCCATGGCGTTCGTGACCGGGCTTATGGGGCCGTACATGAGCCCGATCCCGATCAACGCCAGCACCGGTATGCTCATTTCGCTTGCGGTTGCCCTGATACTGACGCCGTGGCTCAGCCATCGCCTGCTGCAACATGCACCGATCCACGAGGAGCCGGCCGAGGGGGAATCCAGGCTGCACCGCACGTTCGAGATGCTGATGCGGCCGTTCCTCGATCGCGAAACCGGCAAACGCGCACGGGGTTGGCTTTACGGCGGCACGGTCGCCATCATCGGCGTCGCGATGTTGCTCGTCGTGGCGCAGCTCGTCGTGCTCAAGATGCTGCCGTTCGACAACAAGTCGGAATTCCAGGTGGTTGTCGACATGCCGGAAGGAACCAGCATCGAGCAGACGGCCCGCGTGCTCGACGCGATGGCCGAGTCGATCGAGCGCGTGCCGGAGGTCACCGACTACCAGGTGTATGCCGGCACGGCCTCACCGATCAATTTCAACGGTCTCGTGCGGCAGTACTACCTGCGCAGTGACAGCAATACCGGCGACATCCAGGTGAATCTCGTCGACAAGGATCACCGCAAGCGTTCCAGTCACGAAATCGCCCGCAGCGTTCGCGACGAACTGGCCGCCATCGGCCGCGAGTTCGGCGCATCGGTCAAGATCGCCGAAGTGCCACCGGGCCCGCCGGTGATGTCGCCTATCGTTGCCGAAATCTACGGCCCCGACTACGAGGAGCAAAAACTGCTCGGCAGGCGCCTCGAGGCGATGTTCCGCGACACGCCGGACATCGTCGATATCGACACGTCCGTCGAAGCCGATGCGACGCGCTTCATTATCGACGTCGACCGCCAGCGCGCCGCGTTACTCGGCGTGCCGCAGCAGCGCGTTGCCGGAATCCTGCAGATGGCGCTGAACGGCGAAGACGTCACCTACGTACACCAGGCCCGCGAGCGCTACCCGATCCCGGTGCGCCTCGACCTGCCGGTATCGTCAAAGGCGGATCTCGATGCCCTGCTCGCGCTCGAGGTGCGCAGCCAGGGCGGGCAGCGCGTGCCGATCTCGGAAATCGCCAACGTACGCGAAGTGGGCTGGGACGACGCGGTGTATCACAAGGACCTGTTGCCGGTCGTGTTCGTCACGGCCGACATGGCCGGCCGCCTCGACAGCCCGCTGTACGGGATGTTCGAGCTCTCCGGGAAAATCGATGAACTGGCGAATGCCGGAACACCCGTCGAGCAGCGTTACATCAGCCAGCCGGAGAACCCCTACTACTTCTCCATGAAGTGGGACGGCGAGTGGCAGATCACTTACGAAACGTTTCGCGACATGGGGCTCGCCTATTCGGTCGGCCTGATACTCATATACCTGCTGGTCGTCGCACAGTTCCGGTCCTACCTGCTGCCGCTGATCATCATGGCGCCGATTCCGCTGACGATCATCGGCGTCATGCCGGGGCATGCGATCCTCGCCGCGAACTTCACGGCAACGTCCATGATCGGCATGATCGCGCTGGCCGGCATCATCGTGCGCAACTCCATCCTGCTCGTCGACTTCATTCTCGACCAGCAGCGCGCGGGCCACGCACTGGAAGATGCCGTGATCCGCGCATCGGCCGTGCGCGCGAAACCGATCATGCTGACGGCGCTGGCCGCAATGATGGGCGCATTCTTCATCCTCGACGACCCGATCTTCAACGGTCTCGCGATCTCGTTGATATTCGGCATTCTCGTCTCGACCGTGCTAACGCTGATCCTCATCCCGATACTGTTCTACAGCTTCCGCCGGCAGATCAGAGTGTCGTAGAGCCTGGTCGAGGAGATATTTTCGCAGCCAGGCGCGCACTTCCTCCCAGTGGTGCTTCGCCTCCGCTCTCTTCATGATCCAGTGATCGGCATCATGAAACACGAGCAGGCGCCCCGGAACCTGTTTGCGCTGCAGGTAGGTCCAGGCTGCGATCGTCTGGTTGACGGGCACGCGATAATCCTTTTCGCCGATCGTGAGCATCATTGGCGTGGAGAAATTGTCGGCGTAGCTGGACGGACTCAAGAATAAAGCGAACAGGATTGCAGCAATTCGCACGGCATTGCTCCCGGTGGTCCGTTTAAAGAAAGCCGAAGATACCTGCGGTAGACTCTGAGGTCCGCATGGTGCCGATGAGCGGTGCAATGACGGTCGATATCGATCGTCATTTCAGACACGAAAGCTTCAAGCGCTGGGCGCTAGCCCGCATTCAACGGGACCGTGCCATCTGACGGGCGGCGCGAATGCGCTTAACTTCCCACCCGCATTTCCGCAAGAATCGTTCTGTGGAACGCTCCAGGCCCTTCGGCACTTTTTCGCGATGCAGGATATATGTCTGCTGGCTCAGTGTTGATTCCGTCACCGTGTAAGGGGTCAGGCCATAGATCGGCTGGCCGTGTTCCCAGAATTTCTTGATGAATACGTCTACGGGTTCGTAGATCGCCCGGGTCTGCTCGACGAGATTGTGGGCAACCTCGGGCGTCATACTGTTACACATGCAGGAATGCGGGACCTTCGTGTAACGCCACAGCGCATAATCTCCCCGCGCAGCAACACGCTGCTTTCGTGCCCGGGTTTCCGTCTGCAAGCGGATAAAGCCGCATTCCGAAATATTCTCGGCCACCTTTTCCACCGCTCCCGCAAACCCCGGTAACAGCCTGAAGTCATCTTCCATGATCATGAGGGGCTCGCCGAGCGCTACGCATTTTTGCCACATGGAGCGGTGGCTTGCGAAACAGCCGACCTCACCCTGTGACATCAAGTGGCCGGTATTGAGGAGCCACTCCTCCTCGTCGCAGCGCTCGAAATACCCTTCGGCCATCACCTGCTCACCACGCATCGCGTCGAAGAACTCGAAAGCCAGGCCGAGTTCCCCGAGTTGCCGGGCCACTCGCTCCCGGCGCTCGGTGGCATCCGGCAAACTGATAACGAAAATCTTCAAAACGATGGGTGACTTTGGCTGGCGAACCGTTTCGGGACACTCTGTACGAGAGCTTTCGGCGCATTTTAACGTAGAATCACGCGCTGACTCGAACCGGACCCCGACAAGATGAAAAAAGAAGGATTGAGCCAGAAGGCGTACGTACCGATCGAAGAAGGCGACGCGTACGACCCGTTCGTACCCGCCAGCGAATCGCCGGCTGAGTTCACGCTCAAAGCAGTCGGGCTCGGGATCCTGTTCGGCATCATTTTCGGCGCGGCCAATGCGTACCTGGGTTTGCGCGCCGGACTCACCATCAGCACCTCCATACCCGTGGCCGTCATGACCGTGGCGGTATTTCGCGCGCTCGCCCACGTTGGCATCCGCGGCAGTATCCTTGAAACCAACATCTCGCAGACGACCGGATCCGCATCCAGTTCGCTCGCGAGCGGCGTCATCTTCACGCTGCCCGCACTGTTCATGTGGGGCATGCCGCCGGAATTACTGCAGATGACACTGCTGGCCATGTGCGGCGGCCTCCTCGGAGTCCTCTTCATGATCCCGCTGCGGCGTTTCCTGATCGAGCGCGAGCACGGCAAGCTGCCCTACCCCGAGGGAACGGCCTGTGCCGAAGTGCTGGTTGCCAACGAGATCGGCGGCGGCCGCGCGCGCTTCGTGTTCTATGGTCTTGCCGGCGGCGCACTGTTCAAGTTCCTGACCTCCTGGGTCCGGGTGATCCCCGGCGACCTGCACGTGAACATCCCGCTGCTGAAGAAAGGCCAGCTCGGTATGGATCTGTCCGCCGCCCTGTTCGGCGTCGGCTACATACTCGGCCCGCGCATCGCCGCGGTGATGGTCGGTGGCGGCCTGCTCTCCTGGCTGGTGATCATTCCCGCCATCGCCTGGTGGGGCGATGCGCGGACGGCACCGCTGTTTCCGGAGACGGTGAATCTCATTCGTGACATGCAGCCCGGCCAGATCTGGACCCGCTACGTGCGCTACATCGGCGCGGGTGCCGTCGCGACGGCCGGCATCATTACACTGATCCGCAGCATCCCCGTGATGATCAGCAGTTTCCGCATAGGCGCATCGCAGCTCAGTGAGCGCGTGGCTTCGGGCACGAACGCGGTAAGCCGGACCAGCAACGACCTGCCGCTCCGTTTCGTCGGCTTCGGCGCGCTTGCAATCGCCCTGGTGCTCATCCTGGTACCGCAGGTATTCGGCGCCGTAGGCGGAGTCGGCATTCGCGCCGTCGCCGCTGTCTGCGTGGTTATATTTGCGTTTTTCTTCGTCACCGTCGCCTCGCGAATCGTCGGCCTCGTGGGTGTCACGAGCAACCCGACCAGCGGCATGACCATCGCGGCACTGCTCGGCACGGCATCGCTGTTCCTGCTGTTCGGCTGGACCGATGCCATGGGTAAAGCAGCGGCATTGACGGTAGGCTGCGTCGTCGCTATCGCTGCATCGATTTCCGGCGACACCTCCCAGGACCTGAAAACCGGCTTCCTGCTGGGGGCAACGCCGCGGGCGCAACAGACCTCGGAACTCATCGGCGTGCTGACGTCAGCCACGTTCGTGTGTCTGACGGTACTGGCTCTCGGCAAGGGATTCGGCTTCGGCAGCGAGGAGCTACCCGCACCACAGGCCACCCTGATGAAGCTCGTCATCGACGGCGTGCTGGACCAGGATCTGCCCTGGGGCCTCGTCGCGATCGGCATCGGCATCGCGTTCGCCTGTGAGCTCCTGCGCATCCCGTCGCTGCCTTTTGCGGTCGGCGTCTACCTGCCCGTGTCGACGATGACGCCGATCTTCGTCGGTGGTCTCATTCGCCTGTGGATGGAGCGCACGGCGAAAGACGACACCGCGGCGGCTGACCGGCGGGAACGCGGTGTCCTGCTCGGCAGCGGCTTCGTCGGCGGCGAGGGCCTGCTGGGTGTGGGCATTGCGCTGGTCGCCGTCGCAAAGAGCCGGCGGCCCGACGGCATCGGCACGGAGTGGCTGGGCAACGAAGCCACCGCGATGCTCGTCGGCGCGCTGGCTTTCGCGGTGTTTATCGCGTGGTTCTTCCGCTCGGTACGCGGAAACAATGCGTAGACCGGCAGATCACTTAGGGCTGTGGACTCCGTAACCCAGGCCGCTCTCGGGGCCGCTATCGGAGGCGCCATCGCCC
>JAACFJ010000135.1 GCA_009937505.1 Gammaproteobacteria bacterium
TACGGCAATCTCGGCGAGTTCTATTTCAGCAAGCTGCGTTACGACGATGCCACGTCCGTTTACAAGTCCTTCATCAACCTGAACCCGTATCATCGCGTGTCGCCGTATTTCAGCATGCGGGTCGTCGAGATCTACGGCGAGGCGGGATTCCCGCTGCTCGTGGTGGAGTCGAAGAAGGAGTTCGCGACCCGCTATGCGGTGGACGCCGAGTACTGGCACCGCTTCGATATCGAGGACTCTCCCGAGGTGGTCGGCTTCCTGAAGATGAATCTCACCGACCTCGCGAATCACTACCATGCGCTGTACCAGGAGGAGGCGTTCTTCGACGAGAGGCCTGGAAATTTTGCCGAGGCATCCCGCTGGTACCGCCAGTTCCTCTATTCGTTCCCGTCTGACGAGGAGACCCCGCAGGTTAACTACCAGCTGGCCGACCTGCTGCTCGAGAACGAGGATTTCAGCGAATCGGCGCTCGAATACGAGCGCACAGCTTATGAATACGAGGCACACGAGCAGGCCTCGGCTGCCGGCTACGCGGCGATCTACGCGCATCGGGAAGACCTGAAGGTTGCCACGGGCGCACGGACGCTGGAGGTCAAGAAGGCGACGGTCGAAAGCTCACTCAGGTTTGCCGAGACCTTCCCCGAACACGAGCAGGCGCCGGTCGTTCTGGGCGCCGCGGCCGACAACCTGTACGAGATGAAGGACTTCGTCGTCGCTATCGATTCGGCGCAGAAGCTCATCGACCGCTATCCCGATACCGACAGCGACCTGCTGCGTGCCGGCTGGTCAGTCATCGCGCACTCGTCGATCGACCTGGCCGAGTACCCGGACGCGGAGAACGCCTACAAGAACGTGCTTGCGCTGACGCCGTCCGATCACGAGTCGCGGCCGGGTGTCATCGACGGTCTTGCGGCCTCGATCTACAAGCAGGGTGAGCAGGCGAACCTGCTCGAGGACCATCGTGGGGCGGCGAACCACTTCCTCCGTATCAAGGTACTCGCGCCGACCTCGAACATACGCAGCGTCGCCGAATACGACGCGGCCGCCGCGCTCATGAAGCTCGAGGACTGGTCCATGGCGTCCGGCGTGCTCGAGGAGTTTCGAACCTCGCATCCCGATCACGAGCTGAATGCCGAAGCCACGAAACAGCTCGCCTACATCTATCGTAAAGACGGGCAGACGGAACGCTCGGCAGCGGAACACGAACGCATCGCCGCCGAGGCCACCGATCCGGTGCTGGCTCGCGAGGCGCTGCTCACGGCGGCTGAACTCTATGACGAGGTCAACGTGCTCGGCGACGCCGTACGCGTGTACGAGCAGTACGTGAACGAATATCCACAGCCTCTCGATTTCGCCATGGAGGCGCGCAACCGGCTCTCCGAGATATTCAAGGCGGACTCCGACTACGAGCGCTACTATGCGCAGCTGAACGACATCATCGACGCTGACCGGGAGGCGGGCGTCGATCGTACCGACCGCAGCCGCTATCTCGCGGCCAAAGCCGCGCTGGTACTTGCCGAGCAGAGCTACAAGCGCTTTGCGGACCTGGACCTGGTGCAGCCGTTCGAGGAAAGCCTCGCAGAGAAACAGCTGCGCATGGATGTGGCAATGGCCGGTTTCGAGGCGCTCGTCGACTACGAGGTTGCCGAGGTAACGGCGGCCGCGACGTTCTATCTCGCGGAGATCTATTTCAACTTCAGCGCCGCGCTGCTCGAGTCCGAGCGGCCCGACGGCCTGAGCGAGGCGGAGAAGGTCGATTACGAGATGGTGATCGAGGAAGAGGCCTATCCCTTCGAAGAACGCTCCATCACGGTCCACGAGGAGAATTTCGAATTGCTTTCCGTGGGCGTCTACAACCCCTGGGTGCAGAAGAGCCTCGACAAGCTCGCCGTGCTGATGCCGGGACGCTACGCGAAGAACGAGATCAGCGGTGGCTTCGTCGGTTCCATCGACCGCTACGCCTATCGCATGCCCATCGCGCCGAAGATCGATATCGCTGCAGAGGGCGACGGCGAGATCGCGGGCGCCGAAAGTGACAAGGATGCGGTTGAAGCAACCGCGCAGATGACCGACGGTCCCGTACCGAGCAAGGATTGAGCCGTGAACACTCGAAACATGAAAATAATCCTGTTCGCGTTGTCCGCATCCCTGGTCGCTGCCTGCGCAACGACATCGGAGCCGGTGCGCCCGCCCGTGAACATCGAAATCCAGGAACAGGTCGGCTTTACGATTACCGAAGAGGGACGCATTGGCGGTGATGTGCGCGCCGATTATGAAATGGCGTTGTCATACCTGCAGCAGGGCCGGCACGACGAAGGCATCGAGCTGCTCGAGCAGGTGGCCGATGCAGCGCCCGAGCTGAGTGCACCGCGCATCGACTTGGGAATAGCGCAGCATCGTGCGGGCAAGCTCGAGGCCGCGGAAAGTAACCTGTTGCTCGCAATCGAGTCGAATCCCGAGCAGCCCGTCGCCCACAACGAACTCGGCATCATCTATCGCAAGACCGGGCGTTTCCCTGATGCCCGCAAGAGTTATGAATCGGCGCTTGCCATCTATCCCGGCTTCCATTTTGCACGCCGCAACCTGGCGATACTCTGCGATCTTTACCTCGCGGACCTGGATTGCGCGTTGCAGAACTACGAGGCCTACATGAAGACAGTGCCGAGTGACGAAGAAGCGTCGATGTGGATCGCCGATATTCGCTACCGCCTGGACCAGTAGGAGGCGACATGAAGAGACTACTGCCAGTAACCGCTGCCCTGCTTTGCATCAGCCTTTCCGCGTTCGCCGAAGAGGCCGAGGAGGCAGAGGAGGCCGCAGAGGCCGTCGCGGAAGAGGAAGCGCCCGCCGAGAAGACCGGCGACGGCGTCAATCAGCCGAAAGCCATGTCGGGAATGTCCATCCTCGGTAACGAAGAAGCGCCCAAGTCGCTCGTCATCGTGCCGTGGAAGTCGTCCGAGCTGGGCGACAACATCAGCCTCTCGGACACGCTCGACGATCGTGCACGGCCCGTGGACAAGGAAGTGTTCCTCAGGCAGCTGCACTTCTACGAGATCCGCTCCGGCAAATCACCGGACCAGGGCTGAGCCGCGACAGGCCGCGGGTCACCGCCGGCTGCCCCGACAGTGTGACGCCCTTCAAAGATTACCGGTTGCCGCCGGACATAATGCTCGAACGTGCGCTGCGTCACATTCAATCAGGTGACCGAAAACTATTCTAGAGACTGTCCCGGGATGGATCCGGGATGTTTTGTCAAAAGAGGGTTTGGAAATGGACTTTTTCTATTCGATCGCAGGTTTCTTCTCATCGGGCGGCCTGTTCATGTACCCGATACTGCTGGTTTTCGCCGTCGGTGTCGGGATAGCCGTTGAACGCTACGTCACGCTGTCGATGGTGACGAACAAGAATCAGCTGGTGTGGGAGAAGGTACAGCCGCTGCTCTCCAGCGGTGAATTCGACGAAGCACGCAAGATGACCAACGAGGACGAATCGACGATCTCGCAGGTCCTGAACATGGGCCTGTCCCTGCAGGGTGCCGTCCGGCGTCGCGAGGATATCGAAATCGCGATGGAGGAGAGCATGATGGAGATCGTGCCACGTCTCGAGAAACGCACGCCTTACGTGGCGCTGGCTTCGAGTATCGCCACGCTGCTCGGACTGCTCGGCACCATCATGGGCCTGATCCAGGCATTCACCGCGGTCGCGAACGCCAATCCCGCGGAGAAAGCGGACCTGTTGTCCGCGAGTATCTCGGTGGCGATGAACACGACGGCATTCGGCCTGATGGTCGCTATCCCGCTCCTGATCGTTCACGCGATATTGACGAGCAAGACAGGCGATATCGTGGATAGCCTCGAGATGGCTACGGTCAAGGCCCTGAACGTATTCTCGCGGCGCGCGAAGCGAGTACAGGAGGCCTAAGCCAGATGGCAAGGCGGCATCACTACAAACGGCGGACCAAAGGTCCATCGCACGAAATCGACGTCACCACGTTCCTGAACCTCATGGTGGTGCTGGTTCCGTTCCTGCTGATAACCGCGGTGTTCTCGCGGCTCACGATCGTCGAACTCAATTTGCCGAGTTCCGCGGGCGGGCCGTCGAACAACGAGAACAGCTTCCGCATTGAAGTTGTCGTGCGGGAGACGGGCATGGAGATCACCAACGGCACCGCGACGATCGCGTCGATCCCGAAGAAGGACGACGAGTACGACTTCCAAACCCTGTCGGACTTCATGATCGAGCTGAAGCGGGAATATCCGGATCACGACGCCGCTTCCGTGCTGATGGAGGCTCAAATCCCTTACGACTACCTGATCCAGGTGATGGACATCGTAAGGAGCGTCGAGCTACCGGTAAAGGATATCGTCGAAGGAGAACCGGAGTTTGAACTCTATGCCCTGTTCTCCGAGATTTCGGTAGGAGACGCGCCATGAGGAACTCCCGGCGTATAAAACGCATGTCACGCAACCGCGTGAAGATCACGAAGATGAACCTGACGTCCCTGATGGACGTGTTCACGATCCTCGTGTTCTTCCTGCTGGTCAATTCGGGTTCCGTCGAGGTGCTCGATGCGCCCAAGGAAGTGCAGCTGCCCGAATCGAAAGTCGAGGCCAAGCCGCGCGAGACCGTCGTAATTTTCGTCAGCCCGGAAGAAGTCCTGGTGCAGGGCGAATCTGCTGCCAGGGTCGAGGCCATCCTCGCTGCCGAGGACGGCGCGACGGACCGGATCACGGCACGCCTCGCGGAACTCAAGGAAAACGTCGTGGGGCCCGCAACGCTGGCCGTCTCGGACAGTCTCGAGGTCACGATACTCGCGGACAAGTCCGTGCCATTCATCGTGATCAAGAGAATCATGTCGACGTGCACGGGCGAAGGCTACGAGAACGTTTCGCTGGCTGTTATCCAGAAAGCGCCGCGGGTAGCGGCGCTGTAATACCGCATGGACGAGGTTGGCTAAGGTGAGCTCAGATCCTTCATTTGAAGAACTACAGGCGCTGAAACAGACGGTGTCTTCGCTCGAAGAGCTGCGCCTCAAGGAGCAGCTGGTGTGCTCCGAGCGCGAGCTCGAGGAACTCGAGCAGGAGCTGCATGCGATCGAGGGTGAACTCGAGGCGCAGATAGAGAAGGGCGAGCGTTACGAAGTGCTTGCCCGATTGTGCGAGAACTTCGAGGAACTCGACAAGGTCGGTGCCTCGTACCTGTTCTGGGGCGATCTCGAGCGGCCCCACAGCACGGCCGCACACCTCGAGGATGTGCGCGGCAAGATCAACGAATTCACCGACGAGATCGCAAGGGTCGAAGATCGCCGGGACGCCGTCCTCGACAGGATCGGCGACAAGAACCGCTCGATGGACTACCTGTATTACGATCTTCGCGACGCAACCGAGCGCGAGGAAAGCCGCAAGGCCGAGTGGCTCGTCGAGCGCGAGGAAGCCGACGTACCGGCCCGCGCGCTGGTCATGCCCTGGTCGCGCGGCTACGACGAAGATGCCCGCTTCCGCAAGTCCGTGCTCGCGTCGCTGCTCGTATGCCTGCTACTCGGATGGCTGTTCGACATCGTCGACCTGCCGATCCCGGAGAGAGCCAAGCTGATCGAGGTTCCGGAACGCGTGGCAAAACTCGTGCGCGAGGAGCTGCCGCCGCCGAAGCCGGAGCCCGAGCCGATCATCGAAGAGCCGGAACCGGAACCGGAAGAGCCGGAGCTGGCGGAAGAGACACCGCCGGAGCCGGAGGAAATCCCCGAGGCCGTCGAACAGCCCGTCGTGGCCGAGTCGGCGCCGGTGGATACGAAAGAGCAGGTCAAATCCAAGG
>JAACFJ010000136.1 GCA_009937505.1 Gammaproteobacteria bacterium
ACGGCCCGTCGCCGGATGGGTCTGATACGTGGCCCTGCATCAAGGCCAGGTAGCTCAGTTGGTAGAGCAGCGGACTGAAAATCAGCGTGTCGGCGCTTAGCCGTGCCTGCTTACTTACCGTTATCGGGCTAATCGCATTCGAACCCGCTGGGAGTACCCTGGCACATGTCGGGCCACGTGTTTTTCATCCAGTAGTCCACCATGCCTGCTTCCTGGGCGTACTTCCTGAAGGTTCCCGAGTTTCGTACCCAGGTGAACTGGGGTTCCCAAAGCCGGTATGTGTAATTTGAAAAGTTGCCCGCCTGGCCTTCTTTCTCCAGCAATTCCATGACGAATTCGCGTTTCGGAATGTCCAGGTAATAGGCGCCCAGATTGACGTTCGGCATGCTCTCGTTGAGCAGACCGGCGGCCTCCATCAGCCCCGGTATCGCGGCCGGGTCTTTGACGGCCGCGACCAGGGGGCGCACGACCTGCACGTTATTTCCCAGCATGCGCTCGGTGTGCTCGAGCGTCTCGATCGCCTGATCGAAGTCGCCACGCTGCAGGTAATACAGGTATACGCCGTCGGCCATGCTATACCCGCCCAAATCGATGGCGCGTCTGCCGTGGAACAGGCTCTGCTCGGGTTGGCCGAGGATGCGGTAGCTGTCGGCAAGCCAGTGGGCGACGAGTGGAGACGTAGGGTCGAGGTCCGCCGCAGTCAACAGCACGCTCTTCGCCTGTTCGATATGGCCGAGCTGTACGAGCAGGATGCCGTACCAGAGATGGCTCAAGCCATTGCTCGGATCGAGTTCGATAGACCTGCGACTGTATTCCATCGCCGCGCCCCAATCTCCTTGATCTCGGTGCACGAGGCCAAGCGTCGCAAAGGGATCTGCAAGAGACTCGTCAAGCCCTATTGCTTTTTCAGCGTATTCCGTTGCTCGAGCCTTCGTCACACCGGCTTCGTAACGTGACTGCTCGAATTCAGTCGCATAGCCGTCGTATACGACATAGCTGGCCGAAAGAGACGCATACGCTTCGGCGAAATTCGGATCCAGCTCGATAGCCTTATGCAGTGCGTCGATACCCTTGTGCAGTCCTTCCGTACGAAACAGGATACGGTTCTGGAACCAGTAACGACCTTCGAGGTAGAACTCGTAAGCCTGCAAGTTATCCGTGGGTCGTTTAGCCGTCACGGGAAGACTCATGCCACCGGCTTCCCCCAGTACGCTTCTCAATGCCCTGACTATCTCTCCGGAGATTTCCTGCTGAATCAGGAATACGTCCGCCAGCATTCTTTCGTAGGTCTCCGAATAAAGATGCGTGTCGTCGCTTACGTCTATGAGCTGCGCCGTGATGCGCACACGATCTTCTACCTTACGAACGCTGCCTTCGAGTATGAAATCGACATCCAGTTTCGCGGCGATGGTCTTGAGATCGAGGTTCTGGTCCGCGAAGGCAAAGGATGAAGTTCGCGAGGACACCTTCAGTCCTCTTACCTTGGCCAGCACGTTTAGTATTTCTTCGGAGATACCTTCGCTGAAATACTGGTTGCCGGGATCGTCGCTCATGTTGCGAAATGGCATGACGGCTATGGCATTACGCTTTCCAGCGTCCGCAGCGGGCGCCGGCGTCTGATCAGCAGCAACCGTTGTTTGCGGTTCCACGGCGCGTTCCGGAATCAGCCGGTCAGCCGCGATTACGCCGACGACGAGAATTGCCAAAACAATAATGAGACGGTCCATCTTGCGGCTCGCCTCTTGAGGAATCGATGATTGCTCGTCCAGATCCGTCTCGAGTTTCATGCCCTCGGGCGTGATCTCGTAGACCCATGAAAAGATCAGGACTAAGGGCAGGCCAATGACCAGTAACGTAAAGACAAAGGCTCCCGTCCACTCGGGGATCGGCAGTATTGACGACATAACGTCAACGACTTGCAGCACGAGCCAGGAGAACACGACATACAGGACGGCAACGCGTAGTACGTTGCGGCGCTTCAATTCACTGAAGAACGAACCTGACATCGAGTTGGCTCCTGATCTGTCGGTTATTGGCTTTATTCCCGGAGTATAAGGAAATCTCAGCGAATTGTGCCGGTCAGTCAGCTACTTTTCCTCGCAGCGTACTTGTGAGGACCTTCCGTCCCTGCCCACCAATTTCATCTTCTATATCGCGAGCTTACGGGTTTGCCCGACACTGTGGGTCCGATTCTCTATTAAGCTTTGAGGGCGTCGAGGCTGTCCTGGGCCATCGGGCAGGTCTGCAACAGACCTACAGCTGCTTGCAGGCACGCAACTGCTGCGTCAATGCGAGAAGCTCCGCACGATATTCCTCGCCCTGTTCCTTCGTGTAGGGGTTCTCGCGCATTTCGAGATCAATGGCGTCGATCGCATCCCGCGTCATTTTTTCGCACTCGGCGCGGTCCTGTGACACGGGTTCGGGTAGTTTTGGTTCGGCCGGCGCCGGTGGACCACTCGCGGACGTCGCGGACGCTGAGTGCCGGATGCGCTTGCGCCAGGCCGCCGACTGCATCTCGCTCTCTTCGTCGTCACGCACGCCCGGCCCGACGCGCGTCTCGAGCATCTCGCGGCTCTCGCGGGCACAACGGTCGAATCGCGTGTGCCGCCTCCCTGCCAGTCTGCCAGCGGAACACGTAGCTGTCCGAGAAGTAGTAGTACACGACCCCGTTCGGGAACATCGCGACCGTGATGCCGCTGACGCCGGACATGAACGGCACCCACACGGGTTCCGCACAGCCGAGCGACGGGCCCGCGTCATAGGCCCAGAAGCCGTTGTTGTAATACAGGTCGTCGCTGCCGGCGCGCAGACCGCTCACACCAGGAAGCCGCTGCAGCGACTCTTCGAGCAACGCCGTGTCGAGCGCCGGCTCGCCGTCGAGCGTGCCGCCGTCCGCGAGCCACTTCGCGATCCGCACGATGTCGTCGGCCTCGTAGGTCAATCCGTAACCGGTGAACGGCTGGGACTCGTCATCATACGTGCGCTTGCTGACGTCGAGCTGCGGGCTGAGGTTTAACGCACGCCAGATCGGTTCCAGCAGCACCGAGTCGTAGACATCGCCCCCGCCGCGCTGATCGAGGAAGCGCTGCAGCGCGACCCCTACTAAGTAAGTATCCGACGTGTGGTACACGAAGGTCGTGCCGGGTTCGGCTTTCCTCGGGAAGTGATTGCAGGCGAATTCGATCTTGTCCGCATGGCGATCCGCAAACACGAAGTCCTCGTGTGCCGGCGAGTCTTCGTCGACCTCGAAGTCGGCCGATTCGAAATTCCCGGTTGCCATGTCGAGCGCGTCTTCGATCGTAACGTCGCGCCACTTCGCCTGGTCGCACTCGTCCACGAGCGAGGCAATCGATCTCCCGGATACGCCCGGGTACAGCTGTTCGAGCCGCATGGTAGCGGCGCTCGCGAAGATTGATTTTGCGGTCGAATAGGAAGGCAGCGGCAGCGAGGTACAGAAGGGATGCGGCCCCTGCCGGGTCGGGCAGTCGCTGCGATAGTGGATGCCGTCGACGACGAGGCCGAGCACGCTGATGTCTTCTGCCGGGATGCCGTCGCCAACGCCGAGCTTTGTGGCATCGATCTCCGGATGGTCGTCAGCGAGGCGCTCGAGGGACTGGACGGGCAGGCGGCTTGCTCGATGCGCATCGACACGGGCAATCACCGGCGCAGCCTCGTCCGCGAGATCCGCAGGGATGTACTCGGCGTCCACAACGCCCCAGAGGTCGGCCTTGAAGTAACCGCAGGTTTCGCTCACGACCTGGTAGGCGACGCGCGATACCGCGTCGCCTCGGAACAGCCAGCTCATTACGCCGTTGTGCGTGCAGTTCGCGGCACGCTCCTGCAAGGTGAACGGCAGGGCGACGCGTGTCCAACCGTCATCCCCGGCGACCTGCCAGGTTTTGCCCGGCAGCAGCAGGATTTCCCAGTAAGGATGAGTGCTTCGCTGAACACCCGTTACCAGCGGGATCACGTCGCTGCCGCGCCGCACGAATTCGAACTCGAACGCAGGCAGGTGACGCAGCGGTTCGCCGATCTCGCCGCTGCGGTCCCAGGGATCGTGAACTGCGCGGAATCCGCCGGCATGCTCGACGCCAACGAGCCGCAGCGTGCCCGAAAACAACTGCTCGGGTACGGTCGCCGGGTCCGACGGCGTGAAGGCCGTCATCGGCACCGGCGCAGTCAGTGGATCATCGCCGAGCAGGAAAGAGGCCAACAGCGTTTGTTCCGGCTGTGGTCCGCCGCCGGAACAGGCAACCATCGCGGCAGCGCCTGCAACAAGCGCCGCCACACGCAAGCTACTCGTCGAGCGCAATCCCTGCATCCTCGAGCGCAGCAACCAGCGGCGCAAGCTGTTCGCGATACTCGCGCCACTTCCCGACCGAGCTGCGGTAGACGGGCTGCCGCACCTGCACGGTGCTCGCGGTGGTCGATGCTGATTTGTTTTCGTGAAAGCGCAGGCAGGCTTCCTCGTAGTCCAGCCCGCAATGCTCGAGCAGCCGGCGCACTTCGGGCTCGAAGTCGTCGACCAGTGTCTCGTACTCGATTGTGTAAACGGCATCGGGTAACACGTTGCTCCAGTGCCGCATCAGCCGGTCGTAGGCCGCGTAATAGCGGGCGAGCTCCTCGAGGTCGTAGGAGAAGGGATAAGCATCGACGAACAGCTGCTTGTAAACGGCGTAACAGGTATCTAGCGGATGGCGCCGGACGCTGATGATCTTTGCGTTCGGCAGCGCGAGGTGGATCAGGCCGACGTACAGGAAGTTCAGCGGCAGCTTGTCGATGAACCGCGGCGTCTTGCCGGTGAAGGGCCGCGTCGACTCGATGTAAGCGTCGCCGAGCGCGGCGAAATCGATCGAGGCGCTCAGGCGCACGAGTTCGTCACGGGGCGTCGACGGATCGGCCACCTTCGCTCGCAACTGCTGCATTAGCACGGTGGCGAAATTGCCGAGCTCGCCGGCCGAGTAAACCTCGGAATGGCTGCCGAGGATGCGTTCAACCAGGGTGGTCCCGGTGCGCGGCATGCCGACGATGAAGATCGCTTCATTGTTTTCACTGCCTACATTCGACGCCGCCAGGCGTTCGGCGGTGAAAGTCTCCTCGATGGCCACCATGGTGTCGATGTCGCGCTGCACGTCGTAGCGCATCAGGCCGCGGCGCTTGTCGGCACCGCGCTTCAGGTAGCCGAAAGAACGCTCCGCCTCGCCGAGGTCCTCGAGCTCTTTCGCGAGCGCATAGCAGACGTGCGCCTCGCCGCGCGGATCGGCGATGCCTTCATCGAGCATCGCTTCCAGCGCGCCGACGTGGTTGTCATCGGCTGTCTGCCTGCGAAGCTCGGAGCGCACCTTGATCGCTTCCCAGTCCGCGGGGTCGAGTTCGATCGCCTTGTCGAAATTCGCCTCCGCCTGCTCGATGTCGCCGAGCGATCGTTGCAGTGCGGCGATGTTGTAGTAGTGCTTTGCACGATCCGGTTCGAGTGCGGCCGCGCGTTCGTAACACGCGACGGCGTCCTCGCGCCGTTCGAGCTGGGTGTAGAGCATGCCGAGCGTAGAGTGCTGGTAGGCGGTCGAAAGATCGCGAGCCGCGAGCTCCGCGACCAGCGGCGCCAGCGCCGCGGTATCGCCGAGCTTGCCGACGCACAGCGCCCGCTGCAGCAACCCGTCGGTATTGCCGGGTTCGAGCGCGAGCGCCTTGTCGATCGCCGCGAGCGCAGCCGCCGGGTTATTGAGCCGCAGTGCGAGCTGGCTGGCGGTGTGCCAGCCGGATGCGTAGTTCGGGTGTTCGCGTACGCAACGACCGCCAGACGCGATCCTCGAGGGATCGCGCGGCGGTCGGTGTGTTGCTGTGGTTCCGGTGAGGGGCCATGAACCCGGCATTGTGCCGGATGCCGGCTACCTCGCCTAGAACCGGTAGCCGAGCTTCAGGCCGAACGTTCGCGGCTGGACGATAAACTGGCGGTTGCCGTTGCCGTACCAGTTTTCGAATATGCCGGTGTCGTAGCTCCAGTCGGTCTGCGCGAAGCTGCCGCTCGGCGCCGCCTCGTCGGTCAGGTTGCGGCCGTACAGCGTCGCCCGCCAGGGCCCGGACGCCAGCGTGACGCTCGCGCCGAGCAGCGTGAACGAGTCGAAGGTCTCATTGACCAGGGACGCCTGGTTGATGAAGTTTTCCGACTCGCTCTGGTAGTAAACGTCCACGGCGCCGATAAGGTCCATGTCCGAGCCCACCTGCCAGGTGTTGTCGAGATTCAGGCTGAGCACGCTCTCCGGTGCGCCCGGCAGGGTCGAACCTGCCGGCGCCACGACGCCACCCGTCTGCGGG
>JAACFJ010000029.1 GCA_009937505.1 Gammaproteobacteria bacterium
GCGCCGGGCTTCGCCTACTCCGACAACTTCGAGATGGATCTGTCGGTGATCAACTGGACACAGGGATTCGCCAACGGCAAGGCTGGGTATGCCGTCGGCCGTCTGGGCTTCGACGTCTACCTCGACGCGTTCCCGTTCCAGACCTTCTCGAGGGGCTTCATCAACCGCTCATTCATTCTGAACCCGACCCTGCCGACCACCGGCATCGGCGCGCTGGGCGGCGTCGTGAAAGGATTCGTCACAGACAACGTCTGGCTCGGCGCGCAGATCCACGACGCGAACGCGGTGAGCGGCAAGTTTGACTTCGACACGGTGCAGGAAGGCGAGTGGCTCAAGGCCGTCGAGGTCGGCTACACGCCGTCGTTCGGACAGCGCAAGTCGCACCTGGTGCAGTTCACCTACTGGGACAAGGACGCACGCTCGCTGGCCGGCGTTTCTAGCGGCAGCGGCTGGGCCGTCAGCGCGGCCTGGAAACTCAACGATACCTACTTCCCGTTCGTTCGTATCGGCCACTCGGATGGCGGCGGCGGTGTCGCGGCGGAGACTGCAGTCAGCGGCGGCGTAGAGATTTCACGCCCGCGAGGCGAAGTCTGGACCATCGGCGCCGGCTGGGCGAAACCATCGGAAGAGACTTTCGGCCCCGGTCTCGACAACGAGACCGCGCTGGAGATGTCCTACAAGTTCCCGATCTCGAAGAACCTCTCGATCCTGCCCGACGCGCAGATCATCTTCAGCCCGGCGAACAACCCGGGCAGGACGTCGATCTGGGTGATCGGCGTGCGGGCAATCCTCACCCTCTAATTAAGGGACAGTGACTAAAAGTGCCAGGCGAGGCGAGAAACTGATACGGCACCATCGCGCCTGAAAGCCGAAACTACCGCTATTGCGATAGTCATGCCGGCGGATGGATTCAATGCCTCGATTCAGAAGGCTGGTGGTGCCCGGATACCCCCATCACGTTACGCAAAGAGGTAGCCGGCGCCAGCTGACGTTCTTCGAGGACGCCGATTACAGCGCATATCGTGATCTGCTCGCTGAGCAGCTGCCGAAAGCGAACGTCGATCTCCTGGCATATTGCCTGATGCCAAATCACGTTCATTTGATCCTGATTCCGCACCGCGTCGATTCGCTGGCCCGACTGCTGCGCAAGACACATGCGCGCTATGCGCGGCGCACCAATTTGAAGTACGACTGGCAGGGCCATCTTTGGCAGGAACGCTTCCATTCGTTCGTTATGGACGAGGAACACCTGCTCGCGGCTGGAAGATACGTTGAATTGAACCCTGTGCGTGCCGGGCTCTGTCAACGAGCCAACGAATGGCCCTGGTCCAGCGTGCACTTTCATATGCACGACCGCGCCGACGAGTTGGTCACCGCAGGGGGTATGCGCACCTATGTCGGCAACTGGCGTACTTATCTCGATGAGGATCTGACCACTACGGAAATAGACACATTACGCAGTCACAGTCGTAATGGGCATCCTGCAGGTTGTCTGCGCTTCATCACCGACCTGGAGACCCTTACCGGTCGACGACTGGTCCCTGCCAAGCGCGGCCCAAAACGCAAACGGGAGTCGCCTGGCACTTAAAGTCACTGTCCCCTAATTAGGTGGAGGCGGCGAGCGCCTGGTCGAGGTCGGCGATGATGTCGTCGATGTGCTCGATGCCGATGCACAGCCGGAGCATGTCCGGCGTGACGCCCGCAGAATCCAGTTCGCTCTCCGATAGCTGCCGGTGCGTCGTCGATGCCGGGTGCGCTGCCAGTGACTTCACGTCGCCGATGTTCACGAGGCGCAGGAACAGGTTCAGCGCGTCGTAGAATTTCACGCCTGCATCGAAACCGCCCTTGATGCCGAAGGTCATCAACGCGGACGGCTTGCCGTCCGTGTATTTCTGAGCGAGGTCGTAATACGGCGAATCGGGCAGCCCTGCGAACTTCACCCAAGCGACCTGCGGATGATCGTTGAGGTGGTTGGCGACGGCGAGCGCATTGTCGCAGTGCCGCTCCATGCGCAACGGCAGGGTCTGCATGCCCTGCAGGATCAGGAACGCGTTCATCGGGCTGATCGCCGAGCCCGTGTTCCTGAGCGCCACCGTGCGCACCCGGCCGATGTAGGCCGCAGCGCCCAGCGCTTCCGTATAGACGACGCCGTGGTAGGACGCTTCCGGCTCATTCAGCATGTGAAACCTTTTCGGGTGATCCGCCCACGGGAATTCACCTGCATCCACGATGACGCCGCCGAGCGAGTTGCCGTGGCCGCCCATGTACTTGGTCAGCGAATTGACGGTGATGTCTGCGCCCCAGGCGATCGGCTTGATCAGCGCCGGCGTCGCCACGGTGTTGTCGACGATTAACGGTACGCCGTGAGCGTGCGCCATATCGGCGAGCGCCTCGATGTCCACGATGTTGCCGGCCGGGTTGCCGATCGATTCGCAGAAGACCGCCGCGGTCCTGTCGTCGATGAGCTTCGCCATCGCCTCCGCGCTGTCGTCTTCCGCAAAGCGTACGTCGATGCCCTGCCGCGGCAGCATGTGCTTGAACAGCGTGTACGTGCCGCCGTATAGCAGTGGCACCGTCACGATATTGCTGCCCTGCTCGGCGATATTCAGGATCGAGTAATTAACCGCTGCGCTGCCGGCGCTGACACCGAGACCGGCGATGCCCTCTTCAAGCGCCGCGCAGCGTTCCTCGAGCACGGCGGTCGTCGGGTTCATGATCCTCGTGTAGATGTTGCCCTCCACTTCGAGGTTGAACAGATCGGCGCCGTGCTGGGCGCTGTCGAACTCGTAGGCAACCGTCTGGTAGATGGGCACCGACACGGCCTTGGTGGCACTGTCGGACTTGAAACCGGCATGGATCGCGAGCGTCTGGTCTTTCATTTCGTCTCCTTCAGGCGCAACGGGTCGTCGGGATCGACCTCGGGCATGAATTGCTTTTTGCGGTCGAGGTTGGTCACGCCATACACGAGACCCAACCAGTTGTTGATGATGGCTTTTGCGGTATCGCCCCAGGTGTTGTCGAGCAATGCGCCGATATCGGCTTCGAGCGAGTCGCTGAATGACTCCCCGGTTTCTCGCGCCCGCGCTGCCGCGTCGAGCGCCGCCAGGGCGATGGGCCTGGCGTCGTCCGAGAAGTAATTGTCCGGTAGCGGCGGCGGCCTGTCGCGCTCGCCTTCGGCGAAGCGGTAAAGCTCGCGCCGGTACTCCTTCAGCAGGCTGTTGACGTCGTACTCGGGGTGGCCCTGCATGTAGATGACACGGAACTGGTCCGGGCTCGCCGCCATGTGCACGCCGCCTTCGGCGCTCTCGGCCAGCACGGTCAGGCCGGCCGCCTCGAACTGCGCGCGCGAGATATCGTTGTAGCGCGAGTGGGGAACGTCGAAGCGCGTGTTGATATCCCTGATCAACGGATGCCTAGTCCCGTTCACGCGGTGGCTGTAAACGCCCCAACGCTTCTTCGGCAGCGGCTGCCGGTCGATGCCGTGGAAATGCTTGAGCAGCGCATGGGTCGCCAGGCAGGAGCAGAGAATCGAAGCAACATTGCCCCGTGCCCACTCAACGACCTCGATGAGCGGTTCCCAGAAAGCTTCCTCCTCGAGCGCCGGGTTTGCGACGTTTGCGCCGGTGATGATCAGCGCATCGAGTCCCGCGTCTCGCAGGGTGTCAAAGTCGCTGTAGTACCGCTCAATGTAGCCGAGCGTATCGGCGCTGCGTTCCAGTTCCGGCAGGGAAAACGGGTAGACGAAAAACTGCGCAATGCGGTTACAGCTGCCGACGAGGCGTATGAACTGGCGCTCGGTGGCCCGCAGCGCCGCATCCGGCATCATGTTCAGGAAGCCGATGTGCAGCTCGCGAATATCCTGGTGGACCGCACGATCGATCGACAACACCTCGTGGCCCTGATCGCGCAGGTAACGGAAGGTCGGCAGGCCAGAGTGGGCGACGAGTGGCATGGTGCCGAGTTTAACGTTTCGATCGGGAATTCGGACAATTCTTGCTGTGCGCGCACGGGCGTCCTATCCCGTGCGCGCGCAGCAGAACGATACACGGGACCGCGAGCGGCCCCTGTATCTCCCCGGTAGCCGAATTCTAAGGCGCCGGGTCCTCCACAATGTCGGCCCAGAACGGCCGCGGCACCAGGAAATCGTCGATCCACTCGTTCAGCAGGACGCCATTCGCATCCTGGCTGTAGAAAAGCGGAGTCTGCAGAGCCGTGTGCGAGGTGTCCCCGGATACGATGAATCGCTTGTACCGGTCGGGGTGCGCCGCATTGATAAGCCCGTGTTCCGTGACCACCAGCTCACGAAACCCCGCGGGATCACCGAGCAGTCCGAGGAAAAACCGGTTAGTCAGGTCGCCGTCGGTTTCGTAGAACGCTTCACGGACGGTGCTGTCATTATCCAGCCGCCACTTGATCAGGGCGGTCAACGCCTGCCCCTGGTCATCACAACCGGTACAGCTCAGCGGGAAGAACTGGCCAAACGCCCAGTCGGCTGCCCGCGCCTGGATATCGTTGACTGCATCCAGGTTGACGGTCACGGGTCCGGCGTCGTTTACGACGGTAAGCTTGATCTCGTTGCCGAAAAGAAACCGCACCAGGAAAGGAGCAAAACCGGCCGCGCCAACACCGCCTGCGCTGGAACCCGCAAGTGTTATCCGGCGCGCATGCGGGAACATCGCCTTTGCGACGTCCATCCCGGCGGACTGGTTACGGAGCCCGCGATGGAAGCGGACCACGGCGGCGGGCACCCCGATCGCCGCACCGAAAGCGGGGTCGAAAACATCGTTGTCGCCGGCAAACACCGAGCCATCGCAGTAAGGCATGTAGACAATGGAATGGTCCGCAAAGGGATTGTCTTTCGAGTCGAAGTCCCAGATTCCTGCTCTCGCCGTCGGCGGTTCCTGCGCCTCGGCGAGAACGTTGCAGTTATAAAAGTCCTGCCAGCAAGCGCCACCGCCCTGCTCGAAGACCAGCAGCTTCGACGGGTTGCCCTGCCGCGTGAAGACCGAATAAGGCGTACCGGCGATGCACAAGGGACCGTTGCCGCCATCCGGATCGAACGTGTGCTTTGTCCAGCCATCGCCGACATCCTGGGATGCGACAGGTGTAAACGCGCCCAAGTACTTGTCGACGCCCTGCACAGACAGCTCAGCGGCGGCATCCGCGTTCAGGCCCCTGGGCGCTTTCTTGCCCGGTTCTGCGAGCGCAGCTCCGGACGTAACAAACAGACAGACTAATGCTATGAAGCCGGCGATTCTTTTCATTGTACCCCCCTACAGGATTGGATCTCTGGAAATGGAAAAACGTATCCGCCGCATATCCTAATGTCGTTACAAGACGACAACAACCACCCTGGGATCGCCCGGCCCTCCCGGCCGCTTGCAAGCTCACGGGCCCGGGCCGACAATCAATCGCCTCACCTACGGAGGCATCATGCTGATATTCCTGACCGCGGTCGGCGTCGTACTCGTCGTCTCCTTCCTGTGCTCTATTTTCGAGTCCGTTCTGCTGTCGCTTACCCGGCCGCAGATCGAGGTCCTGGGCCGCGAGCACGGGCGTGCCGCCCGCCTGCTTGCAGGATTCAAGGAAAACATGGACGTGCCGATCGCTGCGATCCTGATCCTCAATACGGCCGCGCATACGATCGGCGCCGCCGTCGCCGGCGCCAGCTATTCCAGTGTTTTCGACGCCAGCACGCTCTGGATCTTCTCGATCATCTTTACGCTTGCGGTCCTGCTGCTGACCGAGATCATTCCGAAGACGCTCGGCGTCAGCTATGCGACGGTGATCGCCGCGCCCGTTGCCCACGGCATAAAGCTGCTGACGGTGTTATTGCGGCCGCTGGTTGCCGTTAGCGAAGCGATCTCGCGCTCCCTGCGCCGCGATGCCGTCGTGCCCGTGACATCGCCCGAGGAAATTCGCTTGCTCGCCTGGCTAGGCCAGCTGCGCGGCGCCGTGGGTCCCCTGACAGCCGGGATGGTCGTCGGCGCAACCCAGCTGCGGCACCTGCACGCCGACGACGTCATGCTGCCGCGGGAGAACGTGCGCTTCCTCTCCACCGGCATGAGCCGGGACGAGGCCATGGCCTGTGTCCGCGAATCGGGCCACAGCCGGTTTCCGTTCTCGACGAGCGGGGACTTCGATGATGTCTCGGGCGTGGTACTCGCAAAAGACTTGCTTTACTGGCTGCTGCAGAATGACGACGCCGAGATTGACTGGAACGCGCTGCAAAAGGAGCTGCTCGTTGTTCCGGACAGCGTGCTACTGCCGCAACTGCTACGGACCTACCAGGAAGCGCAGCGTCACCTGGCCATCGTCGTCGACGAATACGGCAGCGCAAAAGGCATTGTCACGCTCGAAGACGTCCTGGAGGAGATCGTTGGCGAGATCAGCGACGAGAGCGATGTGCCGGTCAGGGAATTCCTGGAAAGGCCGGACGGCAGCCTTGTTGTGCGCGGCAGCGTTGACATGCGCAAGCTCTGCACGAAACTGGGCCTCGCCTGGGATCCCGAACTGGAAGTTTCGACGATCAGTGGCCTGGTAACGGAAATGCTCGAGCGCATCCCCGTCGCCGGCGACACGATCGAGTGGAACGATTTTCGCGTCGAAGTGCTGAAAGCCGACCGGCGTCGCGCTCGGCTGCTCTCGATTCGCCGGAAAAAGTAAAAGGGGACAGTGACCTTAGGTGCCTGGCACTTTAGGTCACTGTCCCCAAATTACGTATCGCTGCGTTACTCGCTGAGGGTATCCGCCAATGCCTTCTTGCAGGCATCACCGAGCGATTCGCTATTCCCTTCGAGGCAGGTAAGGATCCGGCCCTCGCCGGCCTTGACGTCACCGCACATCGTCTTGATTTCGGTCTCGCAGCTTTGAGCGACGTAGGCTATCGCGACCGACAGTTGCTCGAGCAGCGACGCAGCCTGGTACAGCGCGTAGCTGCATTGACCGGAGAGCTTGTCTTCGTGTGCTGCAGCGCAATGCAGCAATCGTCCCTCGCCGGGCGTCACCTGGCTGCAATATTGCTCGATGTCGGCCTCGCAAGAGGTCGCTACGTATTCAAGCAGGGAATCCTGTGCGACGGCGGGTGCGGCGGCCGCAACCGCGAGAATCCCGAGGGCTAGTTTCAGTTTTCTTATCATTCTAATCTCCAAATACCTTTAGTCTTTCAATTCTACCTTGAATTTCTGGCCGCCAACGGACGCCTCGTACATCAGGCCGCCTTTGGCCTGCGTGAAAATCGCAACTCCACCACTGTAACCCGCATCTGCCGATGCTCCAGCAGTGACGGCTACAGCTGATGCCTGCGCACCGAGTTCGTAGTTACCGCGCTTGAAATGCTCCAGGGCCAGATCGTCCTTGAAGAATATGAATTCGCTGTAGGCCTGCCCGCCCCACTGGAAGCCGATGGTCAGCTGCGACAACGTAACCTCGCCTGTGATATTGCCACCCTCGTAAAGCAGCCCCTTGCCGCGGGCGCCGCCAATGCCGATGCCGCCTTTACCAACGGTCGGGATGATCACGTACGCGGCGGCGGAATCGAAGAATCGCTGCATGTTCGGATCTTTCTCCAGCATCTCCGTTTTGGCTGCCTGTGCCTTCTCATGGCGCTCCTCGATTTCCTTGGGGTCCCAGGCATACGCCGTGGTCACTGCAAGCGCGGCAAATGCGCACATCGTTCGAACCAATAGATTTTTCATTCCAGTTTCCCTTATTACTGTTGTCTTGCTCTAAAACGCTTCGCCAACGGAAAAGTGAATCGCGTCACTGTCACGCGACTTCGCATAGTCGAGGCGCATATTAACCCGTTTAGCGGGCAAAACTGAAAAGCGCACGCCGGCACCGTAGCTCGGTATCGACGTGCGGTCGCGGAAGCCACTAAATGACTGGGCTACCTCACCCGCTCCGCCGAATGCGACGAAGGCCCATCGTTTAGTGAATCGCCAGCGCAGCTCGGCCTGCGCAGAATACGACACCTTGCCCAGGTAATCGGTCGCGGAGAATCCGCGCAACTTGATTCGACAGGAGTCCCATAACGGCGTTGTGCCCTCTCGCTGGCAGCCGCGAATTTCCCAGGCAAGTACAGCCGTGTCGGACAACTCGTGAAACGATTTGAAGCTCGCTTCGTACGACTGGTAGGTCCCGTTGCTACCGATAGACTCGTCGTTGAATAACGCATCGAACTTGAAGTGTCGGCCAGTGTACGTATTGATCGGCAGGTCCCGACTATCGAATTCCGCGGTAATTCCAATGCCCGCAGAACGCACATCATCTGTATCGAAGCCGGCCGACTCACCACCGAACTCCAGGCTTTGGCCGGCGTCGATCACTCGGGCAAACACTCCCCCGTACCAATCGCCAGTGATCCTGCGCGACAGGCGTGTGAGGAAGAATGCTCCATTGATCCGCCAATCGACACTTTCCGAGCCGCTGCCTTCATCCGGAGCTATCAGCGACAACCGTAAATCCGCAGCACCCAGTACGCCCGTAAAACGCCAGCGGTCGTTACGCCAGTAATTTTGCTGGACTATAGCGGCAGCACGGCTGTCGTTGCTCGTATACATTGCGGCAACGGCCGTCACCGAAGCGGGCTGAGCTTTCTTCTGCTCCTCGGTCTGTGCGTAGAAATTCGCTGCCCCCGCAACAAGCCCCGTATCCAGCGTCGGATTGGAAATCGGGACCGGTACGACGACGAAATTGCCTTTCTGCAATTTCAGCTTGGACTCATCCTCCCGGATATCCGGGGCGACGGATGGCCGCGTGTCCGTCGCCGTGTCGTCTGCCTGCGCGGAGGCAGCCAGAACCGTCGACGCCAGGGCAAGGGTGGCGAATATCGAGACAATCCGAACCAAATAGATCACATGTTCGCTGCGGTACAGGCTCCGAATACCGTTACGCTCAGACCATCACGGGCAATCGCCGCGGTCATGCGGCCGGTCTGTTCGTGGATCACGAAACTGAACGCGCGACCGCCCTCCACGCCCTGCAGGTGAATCAATCCTTCCTTGCGATCGGACTTCGCGAACTCGGTGGATCGACTCAGGCCGCTCGCCTTGGTCGTGGAAATGGTGCCCTTTTTCGTGTCGATGATGACGAAATCGGGTATGGAGAGCTCCCAGGGCGTCGCCGCGTGGCACTCGCCTGTCTCAAAGCAAATCTGTGCCTGGCCCGAGGCGCAGATCATACGCTCGACGTCCGTCACGTCTTCTGCAGCAACCAGGGTCGTCAATGCCGCGCCAATACATGCAAAAAGTAGTTTTTTCATATTTCTCTTCTCCGCGCGATCAGTATTTGACCATGTAGTTCTTGGCCTCGAGGCAGACTGAGAAGGCCTTCTTGAAGTTCGACAACTGTTCCTCAGTCGCCTGTTCTCGCTGCTCGGCCTGTGCGGCCGACTGCTGCTGTGCCTGCGCCTGGGCCTCTCTGCCCATGCGCCGGCCGCGAACGGCTCCCGCCGCCGCGCCCCAGGCCGCGCCTTCGCTCGCATCGTCGTTGGCGATTTCGCCGATCAGTGCGCCGGCCGCGGCGCCACGGACAGCGCCACGCGCACCGGCCCCCTGGCCCGCCTGCTGGGCCGCCTGCTGCTCGGCCTGCGCCTGCTGCTGGTCCGCCTCTTCCTGCTTCGCAAGATCGAACGGATCGGCGCCGGCATTACCGACGGCCCATTCGTAACACTCCGCTTCGTCCTTCGACTGTTGCGACGAATCCTGGCCCTCCGTGGGAAAGACGTACACGTCCATTGTTGAAGACAGCGACTGTCCTTGCGCGTGTGCGGTAGCGATCAGTCCGACGCTGACAGCGCCCGCGCAAGCAATTGAGATTAGTCGTTTCATTTTCTTGTACTCCGTCATTAATTGCAGATCGTCAGCATCCTGTTTCCGACCTTGTTGTTATCGCCAAACTCGGAGGGGGCTGGTCCACCTGCGGCCTATATCGCGCCGGGCTATCCTACAGCGTGAACGAGAAGAAGTCCTCGGCGAACACGCTCGGTGGCATCTGGATGATCATCGGCTCGCCACCCATTTCCGGTCAGCCAGCCTTATAGCACCAGGTGGCGCCGGGCATCATCCTGCCGGGCTTCTGGCAGGCCCGCGCTCGTACCAGGACTTGGTCACGTTTACGATCCTGACAACCGAGAGCATGACGGGCACTTCCACCAGCACGCCGACAACCGTGGCGAGGGCCGCGCCAGATTCGAAGCCGAAGAGCACGATCGCGGTGGCGACCGCCAGCTCGAAAAAATTACTGGCGCCAATCAGGGCCGACGGCGCAGCAACGCAATGCGCGACGCCGAACCTGCGGTTCAGCAGGTAGGCGAGACCCGAGTTGAAGTACACCTGGATCAGAATGGGCACGGCCAGCAGCGCGATAATCAGCGGCTGCGTGATGATCTGCTCACCCTGGAACCCGAACAACAGCACCAGCGTAGCGAGCAATGCGACCAGCGATGCAGGCCCGAGGCGGTCGAGCGCGCTCTGCAGAGCGGCCTCTCCCCCGGTCGCCAGCAAGTATTTGCGCAGCACCTGCGCGATAATCACGGGCACGACAATGTAAAGCACGACAGAGAGGAACAGCGTCTCCCATGGCACCGTGATCGCGGACAGGCCGAGCAGCAGGCCGACGATCGGCGCAAACGCGAATATCATGATGACGTCGTTCACCGCGACCTGGCTCAGCGTGAAGTGCGGCTCGCCGTCGCACAGATTGCTCCAGACGAAGACCATGGCAGTGCACGGCGCTGCGGCCAGGATGATCAGCCCGGCAATATAGGAGTTGACCTGGTCGGCTGGCAGGTACGGCGCGAACAGCTTGCCGATGAACAGCCAGCCGAGAAGCGCCATGGAAAACGGCTTGACCGCCCAGTTGATAAAAAGCGTCACGCCGACGCCGCGCCAGTGCTCCCTGACCTGGCTCAACGCACCGAAGTCGATCTTGACGAGCATGGGGATAATCATCAGCCAGATCAGCACGGCGACGGGCAGGTTGACCTGCGCGACCTCCATCCCGCCGATCAACTGGAATACGCCGGAGAAGAAGTGGCCCAGGGCGACGCCAACGGCGATGCACAGTGCCACCCAGAGCGTCAGGTAGCGCTCGAAGATACTCATCTCTTTCGCGGCGACAGCTTTGACAACGTGATCAGACATGACGGTTCTAACTCGCTACTCTGTCGACAAAGCCCCTGATACGCCCATCGAGCGTCGCATTCGCCGTTTCGAACGCGGCACGTCGCTCCTCGTTTGAATCGCCGACGCCTGCCGGGTCCTCGATGTCCCAATGCTCGGTAGCCGGATGGCCCGGCCAGGCCGGGCAGGTCTCGCCGGCAGCATTGTTGCAGACGGTAATCACGTAATCCATCGTCGGCGCATCGGGACGGGCAAACTCATCCCATGACTTGGAGCGCAGCCCTTCCGTCGAATAACCCAGCTCGTGCAATAATTCCAGTGCGCCGGGATTCACGCGGCCTACCGGCTTGCTACCCGCGCTAAACGCCTTGAACCGGCCTTCACCAAGGCGATTGAGAATCGCCTCGCTCAGGATGCTCCGCGCCGAATTTCCGGTGCACAGGAACAGCACGTTGCGAGTATGTTTCGTCGTCATGATGGGCGCATTCTGAACAGAAAACGTTACACAGGGAAGTCAAGATTACGGGACAGTGACTTTTGGTGCCTGGCACTTTAAGTCACTGTCCCCTAATTATGGATCAGGGCCAGAGGAGCAGCAGGGCCATGCCTGCCGTCAATGCGATCGCGCCTGTGCCGAGCATCCATTTTCTGAGTTCCGGGGACCCCAGGAACGACGCTGCCACGATCTTGAACAGCAGGTTCGACAGCGTGGCGAGGAAGATCGCCCGCCAGGCATCGAAGCCGACGGTCTCGCCGCCGGAGTAGAGCTGGGCAACGGACAATGTCAGCGCATCGACATCCGTCAGTCCGGAAACAAACGCAACGGCATAGACAGCCTCGTCGCCGATCATCTCGCGCGCGGCTGCCACGGCGAACAGGATCACTACGTAGAGCGCGGCGAATGCCAGTGCCTGGCGAATGCGCGCCGGGTTGTCGGGTTCCGGAAGTTCCGTCTCCGACTCGCTTCCGAATCCCCTGAACGCGATGACACTCAGCCCGAGTAACACGGTGGCGAAGACCAGCGCCGGACCGGCCATGGTCTTTACCAGGTCGGGCGCAACGACGGCCAGTTCGATCAACACCCTGCCATAGACAACCGTGCTGGCAACCAGTATGACAAGGGCCGCGACGGGACCGAGGCTGCGTTGCTGTTTCGACATACCGGCGTAGCTGATGGTTGTTGCGGTGCTGGATACGAGGCCTCCGAGCAGACCGGCCAGCCAGCCACCCGCGCGAGCACCGACGAGGCGGAAGGCAACGAAGCCGGCCAGGTTGATACCGACGATCAGGACGACGAGGAACCACGTGGTAAACGGATTGAAGATCTCGTAAGGCCCGAAATTCTTGTCGGGTAACACCGGCAGGATGACCAGTGCGATCAGGACGAACCGCACGATGATCTCGAAATCCCGGTCGCCCAGCCTGTCCACCCACTTGTGCAGAGGCTTCTTCCAGTGCAGCAGCACCGTGACGGCGCCGCCGAGGACGATCGCAGGCAACCAATAGCCCGCGACCGCGGCCGCGCCGAGCAGGTAAACGACGAATGCTGCAATAAGCGTCGTGATGCCTTCCAGCTGGCGGTTGCGCAGGTGCATCACGAGGACCATTCCCAGCACCAGCAGGCCGGCCGCAATGGGCCAGCCGCCCGTTTCCGAAAGCATGAGAGCTGAAATGCCGCCGAAGGCAGCGATCAGCGCGAAAGAGCGGACGCCAACCGGCTTGTTTTCGGCCCACTCGCGCTCCAGGCCGATAATAAAGCCGATCGCAAGCGCGATACCCAGTCCGATGATCTGTGTGTTTAAGCCGGGATCGAAAGCCTGCATAACATCTGCATTATGCACCCGCGAACCATGCGTTGCGCATTCGCACTTTCATGGCTCGGCAATTCGATGTTCAACTTTCAGTCACGGGAGGAACCGGGATAGCGGGTTTACCGGTTGACGGGCACCGGCGCGATCAGTGCTACGACACGAAGTTGACGCGCATCGTGCCTGTCGGTCCCGATATCGGCTACAGGCAACCGCACCGGAGCGCAGCACTATCCGGCTTAGATCGGCGGGAAGTCCGGCGCCCTAGTCGTAGCAGAGCAGCTGTACCTTGCGAACGGCACGATCGATCGCCGCGTCGCTGTCGGCGTCAACGAGTTCCTGCTTGGCCGCGGCGCACTCGCTCGCTTCTTCCTGCATTTCCTCGATGATGGCGGCATCCTTCATCACTTCCGCCGACTCGGGCGCACAGGCCGTCGCCGGGGCACGCCGGATGTTCGCGGTGCTGCCGGCCTCTTCGACGTATACGCAGTCGTCGACGCGAATTTCTGTCTGCTCGGTCGCGATCTGGATCATCGTGCCTTCGTTCGTGGTAACCGTGTAAACGCGGCCCGGCCTGGTCTTGGAGGCCGCGGCAGCGCCGCCCAGAACTGCGCCGAGTGCGGCATTGCGGTCCCTGCGACCTGATCCTTTACTGGAGCGCGTCAGCGCGGCGCCGAATGCGCCGCCGACCAGCGCACCTTTAACCGCGTTACCGTCGTTCAGGTCCACGGATTTCATTGCGGTGACGGTGCCGGTGCGTACCGTCACTGATTGACCCGAACGCTGGGCGAGTGCATCCGACGCGGCGAAGATCAGGCACATGCTGAATACTAAACTCGCGGTTGCGCTACGAAACATTCTTCTCTCCTAAGTCAAAAGCAAACAAACTTTTTATTGCCGGCCGATGACGCTTGGCCGGTTCCTATTCTGATTAAGCACATGCCTTGCCGGGACTCGGCGATCGGCAGATTATGCCACCGGCTGGATGCATTGCGATTACTCTTGTGAATACAATGCGGCCCACTCCTCCCGGGTCAGCTGATCCCGCAGTTCGAATCGCAGATCGAGCACACGCTCCTGACCCCGCTCCCAGTCGCGATTCAGCTGATCGAGCACAGCCTCGATCTCCGCGCGATCTGCCACATGGTCGCGATAGGAGCGAGTAACCGCCTTGCCGGAGGCGGCGAAATCCTTCTCGAAGGACTTAACCGCCTGCCCGAGCTCGTCAAGCGTCATTTGTGCGGCCTCGACGCGCTCAGGAATTTCAACAACGATCTCGATTCGTTCGCTGATTTCCTCGACCGTTGCCGGCGTCAGCGCACCAGCGTCAATAGCACCGGCACCGCCGCCAAAGAAATACCAGTACATGAATGCCCAGAACACGTCAGCCTCCCGGTGCCGCGGTTCCGTAAGCCAGCTCTCGCGGATGAAGCCGCTTTAACTGGAACCGTGAGATTACTTTCCACTCATCCGCGGTCGTAGCGGCTTTCATGGCAGCTACCAAATCTATGGTGTCCTTCTGCGCCGACGCACGTTGTCTATTGAAGTCGGCGAGCAGCGTTTCGAAGTCTTCGCGCCGGGCGTCGTAGTCTGCCGCCAGGGCCGCCATTCTCTCCCGGTGTGCCGTTACACGCTGCGCATGCGCTTCCACCAGGCGGTCTCTTTCGGCAAGAAGTTCCAAAAGTCGTTCGACGCGAGCGGGATCAGAAACGGTATCCCGGACGAGCTCGATTTCCTGCTGCCGGTATTCGGCGATCTGCGTCTGCACCTTCGCCGGATCGGGTGGCTGGTTGAAAGTAGCGCAGGACGACAACAGGATGATGGCAAGCAATACAGGGGCCACTATTAAAATTCCGGGTACAGGCTTCATTTGCTCTCCTGTTTGGTCCGACGAGCCGCCAGCGCGAGAATTCGCCATGATTGTGACACTAATCCAGCCGCGTTACAGTCTCCTGGCCTCAACCAACTGGGCGTCCGCGTGCACAACCGTATCAAACCCGCACAGGCACCATGCCGCTGGCGAATCCGGACCTCGCTGCCGATCGTCGCGGTCCTGCTGCTCGGCTGCGCCGGGCCGCGGCTAGAGCAGGACGTCGAGCGTCCGGAACCCAGTTACGCACAACCGCCGGCGACCTACGGCGTACTGGCGGACATCGCGCATCGCATCGACGAACAACATGGTCCTGAATACTCGGGGTTTCACCTCCTCGACGGCAGCCACGAATCGCTCGCGTGGCGCCTCGCGTTGATCGACTCCGCCGTTTCGTCGCTCGATATCATGACCTACCTCTGGTACCCGGATGTAGCGGGCCGCCTGATCCTGGAACGCGCCGTACTCGCCGCGCGTCGCGGCGTCCACGTGCGCCTCGTCGTGGACGACCTGATGACGATCGGCCAGGAGCACATTCACGCCGATCTCGCGCGCGAACCGAACCTCGAAATTCGTCTCTTCAATCCCTGGAAAAAGCGTAGCCTGCTCTCGCGCGGCGGCGAGATGGTCGCGGAGATGGAGCGCCTGAACACGCGCATGCACGACAAGCTGCTGATCGCCGACGGCCGCGCTGCAATTATCGGCGGCCGTAACATCGGTGATCACTACTTCGGACTGAACGAGAACTACAACTTCCACGACCTCGACGTGCTGGCGATCGGTCACATGGCGATGCAATCGAACGGCATGTTCGACGAATTCTGGAACAGCCAGTGGGTGACGTCGGCGGCCAACCTGACGACGGAGCCTGACCCGGAGCGCGCGGCCACGTCGTGGTCGAAAATGCAGGATAAGACGCGCACGGCAGAGGAACTCAGTTCCTTCCCGGTTGATCCGAAGGACTGGACGCAGGAGTTTGCGGAACTCGAGCCGCTGCTGCATCCCGGCACGGGCGATCTGGTTTACGACAAGGTAACAGCGGAAGGCGTCACGCAAGGCATGCTGGGCAAGATATTCGCCATCTTCGACAAGGCGCAGGACGAGTTACTCATCACCAACGCCTACATCATCCCGGGCGAACGCGGTATCGAATTTCTTCGTACACTCAACGATCGTGGGGTAGACGTACGCATACTCACGAACTCCCTGGCTTCGCACGACGTGCCCGCCGTGAACAGCCATTACGAGCCCTGGCGCGACAATATCGTCGCCGCCGGGACGAGACTTTTCGAGCTGCGCGCCGATGCAGCCATCCAGTCGATCGTGGACGTGCCGCCGGTTTCTGCGAAGTTTGTCGGGCTGCATACGAAAGCCTCGGTCGCGGACGGCCGGCACTCGTTCATCGGATCGATGAATCTCGATCCCCGTTCAGGGGCAATCAACACCGAAATGGGCGCGGTGATCGACAGTGCCGGCCTTGGCCAGGAGCTTCGGGAACTGATGCTCCGGGACATGAGCCCCGAAAACGCATGGGAAGTGTCCACTGCCGACAACGGCCGCCTGCAATGGCAAAACAGCGACGAGACCGTCACCCGTCAGCCGACACGCGGATTCCTGCAGCACGTCATGAACGCGATCTTCAAGGTGGTTCCGAAGGAACAGTTCTGACTGCCGCCGGGGTCGCGGCTCCCGGATGACCACGCTATACTCTTGTTTGGAGAATATTCACTAATCTAAACAAGAGCGTGCATCGTTTTTCGAGAAAACACTACAACACCGGCACGAGCCTGAGCGGCGCTGTCCTTGCCCTGCTCCCGATTCCGGCGATGTTGCTCCTTGCGAGCTGCGCGACGACACCGCCCGAGAATGTCGAAAACATCTGCGCAATCTTCGAGGAGAAAAGCAGCTGGTACAAGGCGGCAAAGAAGTCGGAAGAACGCTGGGGCACACCGACGCACGTGCAAATGTCGATCATCCGCCAGGAGTCGACATTCAAGTTCGACGCAAAGCCGCCGCGCACCAAGTTGCTCGGCTTCATCCCGTGGAAACGGCCATCCGATGCTTACGGGTATGCGCAAGCGCTCGAGAGCACCTGGAAGGAATACAAGAAAGACACGGGAAGACGATTCGCTGACCGGGACGACTTCGACGACGCCATCGACTTCGTCGGCTGGTACACCTACAGCACACACAAGGCGGTCGGCATCTCGAAGTGGGACCCCTACAACCAGTATCTCGCCTATCACGAGGGCGCAATGGGCTGGAAGCGCGGCTCCTACAAGAGGAAGGGCTGGCTCAAAGACACGGCACGGCGAGTCGACTACCGCGCCCGCGAATGGGGTGCCCAGCTCAAGCGCTGCGAAGATGACCTCGACAAAGGCTGGTGGATATTCGGCTAGTCGCCGATACCTCCCGCGCAACGCCGTGAGCTTCCGGTAGTACACTTTGCCGATGATCAGCACTCGCCGATGGTTAATTACCGCCCTCCTGGCGGCCTCGTTCTGGCTCGCCGGCTGCAGCCCGGCCGATGAACCCGCCGACCAGGCACCGGCCGCCGCGGCAGAGACCGTCGAGCGAACTGCCGCGGTCGCAATCCCCGACAAGTACGGCGCGCAGGTCGCCGAGAACGTGCTCCGCGCTGGCGGCAACGCCGTGGATGCCGCGGTCGCCGTCGGATTCTCGATGGCGGTGACGTTCATCGACGCCGGCAACATCGGCGGTGGCGGCTTCATGATGACCTACATGGATGGCGAGCCGGCCTTCCTCGACTACCGTGAGACCGCCCCGCTCGCTGCGCACCGCGAGATGTACCTCGACGAACACGGCGAGGTGATCGAAAACGCGAGCCTGATCGGCGCACGGGCTGCCGGCGTGCCCGGCACCGTCGCGGGCCTTTGGGAAGCGCATCGGCGCTACGGCAAGCTGCCCTGGAAAAACCTCCTGATGCCTGCCGTGGCCCTCGCCGAAGACGGCTTTCTGCCGGCACAAGCACTCGTCGATGACATCCGCTCGATGAAGGAATGGTTCGGTGAAGCCACCGACTTCTACGATCACTTTGGCGGCATCAGCACTGAACAGCCGTTCCGGCAGCCCGGGCTCGGCAAGACGCTCAGGCGGATCGCGGACCTGGGGCCCGAGGATTTCTACCGCGGCGAAACCGCGCGCCTGATCGTCGCGCAAATGGAGCGCAGCGAGGGCCTGATCACGGCCGAGGACCTGGACCGGTACCGGGCCGTCTGGCGTGAGCCTTTACGAACGGCCTGGCGCAATTACGAGATTCTTGCCGCGCCGCCGCCCAGCTCGGGCGGTTTCGCCCTGGTCCAGCTCCTCAAGATGAAGGACTACCTTGCGGATGATTTCGACGGCGTGCCGCAGAATTCGCCGCAGTACATCCACCTCGTCGCAGAGATGGAGAAGCGCGTGTTCGCCGACCGTGCCGAGTACCTCGGCGACCCCGATTACGTCGACAACCCGATCGAATGGCTGATCGCCGACGACTACATCGCGCAACGGGCCCGTGAAGTGAACCCGGATGACATTTCAGAACTGGATGCCGTGCAGCCAGGGCTCGAATCCCCGAATACCACGCATTATTCCATCGTCGACCAGTGGGGCAACGCAGTATCCAACACCTACACGCTCAACTGGAACTACGGCAGCGGCGTCGTCGTCGAGGGTGCGGGCTTCCTGCTGAACAACGAGATGGACGATTTCAGCGTGAAGCCCGGCGTGCCGAACGTTTACGGCGTCGTCGGCAGCACGGCCAACGAGATACAGCCGGGCAAGCGCATGTTGTCATCCATGTCGCCCACCATCCTGCTGCAGGATGGCGAGGTTGCGATGGTCGTCGGAACGCCGGGCGGGTCGACAATATTTACGTCGGTATTCCAGACCATCGTCAACGTGCTCGACTTTGGCATGAGCCCGTACGAGGCGGTGGCGGCGACGCGCTTTCATCACCAGCTGCTGCCGCCGGACCTGATCACCTACAGCGTGACGCGCCCCCTGCCCGAGTCAACGATCTCGTTGCTCGGCGAGCTGGGCTATCGGGCAGAACCGCATCCCTGGGAATTCGGCGACGTGCAGATCGTATGGCGCAAGGAGGACTCCTGGGTCCCGGCGTCCGACCCGCGCGATCGCGGCGATTCCCGCGTGATCCTTATTCGCGAATAGCGTCCGCGGCACTTGCTATCCATTCAATCGGGCGGATTGACGCCGCCGTAGGCGATGCCGGTCAGCCTCGCCATGTCGCTGCTGAACGTGGTGAGGTCCTCTCTGCAGAACTTGCCCAAATGATCGTGCCCGGCCGCCCTGGCCAGTACCTGCATCAGTTCGATGGCTGCGCCGAGGAAACGCGCCAGGCGCTCCGCGGCGATGTCGACCGGCAGGCGTGCCCGGAGGTGCTCTTTCTGTGTGGCGATCCCGACCGGGCAGTTGTTCGTGTGGCACGCCCGCATGCCGAGGCAGCCGATGGCCTGGATCGCGGCATTCGACACGGCGATCGCATCCGCGCCCAGCGCCATCGCCTTGGCAAAGTCGGCCGGATGCCGAAGTCCCCCGGTGATGACCAGCGTCACGCCGGCCGCGTCGCAGGCGTCGAGGTGCTGCCGTGCCCGTGCAAGTGCCGGAATCGTCGGTACGGAGATGTTGTCGCGAAATATCAGCGGAGCGGCACCGGTGCCGCCGCCGCGGCCGTCGAGGACGATGTAGTCGACACCGATTTCGAGCGCGGCGTCGATGTCCTTCTCGATATGCTGCGCCGACAGCTTGAAACCGACCGGGATACCGCCGGTCTGCTCGCGAACCTGCGCCGTAAAGTCCACGTACTGGCCCAGCGAGGTCCAGTCCGGGAACCGCGCCGGTGATATCGCTGCCTCGCCCTCCTGGAGCCCCCGGACTTCCGCAATCTTCCCTTTGACCTTGTTGCCCGGCAAATGCCCGCCCGTGCCTGTCTTGGCGCCCTGGCCGCCCTTGAAATGGAACGCCTGCGTCCTCTTCACCTTGTCCCAGGAAAAGCCGAACCGCGCCGACGCGAGCTCGTAGAAGTAGCGCGAGTTCGCTTCCTGCTCGTCGGGCAGCATGCCGCCCTCGCCCGAGCAGATACCCGTGCCCGCGAGCTCGGCGCCTTTCGCGAGTGCGACTTTGGCCTCCTCGGAAAGAGCGCCGAAGCTCATGTCGGAGACAAACAGCGGGATGTCGAGCTTCAGGGGCTTGTTCGCGTTCGCACCGATGACGACGTCGGTCCCTACGGGTTCTTCGTCGAGCAGCGGCAGCTTGTGAAGCTGGGCGACGACGAACTGGATGTCTTCCCACTTCGGCAGCTGGTTGCGTGACACGCCCATCGCCGAGGACGGGCCGTGATGCCCGGTCTTCTCCAGGCCTTCGGTCGCCAGCTTGCGAATGAACTTGACGTGGGGCTCGTCGGATGTGCCGGTGTGGTCCTGGTACACACCCTGGTAGGT
>JAACFJ010000030.1 GCA_009937505.1 Gammaproteobacteria bacterium
GCGTAGGGTTCACTCATTGTCAGGTACCTTGTTCCATAGCCTTGAGTCTTCCGATCATCGCTTCCACGCGCGCCCGCACCTGCTCGTTCTTCTGCAGCAGGTTGGCACGCTCGGCGGTGAGTATGTCCTGTCGCTGTTTCAGCGACTTGTTCTCGTCCTGGAGCTGGTCACAGACGCGAACCAGCGCATCAACACGCTTCTCGAGGCGCCTGAGTTCGTGCTCGAATGTCGTATTTTTCTTGTCAGCCATGACAATCAATATAG
The DNA here is from genome assembly GCA_009937505.1 of Gammaproteobacteria bacterium. GTDB lineage: Bacteria > Pseudomonadota > Gammaproteobacteria > Steroidobacterales > Woeseiaceae > UBA1847. The sequence goes on from JAACFJ010000030.1 coordinate 265, forward strand.
ACACGCAACGGGGCAGAATCAATCGCCAATGTGACGTAATTGGCCGCGGCATGGTCCGGGGGCGCCATACGTGGGATCATTGCGTGACGCGATAGCTCGCCCCGGTTGGGCACCTATGATTTCCGACGTTGACCATGACACTTTGAACGACGCGCTACGCCGCTGCGGGTCTACCTGGGACGCCTCCCAGGCGCACGGCCTGTTGTCGAGCCGCCTTGCCGCAGCGGGTGTCGATGCAGGCCTCGACTGGCTGCAACAGGTCCTGGAGGGAACGGACGAGTCCGATGCCCTGCGTATCGAGTGCGCAAACCTTTTGAATACCCTGTACCAGGATACCTTCCGGCAGTTATCAGAGCGACTGTCCTCGTTCGTGCCGCTGCTGCCTAATGACAGCGACAGCGCGTCGCTCAGGACGGCAGCGTTGGCTCATTGGTGTGAGGGCTTTCTGCACGGACTCGTATCGGGCGACCATGGTGAGGCGCTCAAGCAACGGCTGGCGAGCGATCCCCTTGCGGACATCATCAGGGACATGCTGCAGCTGACACGTGCGGCGGTCGACGAGGACAGCGACGACGAGACGAACGAGTCCGCGTATGCGGAGATTGTCGAGTATGTCCGCGTCGCAGTGCAGCTGACCTACGAGGAGCTTGCGGAGTTCAGGGGTCCGGCGGGCGCGTCGTCCGCCGGGGCCAGCGAGACCCTGCACTAAGCCCCGGCGCGACGGTAGAATAGTCTCGCCCGTGTCCCGACCCATACCTTATAAATGAATAGCAAGGAATTCCTCCGCCGTCGCAAGCAGCTGATGAGCATGGTCGGCGCGGAGGGTATCGCCATACTCCCCGCGGCGCCGGTTCGCACTCGCACCCGGGACGTCGAACATCGCTACCGCCAGGACAGCGATTTCTATTACCTGACCGGCTTTGCGGAGCCCGAGGCCGTCGCCGTGCTCGTACCCGGACGAGCTGCCGGAGAGTTCCTGCTGTTTTGCCGGGAGCGCGACCAGGAAAAGGAACGCTGGGACGGATCGCGGATGGGTCCCGACGGCGCTGTCGAACACTATGGTGCCGATGATGCGTTTCCGATCGACGATATCGACGACATCCTGCCTGGCATCATCGAGTCCTGCACGCGCGTGTATTACACGATGGGTATGTACGCGGACTTCGACGCGCGCATCACCGGGTGGGTCAATTCGCTTCGGTCCCGGGTTTCGAGAGGCGGGCACACGCCACACGAATTCGTGGCGCTGGATCACCTGCTGCACGACATGCGCCTGTACAAGAGCCGCGCCGAAATTTCGGCCATGCGGAAAGCGGCGAAGATTGCCGTGAAGGCACACACCCGGGCGATGCAGGCCGTGCGCCCGGGGTTGTTCGAGTACGAAGTCGAGGCGGAATTTATTCACGAGTTTCGGCGCAACGATGCCTGGGCCTCCTACAGCCCGATCATCGGAACCGGCCGTAACAGTTGCACGCTCCACTACGTCGACAATACTGCCCAACTCGAGGATGGCGACCTGCTCCTGATCGATGCCGGCTGCGAGCTGGATTACTACGCATCCGACGTGACGCGGACGATGCCGGTCAACGGCAAGTTCACGCCGGAGCAACGCGCCGTTTACGAGATCGTGCTGGATGCCCAGCTTGCGGCCATCGAGAAGACGCGGCGCGCCAATCACTGGAACGATCCTCACGACGCCGCCGTGAAGGTCATCACCAGGGGACTGAAGAAACTCGGGCTGCTGGACGGGACGCTGCCGAAGCTCATCAAGGATGGCGCCTATCGCGAGTTCTACATGCATCGCACCGGTCACTGGCTGGGAATGGACGTTCACGACGTCGGCGACTACAAGGTCGGCGATGAGTGGCGCCTGCTGGAACCCGGCATGGCCATGACCGTCGAACCGGGTATCTACCTGCCGGACAGCCGCAAGGTGCCGGCGCGATTTCGCAATATCGGCGTCCGGATCGAGGATGACGTTGTCGTCACGAGTAACGGCGCCGACGTGCTCAGTAAAGGTCTCGCAAAGGAGCCGGACGCCATCGAGGCGCTGATGCAGGGCTGAAGATGATCGAATCGACAAACAAAGAGTACGACATCGTTATTGCCGGCGGCGGCATGATCGGTGCGAGCCTCGCGCTCGCCCTGTCGCCGCTCGGGCTGCGCATTGCCGTCGTCGAGGCTGTGGCTCGTGGCGAAGCGCTGCAGCCGAGTTTCGACGATCGTTCGACGGCGTTATCGCGCAGCACCCAGCGCATGTTCGAGGCGATGGGGCTATGGGATGACGTAATTTCGGCGGCGACGCCGATTCGGCGTATTCATGTATCGGACCGCGGCCGTTTCGGTTTCTCGCATATTGACGCGGCGGAGCAGGGCGTGGAAGCGCTCGGCTACGTCGTCATAAACCGTGTGCTGGGCAACGTATTGCAGTCCGCACTCGTGAAGTCCGAAACGGTGGACGTCATATGTCCCGCCCGCGTCGTCGACATCGATGTGGGTGGGGATCTCGCGAGCGCAAGAATCGAACGGGATCGAGGCCACGATCAGGAACTTGCTGGCCAGCTACTCGTTGCCGCGGACGGCGCGAATTCGGCGTTGCGCCCGATGCTGGGAATCTGCGCAAAGAAGACCGACTATGGTCAACATGCGGTTATCGGCAACCTGTTACCCGAGAAGCCGCTGCACAATTGCGCCTACGAGCGGTTTACGGACCAGGGTCCGCTCGCCCTGCTGCCGGTTGCGGACGACCGCGCGGCGTTCGTCTGGACGGTTTCCAGCAGCGATGCGGATCGCGTACTCGGCCTGGATGACGAAACATTTCTCGCGGAGCTGCAGGAGGCGTTCGGCTATCGGCTCGGTCGATTGTCGCGTGTCGGCGAGCGAGCCGCCTATCCTTTGTCATTGAGCAAGGCCTTGCGGTTAACCGCGGAGCGCGCTGTTCTTGTCGGTAATTCCGCGCACGGGCTGCACCCGGTAGCGGCGCAAGGCTTCAATCTCGGCATGCGCGACGTTGCGGCCCTGTGCGACTGCATCGCCGATGCGCGCAGTACCGACCCGGCGGCAGACGTCGGCGATCCCGGTTTGCTTGATCGCTACGCGCAATGGCGCCGGGACGACCAGGGAAAGCTTGTGCGTATTACCGATGGCATTGTCCGACTGTTCGGAAGTTCCAGTCCGCCGTTACGGGCAGCGCGCAACGTCGGCATGCTGGGCTTCGACATCATTCCCGGCGTTCGCTCCCTGTTTGCACGACACATGATGGGGCTCGCCGGACGCCTGCCGCGGCTGTCCCGTGGCGTGCCGCTCAAATGAAACAGCGCTACAACATAGTCGTCGTTGGAGGGGGCATGGCGGGCCTCACGGTCGCTGCGCTGCTCGCGAACTCGAGGCAGGCAGAGGCGTTGCGGCTCACGGTGATCGATTCGGCCCCACGGCCGAGTTTCGATCCCGACGACGACATTGCACTCCGCGTCTCGGCGATCGCAAACGGCTCGGCTGACATTCTCGACAATATCGGCGCCTGGGACACGGCCGTCTCCACGCGCGCATGTCCCTACGAGCATATGCGCGTCTGGGACGGTGCTGACGATTCCGACGGAGCGTCGACGCTGAAGTTCGACGCCGACGAGTTCGCTGTCCCGCAGCTCGGCTTTATCGTCGAGAACCTGCTGATCCAGGACGCGATACTGAAAGTGCTCGACAAGACGGACGTCAGCCTGCGATTCGATACGCCTATCGCAGCTATCGATAGCGCGGGCGGCACGTATCGTGTGCAGCTCGAGGACGGCCGCGAAATGGATGCCGACCTGCTGATCGGCGCTGACGGGGCGCGCTCGCTCGTACGCGAGTCCGCCGGAATCGACGTGACAAGGCGACCGTATGCGCAGACGGCGTTCGTTACGCACCTTCGCCCGCAGGAATCGCACGGAGCCACGGCGAGGCAGCGGTTTCTCGACGACGGGCCGCTGGGGATGTTGCCGCTCGCGGACGGCCGCATCTCGGTGGTGTGGTCGACGACACACGAGACTGCGCGCCAGGCAATGGCCGCGAGCGACGAAGAGCTCGGCAGCATGCTTACCGAAGCCTCGGACCAGGTACTCGGCGAGCTGGTGGCAGCGGGTCCTCGCGGAACCTTCCCATTGTGCGCGCAGCATGCAAGAAATTATGTCTTGCCGCGCCTTGCCCTGATCGGCGATGCGGCGCATGCTGTACATCCGCTGGCCGGGCAAGGAGCGAATCTCGGTCTGGCAGATGCCAGCACCTTGTCCACGGTCATAGAAGAAGCAATTAAAAAAGGTGAACACCCGGGAGACAGACCCGTACTCAGGCGTTACGAGCGGGCCCGCAAGGGCGCCAACGCGACGATGCTGCATTTGATGACGGGGCTGAACCAGCTGTTCGCGGCAGGCTCACCGACGATTGGAGAGCTGCGCCGTGCCGGCATGCGGCTGTTTAATGTGAGCGGACCGTTGCGGGAGCGCGCGGTCAAAGTCGCGCTGGGTGCCGGTCGGCAATAGCCGGCCCGGGCAGGTTGGAGATCTTATGACGCAGCGATATGTGTTCGTGCTTGCCGTGCTGCTGACGCTCGCCGGGTTCGCCATGTTTGTCTACAAGTGGCAGGTCCTGGGGTTTCCGCTGTCCGAGAACCAGGAAACGCCGGTCTGGACCATCGAATCCGCGATCAGCTTCGATTCCGGCCCGGGATCCATCAAGGTCAACCTGCACATTCCGACACTGACCCCAGGCTTCCGCCAACTCAATGAGAATTCGGTATCGCGGGGCTACGGCTTCAGTCTCAACTACGGCAGCGGCGGGCGCGAGGCTCAGTGGGCGATCCGGCGCGCCGATGGCCGCCAGACGATCTACTATCGCATTTCGGTGTTCGAGGATGCCGGCGCCGAGCAGGCCGATACGACGCCGCCGTTCCCGCCGCCACCGGCAATCAACGAACCGTTCAAGACGGCCGTCGACGTGATCATTGCCGACGTGCGCGAGCACTCGGCCGATACGACATCGTTCACGACGGAGCTGCTGCGGCGGCTAAATGATCCGTCGCCGGACCCCAACGTCGAGCTGCTCCTGTCAGACGTCGAGAGCGAGACCAACTTTGTCGACGCTGCCACCATGATGCTCGCCGCAGCTCGCATACCGGCCCGCATGGTCCGTGGCTTCGGACTCAGCGGCCGCCAGCGCAGCGCAGACCTGGAGCCCTGGCTGGAGATTCATGACGGTGACCGCTGGCGCTTCTTCAATCCGACCACCGGCGAGGAAAATCTACCGGATCGCTTTTTTATCTGGTGGCGCGGTAACGAGCAGCTCATCAACGTCGAGGGAGGCAGTAACGTAGAAGTCGATTTCGCGATCCAGGAAGCCCATCTCGATGCCGTGGCCATCGCGAAGTCGCAGTCGGCGAAAGGCGGCGCTTCGTTGTTCGACTTTTCGCTCTACAGCCTGCCGATCCAGACGCAGGCTGTGTACGCCGTGCTTCTAATGATCCCGATCGGGGCCCTCGTGATGGTCGTGATGCGCAATATCGTCGGGATCGATGCGTTCGGCACATTCATGCCCGTTCTGATTGCGCTCGCTTTCCGCGAGACGAAGCTGATATGGGGTATCGTGCTGTTTTCGGTACTGATTGCGCTGGGCCTCAGCATCCGCTTCCTGCTGGAGCGCCTGCGCCTGCTGCTCGTACCGCGGCTCAGCGCCGTGCTGATCGTTGTCGTGATATTGATGCTGCTGATCAGCCTTGTTTCCCACAAGATGGGAATGGAGACGGGCTTGTCGGTAGCCCTGTTCCCGATGGTCATCATTGCGATGACCATCGAACGCATGTCGGTCGTGTGGGAGGAACGCGGCGCCGCCGATGCGATGCGGGGCGGCGGCGGCAGTCTTCTAGTGGCGACGATTGCCTACATCTTCATGGGCCTGAGCTGGCTGGAGCACCTGGTGTTCACGTTCCCGGAACTTTTGTTGGCCGTGCTTGCACTGGTTCTGCTAGCGGGACGTTATACCGGTTACCGACTTCTGGAACTCGGCCGTTTCAAGGCCCTTGCCGGTAACTGATGTTTGCAGCTGCGAAAAAACTGCGCGAGGCCGGCGTACTGGGTCTCAACGAGCGAAATGCGGAATTCATCATGCGCCTGAATCCGCGGCGCCTGTATCCGCGCGTCGACGACAAGGCCCTCACCAAGCAACTGGCGCTCGAAGCCGGCATGGCCGTACCCGACCTTTACGGCATCATCGATAATCAGGGCGACGTCCGGCGATTTGCCGAGATCGTCACGGATCACGACAGTTTCGTGGTCAAGCCGGCCCAGGGCAGTGGCGGCGATGGCATTCTCGTCATCACCGGGCGCAGCAAACGCAAGCGCGACTGTTTTCGGCTTTCAAGCGGCGTGTTGATCACGGAGGCCGAAATCGCTCATCACCTGTCGAATATCGTGAGTGGCCAGTACAGCCTGAGCGGCAACCCGGACAAGGCGCTGATCGAGTACTGCGTGCATTTCGATCCGATCTTTGCCGAAGTCAGTTACCAGGGCGTGCCCGATATCCGGGTCATCGTCTACCGGGGATACCCTGCCATGGCCATGGTGCGGCTACCGACACGTGCTTCGGATGGCAAAGCGAACCTGCACCAGGGTGCCGTGGGCGCTGGCGTCGATATCGCAATGGGTGAAACCCTGACCGGCGTACTCAAGAACGACGTTGTCGAGGACCATCCCGATACCGGCGCATTGATCGCGGGCCTCAAGATTCCGCAGTGGGACTTCATCCTCGAGTCGGCCTCGCGCGGTTTTGAGGTCACCGGTCTCGGCTACCTGGGCGTCGACATGGTCATTGACGCCGATCGCGGACCGCTGATGCTCGAGATGAACGCGCGCCCCGGGCTGAACATCCAGATCGCGAACGGCACGGGGCTGAGCAAACGAATCAGTCGCATCGACGAGGTCTACGATGCCAAAGCCACCCCGGCCGAACGTGCTGCGATTGCGCGCCGCGAGTTTTCAGCCGATCGGCAGCTGCAGATGCTTTGACCGGTCCCGAGCGCGTATTAAGGGACTCCGGCGGGCACACCGAGAAACGTTGGGTCACCGAAACGCCCGTTGCCATCGGTAACGAGACCTTGCTGATCGAGATCACCCTGACCGCGAGGGACGATATGTTGTTCCGCACGTTGCTTGCCGTGCCCATTGTCAACGTCGCCGGTGTCGGTCTGCTGCGCTCGAATCACGGACCGGTGGTGATGGAGGTCAACTCCAGCCCCGATTTCGAGGGCATCGAGGCAGCGACCACCAAGGATGTTGCGGGCATGATTATCGAGTTCATCGAGAAAAATGCCCGCCAAGGAAAGACCCGCACCCGTGGTCGCCGGTAGAGGAGCTTTCTATTACTAGTGGTCTACACCGATACCGGCATAGGAATCGAATTCCCCTTCGTCGTAATCGTCGTAATCTTTGTCGTAATCGTCGTATTCTTCGTAGTTGCCGAAATCGTCATACTCGTCGTCGTCGAAATGCCGCTTGTGTTTCGGACCATGGGCCCTGCGGCTGGCGAAACGCGATTCCTCAAGTCGTTGTTCGCGCAACAGGCGAGCGACGGAAGGGCTATCGTCAAAGTCGAATTCGTCGAAGTCTTCGAATAGGGGGCGCATGGCAAAGTCCTCCTTAGAAAGGGCCACTCCCACGCTCAGTATGTGTAAATTTTGTTCGATGTCAAGTATCTTTATATCAAAATATATAACCGGAAATTGGAATGAAAAAGGACGCGATTGACCAGATCCTGGACCAGTGGTCGGAAGAGCGGCCGGACCTCAACACGGCAAGCCTCGGGGTGGTCATTCGGGTGATGACCCTTTACCGGTCGTTTTCGCGGCAGGCGACGCGGGCGCTTGAAGGTGTCGATCTCGAGCTGTGGGAATACGATGTGTTGTCAGCCCTGCGCAGGCAGGGTGAGCCGTATTCGTTGCCCGCGACCCGCCTGGCCCGTGAGACCGGTCTCAGCAGCGGGGCGATGACGAATCGTATCGACCGCCTGGAAACGCGTGGTCTGGTGAGACGCAGGCCGGACCCTGAAGACCGCCGCGGCGTCAACGTGTCACTGATGGCAAGAGGCAGGAAGCTGATCGACAAGGCAATTCAGCATCGCCTGGATTCGGCGGAGGAAAGTTTGCAGGCCCTGAATGCCGCGCAGCAGCGCCAACTGGCGCAGCTGTTACGTATTGCCGTGCTGACGGCGCCGGACGACGATTAATCAGGACCGGTTTGCCAGCTGCTCGGCGAGCCAGTCGTCCATGCGCTGCTGCAGCATGTCGAGGGGCAGCGCGCCGGCACCGAGCAAGGCATCGTGGAACGCCCGCACGTCGAAATCGTCACCGAGCGTCGCTTCCGCGTGCGCGCGTAGCGACAATATCTTGAGCTGGCCTATCTTGTAGGCCAGCGCCTGCCCGGGCATGACGATATAGCGGTCGATCTCGTTGACGATGTCGTACTCGGTTTTGGCGGCATTGTCCTTGAAAAAGTCGATCGCCTGTTGCCGCGTCCAGCCTTTGTAGTGGATGCCCGTGTCGACGACGAGACGCACGGCTCTCCACATGTCATAGGTCAGGGCGCCGAAGCGGGAATAAGGATCCTTGTACAGGCCGAGATCGTAGCCCAGGCTTTCGCTGTAGAGTCCCCAACCCTCGACGAATGCCGTGAAGCCGGAGTAGCGGCGGAAGTTCGGCATGTTGTCGAGCTCCTGCTGGATGGCGAGCTGCAGGTGATGACCGGGCATCGCTTCGTGAACTGACAACACCTCGATTTCGTACTTGGGCCGGACCTCGGGCCTGTACAGGTTGACCCAGTAGATGCCGGCGCGGCTGCCGTCTGCAGCCGGTCGCGAGTAGTAGGCTGTCGTCGTGTCCGGCGCGATTGCATCAGGGATCGGTTTTACACCGTAGGGCATCCGCGGCAGAGTGCCGAACAGCTTCACGAGCTCGGGATCGATGCGCTTGCTGGTCGCGAGATAGGCTTCGTAAAGGTCGTCGGGATCGTCGTAATAGAACTGCGGGTCGGTCCGGAGGAACGTCAGGAAGTCCTGGAAATCGCCCTCGAATTCCAGTTCGTCGATGATCTGCTGCATCTCCCCGCGGATGCGCTTGACTTCTTCGAGCCCTTTGCGGTGGATCTCATCGGGGCTCATGCGCGTGGTCGTGAAGCGGCGAGCCAGGAACTCGTACCAGGCGCTGCCGTTCGGCAGGCTGGATAGCCCGACGCTATCCCGCGTCGCGGGCAGGTAGGTCTTCTCGAAATATCGCGCGAGCTTCCGGTACGCGGGAACAACCGTGTCCTCGATCGTCTTTACCGCGGCCGCACGCAGGCGTTCCTGGTCCTTTCCGGGAATCGTCTCCGGCATGGTTTCGAAGGCGCGATACAAAGGGCTGTCCTCTCCATCCTCGACGAGCTGGACGACGATCTGGTCGGGGATTCGCTCCATCAGCACGCGCGGCAAGACGGTTTCCTGCTCGATGCCGCGATCGGCTACCTCGATGGTCTGGTCGATCACCGTGTCGATCTTGTCGAGTCGCTCGAGCCAGTCCTCGTAGTCCCGCACCGTCTCGAATCGCAGGTAGCTCGCCTGGCCGTCGAGGTTCTGGACCCCGCCACGCTGGTTGAAGGGCATCAGGAATCCCTGGAACTGGTGTTCGTCCACGCGTCTTTGCTGGTCGCGCCGGAACAGCTCGTAATTGAGCTGGTCGGTTTCCGAGAGCGCAGTTTTGTCGATTGCGTACGCGCGGCGCAGGAAGTCGCGCCGCTGCAGGTGCCGTACTTCGATGGCGGCGAGGCTGCGGTCGCGCCACTCAGTGTTGTAGCGCCGGTCGCCCGCCCGCGACGCGACCATCGGGTGCTGTTCGAGATACCACTCCCAGGCCTCGTCGAGCAGCGCGTGAAAATCCTCGGTGGCGTCCGCCAGCGCACCTTGTGAGGCCAGCAGGCCCGCGGCGATCGATAACAAAACCCGATTTCCCATGTGTGACTCCGGCAATGAGGGACGCCCATGGTACCGACACCAGCGCCGCTGGCAACCGGCACCGCCATTGGCTATGATCACGGACACTAATCGATAGCGTTCACAAGAGAGACCCCGCCGAGAACGGGGCGCCGAAGGCGCAACATGCCCGGAAACGCTCAGGCAGAAGGACTGTGACCGCTGATTAGCTCTGGAGAGCGGCTAAGAAAAGCCCACCGAAGGGGTAAGTGACTGAAAAGTCATCGATCTCTCAGGTTTTCGAGGACAGAGGGGCGACAGGCCGTTTGGTCTGTCGCCCTGTTTTGTTTCACTCTGGAGCCGTAATGACAAAAAAAACGCCTCTTTTTGATCAGCACGTCGCTGCCGGCGCGCGCATCGTCGATTTCGGTGGCTGGGACATGCCGCTGCACTACGGCTCGCAAAAGGAAGAGCACCACGCCGTAAGGCAGCATGCCGGCGTCTTCGACGTATCGCACATGACCATCGTGGACCTCGCCGGTGAGCGGGCCCGGGAATTTCTTCGCTACCTCCTGGCCAACGACGTGGCCAAGCTGTCGGTGAGCGGAAAGGCACTTTATACCTGCATGCTGAACGAGCAGGGTGGCGTCATCGATGACCTTATCGTCTACTATATTGACGACACGCACTACCGGCTTGTGGTCAACGCCGCCACTCGCGAAAAAGACCTCGCGTGGTTGCGCAAACAGGCCGAGCAGTTCGATACCAGGATCAGTGAACGGGCGGAGCTGGCGATGCTGGCGGTCCAGGGCCCGAAAGCTCGTGAACTCGCGGCGCCGTGCATTGACGCGGAATTTCGCGACGCGGCACTTGATCTCAAGCCTTTCCACGGCATGGACGCGGGGGACTGGTTTGTCGCTCGCACCGGGTACACCGGCGAAGACGGCTGGGAGATCGTCGTGCCCGCTGCGGAGGCGCCAAAGCTTTGGGACCGGCTGCTCGCAGCCGGCGTCCGGCCCAGCGGACTTGGGGCACGCGACACGTTGCGCCTCGAGGCCGCCATGAACCTGTACGGCAACGACATGGACGAGGGCGTATCGCCGCTCGAGTCCGGGCTTGGCTGGACCGTTGCCTGGGAGCCGGCAGATCGTGACTTCATCGGGCGCGCAGCCCTCGAGAAACAACGAGCGGAAGGCAATGTGCGTCGGTTCGTCGGCCTGTTGCTGGAAGACAAAGGCGTGCTGCGCGATCACCAGCGCGTCGTGGTCGAGGGTATCGGCGAAGGAGAGATCACCTCCGGTGGATTCTCTCCTACCATCGGCCGTTCCATCGCGCTGGCCCGGCTGCCGGCCGGCGACTACGACCGGACGCAGGTGGATATTCGCGGGAAACTGCTGAATGTGCGCGTCGTCAAGACGCCGTTCGTACGTAATGGAGAGATTCGCATCGACGTCTGACATCGGTGCGCCAGACAAGCAGACAAATGACAGGGGAGAGTGAGAGATGAGCGAATTGCCCGGAGACCTGCAGTACACCAGCGATCATGAATGGCTGCGGCGCGAAGAGGACGGCAACGTTACGGTAGGCATCACGGACCACGCGCAATCGGCGCTCGGTGATCTCGTGTATGTCGAGCTGCCCGAGGTCAACCAGGAAGTTGAAAACGGCGGCGACATGGCGGTCGTGGAATCCGTGAAGGCCGCATCCGACGTTTATGCGCCGATCGGTGGCACGGTCGTTGCCGTCAACGACGCCTTATCCGATGACCCGGAAGCCATCAACAACGATCCTTACGGCGAAGGCTGGATCGTCAAACTGGAACCGAGCGGCGACGAGGGTGAGTTGCTGTCACCGGATGCCTACCAGGCACTGCTCGACGACATCGATAGCTAACAAGGTAACGTCATGCCTTTCATACCTCACACCGACGACGACACGCGGGAAATGCTCGAATCCATCGGCGCGAAGAGCATCGACGACCTGTTCGACGAGATTCCCGCGGAACTGAAGATCGACTCGCTCGACGGCATCCCTGATGCCATGAGTGAAATGGAGATTACGCGCCTTATGCGGGAGCGGGCTGCCATGGACGGTGCGCCGCTGTGCTTTATCGGCGCCGGTGCGTACGAACATCACATCCCGCAGGCGGTGTGGGATATCGCGACGCGCGGCGAATACTATAGTGCGTACACGCCGTACCAGGCGGAGGCGAGCCAGGGAACGCTGCAAACGATCTACGAGTACCAGTCGATGATCACGGAGCTGACCGGGCTCGAGGTGAGCAATGCCTCACTGTACGATGGCGCGTCGGGACTGGCGGAGGCGGCCCTGATGGCGGTGCGCAGCAACCGCAAGGCCAAGTCGCGACAGGTGCTGCTGACCCCCGGGGTCAACCCGACGTACGCCAAGGTGGCGAATGCGATTGCAGGGAGCCAGGGGCTAACGTTCGACTACCTGCCGATGGATACGTCGACCGGCAATCTGAAACCTGGTGCGCTCGACGACAACGCCGACCCGGTTGCAGTCGTTATCCAGCAGCCGACGTTCCTGGGCACGCTCGAGGACGTCGATCGAATCACGGACTGGGCGCATGCGCGCGGAGCATTCGTCATTGCGATTGCCAATCCCACGTCGCTCGCGGTCTTGAGGGCGCCTGGACATTGGGGCGAGCAAGGCGCCGACATCGCGTGCGGCGAAGGGCAGCCGCTTGGCGTGCCGGTGTCGTCCGGAGGCCCGTATTTCGGCTACATGACCTGCAAAGAGAAGCATGTCCGGCAGATGCCGGGCCGCATCATCGGCCGCACCATCGACCTCGAGGGCAAGCCGGGCTTCACGCTGACCTTGCAGGCGCGTGAGCAGCACATCCGGCGCTCGAAGGCCACGTCAAACATCTGCACGAACCAGGGACTGATGGTGACGGCTGCGACAATCTACATGTCGCTGCTCGGTAGTGACGGCCTTGCGGCTGTTGCGCGGCACTCTGCGGGCAATACGGCGCGCCTGGTTGCCGGCCTGACCTCCATCGATGGCATCGAGCGCCTGTTCGACGGGCCGGCTTTCCATGAGGTTGCATTGAAGTTCGACCGCCCGGTGGTGCCGGTCCTCGAAGCCCTCGCGGCCAAGGATATCCTGGGTGGGTACGATCTGGGCGCCGACTTCCCGGACCTCGGCGATGCGTTGCTGGTCTGCGCGACGGAGACGAAGACCGAGGCCGATATCGACGTTTACGTCGAGGCGATGCGCGAGGTATTTGCATGATCCCTCTCGCAGTCGGCCCGACAGGTTCGGTGTAGTCCGTGGCGACGATAACTTACGAGAACTCCACCTATAGCACGCGCGGGGAACTGCCCGTCGTCGGCAGCTCTGCGCCCGAGATCCGGCTCGTCGATACGCGCTTGAAGAATACGACGCTCGCCGATTGGATCGGCAAGCGAAAGATCATGAACATATTTGTCAGCATCGACACGCCCGTATGCGCGAAGTCGGTCATCGAGTTCGATCGCCTCGTCGCCGAACACGAAGATGTCACCGCGTTGATGATTTCCTACGACCTGCCGTTCGCCCATGCCAGGTTCCAGAAGGAGCATGGCCTGGAACGCGTCGCCGGTCTATCGGCGATCCGGCATGCGGGTTTCGGTGAGAATTACGGCGTCGAGATCGTCGAGGGCCCCCTGGCGGGCATGTTCTGCCGGGCGATTGTCGTCATCGATGAGAACAATACGGTCGTTCACACACAGCAGCTCAAGGACATCGCGACCGAGCCGGATTACGAAGCCGCGTTCCGCGCGCTCGGCATAGACGTGTCCGAAGACTGAGGAAGATGAGATACATGGATAACTACCTGGACAAACTGATTTTCGAGAAATCCCGCGCAGGGCGGCGTGCATTTGCGCAGGCGCCCGCTGTTGCTGCGGAACTCGATATCCCCGAGACGTTTCTGCGTTCGGACCGGCCGCGGCTTCCGGAGGCCTCCGAGCTCCAGGTGGTGCGGCATTTCACGCGCCTGTCGCAGAAGAATTTCTCCATCGACACGCAGTTCTATCCGCTCGGCTCCTGCACGATGAAATACAACCCGCGCGCCTGTAATTCGCTCGCCCTGCTGCCGGGTTTCGCCGGGCGGCACCCGCTCGGTCCTGCGAGCCACGGCCAGGGTTTCCTGACCTGCATGTACGAGCTGCAAGAGATGCTCAAGGAGGTCACCGGCATGCAGGGCGTCTCGCTCACGCCGATGGCGGGCGCCCAGGGAGAACTCACAGGCCTCGCGATGATAATGGCGTATCACAAGGCGCGCGGGGACCATGAGCGCAATGAAATCATCGTGCCGGATGCGGCGCACGGCACCAACCCGGCCACGGCGACCATGCTCGGCTGCGTCGCCAAGGAAATCCCGACCGGCCCGGACGGCGATGTCGATATCGAAGCGCTCAAGGCCGAGGTTAGTGAGAAGACGGCGGGAATCATGCTGACGAATCCGTCGACGCTGGGCGTGTTCGAGCGCGACATCATCGAGGTCGACGACATCGTCCGCGATGCGGGCGGTCTGCTGTACTACGATGGCGCGAATCTCAATGCGATTCTCGGCAAGGTGCGGCCGGGCGACATGGGCTTCGACGTGATCCACATGAATCTGCACAAGACGTTTTCGACGCCACATGGCGGTGGCGGTCCGGGCTCCGGCGCCGTGGGCGTAGCCGAGAGGCTGATGCCCTTCATGCCGGTGCCCGTCGTCGGCAAGAAGGAGGTCGCCGGGGAAACCGTCTATGACTGGTTGACGGAAAAGGACCTGCCCCAGACGATTGGCCGGCTATCAGGCTTCATGGGCAATGCCGGCGTGCTGCTGCGCGCGTACGTCTACATGCGCCTCGTCGGCCGCGACGGTATGCAGCGGATCGCCGAGTACGCGACCCTGAATGCGAATTACCTGCAGGCCAGGCTGCGCGACGGGGGATTCGAGCTCGCCTTCCCGGATCGCCGGGCAAGTCACGAGTTCATCGTCACGCTGAGGAATGAAGCCAGGGAGTACAAGCTGACCGCGATGGACATCGCGAAGGCGCTGCTCGACTACAATTTCCATGCGCCAACGACGTATTTCCCGTTGCTGGTTCCGGAGTGCCTGCTGATCGAGCCCACCGAGACGGAGAGCAAGGAGACGCTCGACAATTTCGTGAACGCCATGGTCGACATCGTGAAGCGGGCGCGGGAGGACGGCGAATCGTTCAAGGAAGCGCCGTTCAACACGCCGGTGCGTCGACTCGACGACGTCAGGGCGGCGCGCCAGCTGGACGTTCGCTACGCGCCGGATACCGCCGACCCGTCCTGAGGAAGCCCCACAGTTTGGGGACAGTGACTTTAAGTGCCAGGCAATATTGCCTGGCACTTAAAGTCACTGTCCCTAATTAGCTCAATTCGCTTCGCAGCAGGCTGCCAAATTGTGGAACCGGTTGGCGCCGTCCGGGTCTTTTATACTCTACAATTCGAGCTCGACTCAGGAGCCCTATGAACGTTTTCAGAACCCTGGCGGCGCTGCTCGCTGTCGCAATCTCGCTGCCCGTTGGCGCAGCCGAGGACACCGCGTGGACCAATACGCTCGAACGCATTTCCTCGGGCGTGGTCTCCATCCGTGTCGACAGCACGCGCGCATTCGACACAGAGTGGAATTCCTCGTCGCAGGCCACGGGCTTCGTCGTGGATGCCGAGCGCGGCTTGATCCTTACGAACCGCCACGTCGTGACGCCTGGCCCTGTCGTCGCCGAAGCTGTCTTCCGCAACAACGAGGAAGTCCGGCTGACGCCTGTCTATCGTGACCCGGTGCACGACTTCGGATTCTTCCGTTACGATCCAGACGACCTGCGCTACATCGAACCGGCCGAGCTGCCGCTCCGGTCCGACGGCGCCGGCATAGGGCGCGAGATCCGCGTCATCGGTAACGACGCCGGCGAACAGCTGTCGATCCTTGCCGGAACGATTGCGCGCCTGGACCGCAAGGCGCCGGATTACGGCCGCGGCAAGTACAACGACTTCAACACCTTCTACCTGCAGGCGGCCTCTGGTACCTCGGGCGGTTCGTCGGGTTCGCCGGTCGTCAACATCGACGGCGAAGTCGTTGCCCTGAACGCGGGCGCCAATAATTCGGCCGCGAGCAGTTTCTTCCTGCCGCTCAACCGCATCGAGCGTGCGCTGACTCTGATCCAGGAAGGCGAGCCGGTAACGCGTGGCACCCTGCAGACGATGTTCCAGAGCAAGGCATACGACGAGCTCGTTCGTCTCGGACTGACGGACGAATCGGAGCGTCTCGTGCGCTCGACGTTCCCCGACCAGACGGGGATGCTGGTGGTAGAACAGGTGATTCCCGACTCTCCGGCAGACGGTAGGCTCGAGCCCGGCGACATCCTGCTACGCATCAACGGACAACTGGTCACGGAGTTCGTGCCGCTTGCGGCAGTGCTCGACGACAATGTGGGCGAGGATATCGACGTGGAGCTGGAGCGGGGCGGCCGGGCCGTTCGCCACACGCTGACCGTGAGTAACCTGCATGCGATAACGCCGGCCGAGTTCATCGAATTCGGTGACGCCATTGTCAACAACCTGTCTTACCAGCAGTCTCGTCACTACAACCTGCCGGTCAGTGGCGTCTATGTCGCGAATCCGGGTTACCTGCTGTCGAAGTCAGCCGTGCCGCGCGGCGCCGTTATCACGCAGCTCGGCACCGACGATATCGCCGGTATCGATGATTTCGAGAAGGCGCTGGACAAGCTCGCCACGGGCGACAGTGCGCCGCTCCGATACGTGACAATCGACAATCCCCAAAACACGGTGGTTCGCACCTTCGACATGGACCGGGTCTGGTTCCCGGTGCGTCGCTGCAAGCGTGATGACGCAACCGGTGTCTGGCCATGCCGGGATCTGTCAGAGGGGCCGCTGCCCAAGCCGCCGGCGGTCGGCAGCACACGCTTCAATCGCTACGATGACCCTCGCGCGCGATCGATCGCACCGTCGCTGGTAGTAGTGACCTTCGATCTGCCCTATACCGTATCGGGCGTTTCGGATCGCCACTACTACGGTACCGGTCTCGTAGTTGACAAGGATCGCGGGTACGTTGTCGTAGACCGCAATACCGTGCCGGTGGCGATCGGCGACGTCTCGGTCACGTTTGCGGGCTCCCTCGAAGTCGATGCCGAGGTCGTGCAGGTGCATCCGCTGCACAATCTTGCCATCGTCGCCTACGACCCGGCGACCATTGGCGACACGCCCGTGAATGCCGCCACTTTCAATGCCAAACCGTTGCGGCCCGGCGACCCCGTGTGGGTGGTCGGCATGAAGGCGGACCACCAGCTGGTTCACCAGGAAAGCACCGTCGCCTCGGTCGATCCATTGACGTTACCGCTGTCGCGCACATTAAGGTTCAGGGATACCAACATCGAAGGCGTCGACCTCGTCAATGCCCCCAGGGAACTCGACGGCGTGCTCGTCGACAAACGCGGGCGCGTCGCGGCTATGTGGTCGAGCTTTCCGATGCAGGCCGGCGGCGACGCCGCTCAGTTCAATCGCGGCGTCGGCGCGGATCTCGTTGCCGAGTTCGTCGATATCGTGCGCGAAGGCCGACCTTTTTATTCGCTCGAGGCGGAATTCGTGTACGCGCCGTTATTCGCGGCGCGCAACATGGGTATCGACGAGAAATGGCTGCAGCGGCTGGAGGAAAACAATCCGCTGCAACGCCGTGCGCTGTCGGTTACCCGGCTGGTTGCCGGCACGCCCGCGGCGAGGAAGCTGCAGAACGGCGACATGATCCTCGCCGTCGATGGCGAGGTCGTCACGTCATTCCGCGGACTCGAGAAGGCCGTGCAGAAACCGGCGGTTACGGTGACCGTATGGCGAAATGGCGAAGCTGTGGATGTCGACGTCGAGACCGCTGCGCTGGACGGGCGCGGTATCGATCACGCGGTCTCGTGGGCGGGCGCGCTCCTGCAGGATCCGCACCGGTCCATGGCGGCGCAGCGCGGCATCGACCCTTACGGCGTGTACGTGGCGTTCTTCAGCTATGGCTCGCCAGCGACGCGTTACGGTTTGTGGGCCGGCCGTCGGGTTGTCGAGATCGATGAAACCCCGACGCCCGATCTCGACGCTTTCCTGAGCGTCATTGCCGACAAGAAGGATCACGAGTCGATTCGAGTGAAAACGGTCACCTGGAACGGCGCCGTGGAAGTCATTACGCTTAAGTTGGACAACCAGTACTGGCCTGCCTATGAAATACGGCGTACTGAAGACGGCTGGGTGCGGTCCGATATCGGGTAAACCGCGCTGCCGCCTGACATTGCTCGCGCTGCTCGGCTGCGTGGTCTGCAGCGCGGCTTCCGCACAGGCGCTCTACAAGTATCGTGGCGATGACGGCGAATGGATTTACTCGGATCGTCCCCCGGACGATGGCCAGGCTATCGCGGAGATCCGCAGCCTGACGCCGTCGTCGCCGAGGTCCGGCGTCAGCATCGACTACGAAGCCGACGGCAACGCGATCCGGCTCTTCGCAACCAACGAGTATTTTGCGCCGGTCGAGATGGCCCTGAGGTTCGAGACGATTCACGGGCTCGAGTTTCCGCACCCGGACGATCCACTGCGCTGGCTGCTACCGGCCCGGAGTAAGATGCCGCTCGTGAATCTCGGGCGGCTGGATGGGGCGGTTCAGCCAACGCTGGAGTATCGCTACGAGCACCTGATCGGCGACCCTCAGGCGCAACACCGCCCGACAGGGGCGTACCGGGTGCCGTTCGCAATCGCGAGCGATCACACGATCAGCCAGGCGTACCCGGATATGGTCACCCACAATACGCCGGACTCGCAGTATGCCGTCGATATCGCGATGCCGGTCGGCACGGATATTTTCGCCGCCCGCGGTGGGGTCGTTTTCGACGTTACGGCCGGGAATTTCAAGGGCGGCGCCGATGCTGCGAATATGTCGCTGGCGAACGTCGTGCGTATCCTGCACGACGACGGCACCTACGCGATCTACGCGCATCTCAACTGGAACTCGATCCGTGTGCGTGTCGGCGACGTCGTGGAACGCGGCGAGTACATCGCCGATTCCGGCAACACCGGGTATTCGAGCGGTCCGCACCTGCACTTCGCCGTGGTCAGGAATGTCGGCATGACGATGGAGTCGTTGCCGGTGAAATTTGTGGGGGCCGATTCCACCCCGATCGCGCCGGCGACCGGCCGGATTCTTACCGCGTATTGAAGTCTCTCAGCCGGGGAAGAAGGCCGCGACGGCCAGAAGGACGAGCACCACGGCGCCGATAATCATCTTCGAGGTGGTTCCCCAGAAGCGGCCGATTGCCGCGCCGCGTCCGGCTTCCACACTCTGCTCCATCGGGCGGCCCGCGAGGCGGTCGCCGAGAAGCGAGCCTGCGAACGCGCCGGCACAGGCACCGATCAGGGTGCCCAGCACCGGTAACGGCAACGCGGTGCCGAGGATTGCGCCGATGACCCCGCCCACGATCGCCAACGCGGCACCACGCTTCGAGCCGCCGGCCTGACGCGCGCCGGCCGCACCCATCAGGAATTCGAGAATTTCCGCGAGTAAAGCAAGACCGCCGCTTACGTACAGCGTCAGTTGGCTGAACATGAACTCGCCCGGCTGCAGCCACTCGACGACCGCGGCAGCCAGCACCATGAGCCAGATGCCGGGCATGCCGAACAGGATGCTGGCCAAGAACACAATATTCAGGAGCGTAATTAGCGTTGCGTACAGGTAGATCATCGAGCGGAATTACCGAGGTTGAGCGGTTCAGACGCATGCGGACGGCAATAGCCTACATGGAGAAACCCGGTTATGGAATCCAGCAACCGCCCAGGTGTCTGGTCTCTGCCTGGATGGGGACGCTGAGCTAGAATCTGGCTGAATGATCGCTCGTCAGCTCGCGCAAGAAGGGGGAAATTGATGGCAAACGGAGCATGTAACCGTGGCGCGGTCGCCCTCGAGATCGGCCGCGATCTTTCGGGCGTTATTGTTTGTCATTGCTCGATCTGCCGGCGAGCGACTGCGCATTCCGCTGGATACGTGGCGAAGAACTGATCTCGACCTGGAGGAAACCCGACTCCGAATGGCAGATCTGGTTCTGCCGAAAATGCGGTTCTCCAGTACCCGGCACCACGAGTTGTAGTTTGTCGACCGTCCGGTTCTGGTCGACTCCAGCGGGCCAAGTGCCAAGCTACTGGACGACGGCCGCCGACCCATAGCGGGCATTCCCGGTTTATGCCTGCTCGCCTCGCTTCACTGATGCAGCCGGGCGGTGTCGCCTTAGTTGTTGGCCCTTTCGTCGCTTGCCGCCATCAGATGGGCTCGCGCCGTATTGTAATTGGCCATCGCCACTTGCAATTCCGGATTGGCGGCAACCAATGTTTCCAGCTTCTCCTGCAACTTGACCATTTTGTCTGCAATGACGGGATCGGTATCCGGACTTATCCTGCGATTCAGGTCCTCGCGGTTTCGAGCTTTCGAGAAAAACACCGGACGGCAAACGTGCTGCTTGACTCGGAGGCCTGTCGGCATCTCATAGAAGCAGCGAACGTCGTAGTCATTGTCGTCGTTCAATTTGTTGTATAGCGAGTAGAAATCGTCCTCTGCCCTGAACAGGTCCCGACGCAACGCGGTGGTGGATTTCTGGCCAGTAACGATAATATCGTCGATCGCCTCTTCCTCTTGCGCGACGGCTGCCATCGGCAATGCCAACACAGCGATAAACAGCGCTAAAGTCGTGTGAGCTAGTTTCATTGCGGTTCCCACTTAATGATCTGATTACTTTCATAGATGCATCAACTGGCAAAACGGTTTATTTCATTTGGTTATAAGGCCAAAAAACATGGTCCCTCTGGTGGATTTAGCGCCGCGAATCAGAATAAATAGGGAAGTTCCGATGCGTAACCGCTTGTTGCTCAACAAGATCATTGGTTCATTCGCTCTTTTCATCGCAAATCGTCTGCTTTGTCCCCGGTAGCAGACAATCGCGTAATAAACTACTGAATGACTACTTACGACCCGTTCCAGCCGTTTTCGATTCGACCTTTTTATTAATGCCTGAAGCTATTGAAATTGAACCCTATTCGACTCTCACTTGCCCAGAGTGTGGTCACAAAGCAAAGGAACTGATGCCAACTAATGCTTGTCAGTTCTTTTATGACTGCGCAGCTTGCGGTGCACTCCTTAGACCACTAGCGGGTGATTGCTGTGTGTACTGTTCGTATGGCGACGTGAAATGCCCGCCGATTCAGCAGGGAACCTCTTGTTGTGACTAGTTGGTTGCGATGGCAACGACCGACCTGAAACTTGACGAGCCAGGTTCGCTGCCCAAACCGGGCCCTGTAGGAAGAATGTTCCGGCTGCTATTTGGCCTATTGTGCTTGTGGTACGTGAATGAGTTATCCGCTACGGCCGATAG
>JAACFJ010000137.1 GCA_009937505.1 Gammaproteobacteria bacterium
GTTGTGGATTCCTACCAGTCCGATAACCTGATCCAGCATTGATCGTTGTTACTTGAGAATCCGTATCGCAACCCGACTCGAAAAACAGCTTCTCGCTTTCGTGGCGTTCCTGTTCATCGGCCTCGTGCAGGCCCAGGAGGCCGTTGAACCCCGCGACATCCTGATTCGGAATGCAACATTGCTCGATCCGGGCGGCACGGGCGCCGACCGCATGGTCAGCCTGCTGATCCGCAACGGTAAGCTCGAGCTGGTCACGGAGGACACGATACCGGGCGAAGGCGTGGAGGAGGTCGTCAACGCCAATGCAGGCTTCATCATTGGCAACCTGGAGATCGGTAACCCGCCGAGCTTCATGGTCCTTAGCCAGGACCCGCGGGAGAATTTCCAGGCCCTGCTCGACACGAAGACCTACGCGTCCTTCGCCATGCACGATGGCAAGGTCGTGAAGAACACCCTGGTGCAGGTGCTGGAGCCGGAGGAAGAGGTTCAGCCACGGGAGCGCCCGCGGGAGAGCGGCTGGCTGGCCTACACGCCGCCACCGCTGGCGGTTCCGCTCAGTTACACGGACACCAGCAAGTGGAATCGCTGGGAGACGAAATACGTCTCCGGCATTTTCATCGCAGGTCTGGTCCTGGATCGCATCAACTGGCTTTCACAGGACGCGAACAGTGAAAGCCAGGTCGGAGACCTGTCGCCGTTCGAAGGGGGAGAGATACGCGGCTTGCGGGTCGACACGATCTTCGGCGCCACCAATGCGTTCGACAATGGCTTCAACGAAGAGGGCCTGGACGATTTTTCGTGGTTCGACTGGCGCCTCGACGTTCCCTTTATCGCCAATACGGTGCTCAGTATCGGCAAGCAGAAAGAGCCGATCTCGGGCGAGCGCGTCCAGTCGATGATCTTCAACCACATGCAGGAACGAACGGCGGTGGCGGACGCGCTGATGCCGTCGCGCAACGTGGGCATTGTGTGGAACGGTGCGGGTTCCCTGCCGTATTCGACGTGGGCCGTCGGCGTGTTCAACGACTGGTTCGACGCGGACCAGGACTTTGACGACAGCGCCACTCAGTACATCGGGCGAGCGACCTGGGCGCCGCTACGTACCGACGACGACAGCAGCCTGTTGCACCTCGGCATCGGTTACCGATACTCGGACGCCAAAGAGGGATTCCGATTCCGGACGGAACCGGAATTCAACAAGGCGCCGCTGTATGTCGACACCGGCTTCGATCTGCCAACGGGCGTCCTGTCGGCCGACAACCTGCAGACCTGGAATGCCGAACTGTCGTGGCGGCGGGGTCCCTTGTGGCTGGCGTCTGAGTACACGCGGACGTCCGCCGAGAATTCTGATCTCGCTAACCCGAGCTTCGACGGTTACTGGATCGGGGCGAGCGGCACCTTCGGCAGCGTGCCGATCGCGAGGACGGTCTACCAGGGCGGCAAAGGCGCCTGGGAAGTCACCGCGCGCTGGTCCACGATCGACCTCAGCGACGGCCTCGTGGAGGGCGGCGAGATGGATATCGCTTCGCTGGGCGCCAACTGGTGGCTGACGCCGATCTTCTCCGTAGGTTTGAACTACCGTTACATCTGGAACACGCGCCTGGGCGTGGAAGGTACGAGCAGCGGCCTCAACGGCCGCCTCCTCCTCCTCCTCGAATAAGGGGACAGTGACTTAAAGTGCCAGGCGATCCAGACGCCTGGCACTTTAAGTCACTGTCCCCTCACGAGTGTGTGGAATCTACGAATTGCGGATTGCCGCCGAGAGGCCATAGTACTGTCGGACGAGAGAGCGGCCGCCTAGTTCTCGGGCAGGCCGGACAGCGGCCGAGTCGGCATGCAGCCGGCTCCCTTGCCGTTAGCCGATTTCGCGGTCGACCCCAGTGGGGCGGCTCGTCTCGCCTGTTGTTCCCGAGTTGTGGATTACGAGAAAGGGGAAACTCATGGCAATGAAGATTCGTGCAGTCCTGATTGCCACGTGCCTGGTCGTTGTGGCTCCGAACCTCTATGCCTGGGATCACCCCGGGCACATGACGTCGGCCGCGATCGCTTTTGCGGAAATCGAAAAAGCGCGGCCGGACCTTATCGACAAGATCGGACTGCTGATGTTGAAGCATCCTGATCCGGCGCCGTTCTGGGTTGCCGCCGGGGATGCCAGGGGCAGTGAGCGCGCGCGGCGCATGTTCATCGAGGCCGCGCGATGGCCGGACGATGCGAAGTTCACGAGAGATGATCGCCCCACCTGGCACTCCGCCCGCTGGACGATCCTGGCGGATGACGCGCCGCCCGAGTCGAAGGCCCTGCTAAAGGCCCGCGGTGGCAGGCCGGTCGGAAACGCGATCGAAGCCCTGTTGCTGAACACGGCCATCCTGCGAAATCCCGAAGCCAAGCCGGACGAACGCGCGCTCGCTCTCAGCTGGATGATGCATGTACTCGGTGACATCCACCAGCCGCTGCACGTCAGCGACCTGATGTCCGCTACTTTTCCCACAGGGAACGCGGCCGGCACCCTGGCTTACGTCTGGGATCCGCTGCGGGATTCGGCGATGCCTCTCCATATATTGTGGGATAGCAATTTCATGCGATTGACAGCATTGGAAGAGGTCGATCGCCTCGCGGCGGACATCATGAAACGGTATCCCCGCTCCTCGCTGCCGGAACTCGCGGACTATGAAGGCCCGACGGCATTCGAGAAATGGGCCAGGGAGAGTCACCATGTGGCCGTGGACTGGGCCTACGACATAGACACCCGGCCTGACCCCAACCTGGGATCCGATTCCGACAGGATCATCGGCAACATGGTCAAGTACATCCTGTTCGGCACCTCACCGGTCGACGCGGCTCCCGCCGTGCCCGACGATTACTGGGCGCGCGTGCAGAAGACTGTGCCCCGGCGCCTGGCGCTGGCCGGGTATCGCATGGCGGACGTCATTCTCGCCGCCGCAGACGAACTCGAAGCCGAAAGGACCTTGGCTGGCAAGGTGCTGGAGGCAATGCCGAGGCACGGATCGACGAACTGATTACGGAAGAATGAGCTTTACGTTCCAGGAGGCTCTTTGATGAACAAGACACTCGTGCGGTTTGGTCTTGCAGCCCTGGCGGTCGCCTTCGGCGGCTGCGCCGCGATGAGCGAAGTACAGACGGAACCGGTGCCGGGCACTTCTGCTGTTGGAGACCAGGTCGAGGAGATCATGCCCGGTATGTTGAAAGGCTACCTGCCGATGGAGGAGCAGCTGGACAGCAAGGTATTCGTATTGTCAGCACCAGCAGACCACTCGGCCATGCAGGGCATGGACACCGCCTGGGCCGACAAGATGCAGTCATTACGCGGTACGGCCCGCTGGGATCTCGCTGCACGCGATGCGGACCTCCATTTCCCGGCGCCTGCTGACGTATTCTCCTGCGCGCTGGGTATCTCCATCACTGAGGAAGACACGCCTGCGCTCTACATGCTGCTGTGGCGAACCATGACGGATATCGGGCTCGCGCCGTACTCGGCCAAGAATGCCTACCAGCGCGAACGCCCGTTCATGGTGAGAAACGAAACGACCTGCACGCCGCAGGACGAGGAAGCACTGCGCAAAGACGGCTCCTATCCTTCCGGCCACACGGCGATCGGCTGGGGGTGGGCGCTGATCCTGACGGAACTCTCGCCCGACCGGGCCGAACAGCTCCTGTCGAGAGGCCGGCAGTTTGGCGAGAGCCGCAACGTCTGCAACGCTCACTGGTACAGCGACATCGTAGCGGGAAGGCTGGTAGGAGCAGCGGCTGTCGCCCGGTTGCATGCCAGCGACGAGTTCCTTGCAGCCTTGGAAGCAGCCCGGGCCGATATCGATCGCGCGCGAAGCAAAGGGATGCCGCCCGGACTAGACTGTGCGGCAGAGGCGGCGGCACTCGCGCAGCTGCGTTAAGCCGGTAAGTCACACTGCAATCGGGGACCCCGGGGACGCTCATCCACTGGCCGAGTAATAGGTCGGCGAAGCCGGACCAACGGGCAAACCGAGAACAAAGGTCCACAGGAAGAAGAACACCGACCAGCAGACCAGGAACGCTACCGAATACGGCAGCATTATCGCGATCAGCGTGCCGACACCCGCTTTGGGTCGGTACTTCGCGACGAATGCCATAATCAGGCCGAAGTAGCTCATCATGGGTGTGATGATGTTGGTGCTCGAGTCGCCGATTCGGTATGCGGCCTGGATCACTTCCGGCGAATAGCCCAGCAGCATCAGCATCGGCACGAAGATCGGCGCAGTGACCGCCCACTGAGCCGAGGCCGAGCCGAGCATCAGGTTGATGAACGCGCACACGAGAATGAACAGGAAGAAGAGCAGGGGCCCGGTGAGACCGACGCCCTGCAGGAAGTTGGCGCCCGCCACTGCAGTGATCGAACCAAGGTTGGTCCAGCCGAAGAACTTCACGAACTGCGCCGCGAAGAACACCAGCGCAATGTATAGACCGAGTGTGCTCATGGCGCGCGCCATTGCATCGATGACGTCGCGGTCGGTCCTGATCGTGCCGACGGCACGGCCATAGACGACACCGATCATCAGGAAGTACACGAAGATGATCGCCACGATGCCCTTCAGGAAGGGCGACCCGGCAACGGCGCCTGTTTCCTGGTTGCGCAGGATGCCGCTTTCGGGCACCACCAGGGCAGCGACGACGGCCGCGAAGATCAGCGTTGCCCAGAGTGTCCGCCACAGACCTTTCTTTTCCGTCGTTGTCAGCGGGTCCATGCGGTGGGAGTCCTCGTCGTCGAGACCTGCGGGCGTGCCCTTGTAGGGGCCGAGCGAGGGTTCGACGATCTTCAGACTGACAAAACTGCCGATGGCTGTGATCAGGAAGGTGCTTGCGATCATGAAGAACCAGTTCGCACTGACATCAACGTCGTATCCGGGATCGATCAGCTGTGCGGCCTCGGTCGTGATGCCGGACAGCAGCGGATCAACCGTGCCAATGAGCAGGTTGGCGCTGTATCCACCCGATACGCCGGCGAAGGCGGCCGCGAGGCCGGCGAGGGGGTGTCGGCCGAGCGAGTAGAAGACGACTGCCGCCAGCGGTACGAGCACGACATACCCCATCTCGGATGCCGTGTTCGACAACACGCCGGCGAACACGATGATGACCGTGACGAGCTTTGGCGGCGCCTGCAGCACCATGCCGCGAATGACGGCCGTCAGCCAGCCGGATCGTTCGGCGACGCCAACGCCCAGCAGGGCCACCAGGACGGTGCCGAGCGGCGCAAACTCGACGAAGTTCCTGACAAGGTTGAGGACAATCATCCTCAGCCCCTCGGCGTTCATGAGACTCACGACCTCGATCAGTCCGTTATCCGCACGGCCCTTGGCGCCCTCGGGTCGCGGGTCGACCACCGCCACCTCGAAATATCCGAGGATGCCGGAGAAAATAACGATACTCGCCGCGAACAGCGCGAATAGCGTTACCGGGTGCGGCAGCGCATTACCCAGCCACTCGACCACGTGCAGGAAGCGGGTAATGCGATTGTTGTTGGGCTGAGCTGCGGGTTTTTCGGCCATGTCGCGGGCATCCGTCCGGGCAAAAAATGCACAGCAAACGGCAAACCGGGCCGGCAGTCAAATCGAAACCGCTAATGCCCTGACCATCGCGAGCGACTTCCGCAATCGGCGTGGCGACGTTTATTTCTCCGATTCGACAGAATTAACAGGCCGGTCTAAGGCACTTTCTTCTGGCATCGAAAAATATCCGCAGGCTTCTGCATCTAAAATTGAGCCTGCGTACATCTTTAGGGTCAGGACTACATTTGAACGTGGCCCAGGGTTACGAAAGCCTGGCTCAAAAAGGAGATTCGATGTCCCGACGCAAGATTTTCAGTGCGGTCGCGCTTGTTCTGTCATTTAGCGGAACAGCGTGCGCCAAGAACGACGATGCGCCCTGGCAGGAAGACCTGAACGCCTTCCTCGAGGTGCTGCACGCCGAACATGACAACCCCTATTTCCATACACCCCGCGCCGAATTCGAGCTGGCGATCGCGGACTATCGGGCTGCACTTCCCGGGTTGAGCCGAGCCGAGCGCATTACCGGTTTCGCTCGCATCGTGGCCATGGTCGGTGACGGCCACACCTGGATGCCCATGTATCGTCTGCCGTTTGACGGGTTACCGCCGGGCCCGGGATTCTCATCCTTGCCGATTCGTTTCGAGCTGTTTGATGATGGTTTGTATGTCGTCGGCGCTTCGCACTCCCATGCTGATCTTCTCGGTGCGCGTGTCACCCACTTCGGCGATGTGCCGGTTGAGGGGGCCCTTGCGCGGGTTATGGAGCTGCTGCCGCAGGACGCGACCAACTTCGCGCGGGAGTTTGTTGCGGAATGGCTCATGCAGGTCGAATTGCTCGAGGCGCTTGGCCTGGCGACGGGCGGCCAGGTCACACTGTCGCTTGAGCGCGGCGGAGAAAGCCGCACCGCTGATTTGGCGGCGCTCGATGCCGGCGCCATGTACAACTGGGTCTTCTCCATGGATGACGGGCCGACGGGGCAGCAGGATTGGCAGACCGCGGCTGAGCAACAACCCTTCTGGATGCAGGCCTTCGATAGCAACTTCCGTATCGTGGAGCTGGATGGTGCGACCTACCTGCAGATTACGGAGATCCGTGACGGCGGAGATCAAACCTTCGCGGAGATGGCCCAGGCGGCAGTGACACAGGCTGAGGCTCGGGACGAGCCCGCGCTAATCATTGATCTGCGCCGCTGTCTTGGCGGTGACGGCACGCTAAATGAAGGGCTCGTGCATGCCCTGGCAGAGAGCGATGCCCTCAATCGGGACGGACGCCTGATGGTGCTCACCAGCCGGAGCACCCACTCTGCCGCCGTCATGCTGGTGTCCGCACTGGAGCAGCGCACGGCCGCCCGTTTTATCGGCCAGGCAACAGCCGATCGGCCCAATCACTACGGCGAAACGAATATCTTCGTCACGCCGAATTCGGCCCTGCCGATCATCTATGCGAGCGAGTATTACCAGACATCGACACCGGATGATCAGCGTCGCTT
>JAACFJ010000031.1 GCA_009937505.1 Gammaproteobacteria bacterium
GTACATTCCGGGCCGCTTGCGAACGGCCTCAAGGCCCTTTAAGACCTTGATATTACTGGAAGTATATTCCGTCTCGTCGGTCATCCCGTTTCCTAGAGTTAAAACCGACATATTGTATCAAAATCAGACCCTTGAACGAGCCTTAAAGCATTCTTTTTTCTCGGGTTTCAGGCCCCGTCTGGCTCGGTGCGGGCGGGTCTGCGTCAGCCCTGGACGGCCGCGCGTAGCTCGCCCTGTTCCACGTGGAACACTCGCGGGGCGGCAGGGAAAAGGGACTCGTCCCGCTCGAGGCTGGTAGCGATGACCTGGCTGCCCAACCCGGCCACCCGATCCATCAGCCGGCCCAGCGAAACACGGTCAAGCTCGGCCGCCGGGTCGTCTAGCAGCAACAGCAACGGGCGCTCCAGCGCGGTCTGGGCGATTTCGGTCGCAGCGAGAATCATTGCGCTCGCAAGCAGCTTTTGCTGGCCCCGCGATACGAGTCGCCGCGCCTGGCGCTCATCGTAGATCAGGCGCAGGTCTGCCCTGTGCGGCCCGACCTGCGTCGTTCCCAGCACGCAATCACGTTCAAAATGGTCCTCGAGCGCCTCTTTGAGGCTTCTGTCCCTGCTCCACCCGGACGCATAGCGGAAATCGATATCCGCTCCAAGCAACGCCGACCCATGCTCCCGAAGCGTCTCGAGCGCTGCCGCGAGAACCGCCTGCCTCGCCGTATCCACGCGCCCACCAAGCTCGCAGAACTCCCTGTCCCAGGCCGACAGCGCCCCCCGGTTTCCGCCCCCCTTGAGCGCCGCATTCCGCTGTTTCAGCGCGCGACGAAACTGCCGCCACAGGGCCAGGTACCCCGGTTCCACGTGGAACGCGAGCCAGTCCAGGAACCGCCTTCGCTCATCGGGCCCCCCGCTGACCAGATTATGAACATCCGGGTCAATCACCTGCAGCGGCAACGCCGCGGCCAGTGCCGCCGCGCCCCCGCTGCTGTCGCCGTCCACCCTAACCTCCAGGCCGCCCCGGCTGTTGCGCACGCCGACGCTGACCAGGCGCCCCGCCGCCTCGACCTGGCCGAACAGGACGAATTCATGTTCCCCATGCTGAATCAGGTTTGTGGTTGGGGCGCCGCGAAAGGACTTGCCGCGCCCGAGATAGGCAAACGCCTCCAGGAGGCTCGTTTTACCGGAGGCGTTCGCGCCGTGTATCAGCGTGTAGTCGGGATCCGGCTCGAGCTCTATGTTACCGAGGCACCGAAAGCCCTGCGCCGTGAAACGCTTTATCGACACGCCGTCTGCCCGGGCGCCCCGTTACAGGCGCATGGGCATAACCACAAACTTGCAATCATCCTTTCCGGGCGCTCGAATCAGGCAGCTGGAATTACTGTCTACTACCGAGAGCGCTACCTCGTCCCCATCCACGGCCGCGATTGCATCCAGCAGGTAGTTCACGTTGAAGCCGATCTCTATGTCGTCTCCGCTGTAGTTGACCTCGAGCTCTTCTTCCGCCTCTTCCTGTTCAGGGTTGTGCGCCTGCAGAACCACCGCGTCATCGCGGATAATGAGCCGAATCCCCCGGTATTTCTCGTTCGAGAGGATGGCGGTCCTTTGCAGACCACCGCGCAAAACGGCCCCTTCAGCACGCAACTCATTCGACGAATCCTGCGGAATCACCCGCTCATACTCCGGGAACCGGCCATCTATCAACTTCGAAGTAAACCGGATGCCGTCGAGCTGAATCCTCACGTGGTTAGCGCCGAGAACGACATCCACCGAGCCTTCTCCGCTCAGCAGCCTTTGTAACTCGAGGACGCCCTTCCTCGGCACGATCACCTGCTGCTGATCGAGTTCCGCCCCGTCCAGCTCCGCCTCGCAAAGGGCCAGCCGATGCCCATCTGTTGCCACGGATCGTATATGCCTGCCGCCCGCTTCCAGCAGCATCCCGTTCAGGTAATACCGAACGTCCTGTTGCGCCATCGAAAAGTGCGTTTTTTCAATCAGCCGTCCCAGCACCTCCTGGCTCACCGATATACTCTGACTTGCCTTGATGTCCTCGATACTCGGGAATTCTGCCGCCGGCAATGTCGCCAGCGCGAATTTCGACCGCCCGGACCGAACGTGCAGCTTTTCCCCGCTGACGCTCACCGCGACCTCTGACCCTTCGGGCAAGGCGCGACAAATATCCAGGAGCTTGCGCCCCGATACCGTGATTTCCCCGCCCGCCTGGACATCGACACTCACCTGCGCAACCAGTTCGACCTCGAGGTCTGTTGCTGTAACCGATAGCTCACCGTCTTTTGCCACGAGCAGGACGTTGGATAAAATCGGCATCGTTTGCCGCCGCTCCACAACCCCGATAACCGCCTGCAGCGGCTTCAGGAGTACGTCCCGGCTTGCACTCAACTTCATAGGTTCCACCTGTTAATAATTATTGGAGATTATTAGATTACTATAGTTATTAGCCAAGCAAACAACTGTGCATAACTTAAAAACATATATATAAAACAAATACTTAAGTATCAATAAATCAAATCTGAAGCGGTGCATTTCCCGTCGCACTACTGTTAGTAATATGTGGATAAAACCATCTGCTGTTGTTATCCACCGGTTATCCACACTATCCGGTAAGCGTTCTTAACAGATTCAGATAGTCTTCATCAACGCGTTTTTCCGTCTCGCGCAGCGATGCGATTCTGCGGCAGGCGTGGAGCACCGTCGTATGATCACGGCCACCGAAGGCATCGCCGATTTCCGGCAGGCTGTGGTTGGTCAACTCCTTCGCCAGCGCCATCGCAAACTGTCTTGGCCGTGCGATCGAGCGGCTGCGCTTTTTCGATAACAAATCACCAACGCGAATCTTGAAATACTCAGCGACGGTTTTCTGGATGTTTTCTATCGATACCAGGCGTTCCTGCAACGCCAACAGGTCGCGCAGCGCTTCTTTGGCAAATTCGAGGTTGATCGGTCGGCCCGTGAACTTCGAATTTGCAATTACACGCCTCAGGGCGCCCTCCAGCTCTCGTACATTGGAACGAATCCGCTTCGCGATAAAAAACGCAACCTGCTCCGGCAGCGCGACGCCATCGGCTTCGGCCTTGCTCATGAGGATCGCGACAGAGGTCTCGAGTTCTGGCGGCTCTATCGATACCGTGAGCCCCCAACCGAACCTGGACTTCAGGCGCTCCTCGAGACCAACGACCTCTTTCGGATAGCGGTCACAGGTCAAAACGATCTGCCGCTGGCCTTCGAGCAGCGCATTGAAAGTGTGAAAAAACTCTTCCTGGGAACGTTCCTTGCCCGCGAAAAACTGGATGTCATCGATCAGCAATGCGTCCAGCGACCGATACGATCGCTTGAACTCCGAAATCTTGTTGTGCTGAAGGCCGCGAACCATGTCGCCCACGAATCGTTCCGAATGCACATAAGCAACGCGGGCATTCGCGTTCCGGGCAACCATGGAATTGCCCACCGCGTGCATGAGATGGGTCTTGCCGAGCCCGACGCCACCGTAAATGAAAAGCGGATTATACGAGGTGCCGGGATTCTCCCCGATTTGCGATGCGGCCGCCCGCGCCAGCTGATTACTCTTGCCCTCCACGAACGTCTGGAAGGTAAAAGCCGGGTTGAGCCGCGAAGCAATCGTAGCCGGGCCCCTGTCCGGCGACGGCATGCCGGGCATCACGCGCCGTGGTCGCTCCAGGGGCTGCGGAGCCCCCTGCCTCGACCCCACCTCGACGACAAGTTCCGTATTGCCACCAGAGCCGTCGATGATCTCGAGAATCCTCTGGATGTAGTGTTCCTGTAACCAGTCGACGACGAACCGGTTGGGCGCAAGCAGCCGTAGCCGGCCTTCGTCTTCGACGGCCTGGAGCGGGCGGATCCAGGTATTAAACTGTTGCTCCGGCAGCTCCGCCTGCAGGTCACGGATGCAGCGATTCCAGAGCGTTGTTTCGGCCGGCAAGGAAATCCCCAATATGCCCTAGGCAGGTGGTTTTGCGAGTGAGACCGGGCAGTCTATACCGTATAGGAGGCTGCTGCCATATCGTGAATTTCCCCGACACGGCGTGACGCAATACCCCTTATCAGGAGCGTCTATTGACACTGCCGGGGGGCGCGCGTAACCTTGCCGGCCCTTTTGCGGGCGGCGTCCGGGGGCCGCCCGAAAATACAGGAAGCAGGAACATGAAACGTACGTATCAGCCCAGCAATCTGAAGCGCGCACGCACGCATGGCTTCCGCGCACGTATGTCGACCAAAGCCGGCCGTCTGGTCCTCAAGCGCCGCCGCGCCAAGGGTCGCGCGAAGCTGACGCCGTAGTCGAGCGGCCGGCACGGCCACCACCAGGATTGGAACCAGGCACGTCACGCAACGCATTATTCCGGTTTCGCAGACGTAACCGGCTGTTAAATGCAGCGGCGTTCGGCCGCGTGTTCGAGAAAGCGAACCGCAGCCGCGACAAATGGTTCACGGTGCTCAGCCGCCATAATGGCGGGCACGATGCGAGGCTGGGACTCGCTATCTCGAAAAAGCATTGCCGTAAATCGACATCGAGAAACACAATAAAGCGTATCGTCAGGGAATCTTTCAGGCAACACCAGGCTGAACTAGCGAGTCTCGACGTGGTTGTGATCAACCAGCCGGCGGCGGCTACGGCTACACGCCGACAACTGTTTGACAGCCTGGCGGATCACTGGCGACGATGTAGCCGGAAAAGCGGCATGACAGGCGGGCAGGAATAACAAGGCATGGACAATCAACGACTGCTGGTATGGGCCGCTTTCGGCGTCCTGCTCTGGTTGGCCTACCAGACCTGGATGCAGGATTACGGGCCGGCGCCCGTGCCCGTGACGCAGCCGGCCGATACCGAACAGGCGACGGCAACACCAGCCGAAGAGCAACTGGCGCTGCCCGAGCTCGGGGAAACGGTGGACCAGACGGAGGAGACGGGCGCTACCCTGCCGGGCAGCGAGCCCGCAGATGCGCCAGGCCAGGGCACGACCATCATCGTGCGCACCGATGTGCTCAAGCTGCTGATTTCCACGCGCGGCGGCACGCTGGTGCGGGCAACGTTGCTCGGTTATCCGATCGAGAAGGACCGGCCCAATGATCTCGTCGAGCTCCTCAGCCCCGAACGAAGCAATCTCGGACTGATTCGCACCGGCCTGCGCAGCTCGAGTGGCGCAAGCGCCGACCACGAAGCCGTGTTCAGTTCGGCGCGCAGCGAGTACACGCTCGGCGATGACGACGAACTCGTGGTGCCGCTGACCTGGACGGACGAGAGCGGCGTCAGCATCGAAAAGCGCTTCGTATTCACGCGCGGCAGTTACGCGATCCGGATCGAACAGACGCTTTCGAACGACAGCGCTGAGCCGTGGCGTGGCGACCAGTACACGCAGTTATTGCGCCGCTCGAAGGGCATGGACCGATCCATGTTCGACGTGGACTCCTATTCGTTTGACGGACCCCAGACATACAACGGCGACAAGGCCGAAAAGTTCAAGCGTGACGATCTCGAGGACAAGGGGCCTGTCGAGTACTCGACGCCGGACGGCTGGGTTGCCGCCATTCAGCACCATTTTCTAAGCGCGATTATTCCTGAGGCCGGCGCCCCCCACGTCTACAGGGTCGAGGTGAAGGGCGACACGATGATCGCTAGCGTGGTCGGCGGTAAGCGCACCGTGGAAGCGGGCGCCGCCGAGACCTTCTCGCGGCAGCTGTTCGTCGGGCCCAAGGTCCAGTCTCAGCTCGGCGAGCTACACGAGCGGCTGAAGCTGACGGTGGATTACGGCTGGCTGACCATTCTCTCGCAGCCGATGTTCTGGCTGCTCGCGTTCATATACGGCTATGTGGGCAACTGGGGTGTGTCGATCATCCTCGTCACGGTGCTGATCAAACTCGCGTTTTACAAGATGACCGAGACGAGCGGCCGCTCCATGGCGAAGATGCGCAACCTGCAGCCGCGCATCAAGGCGCTGCAGGAGCGCTACAAGGACGACCGCCAGCAACTGTCACAGCAGATGATGGATCTCTACAAGCGGGAGCAGGTCAACCCCGCCGCGGGCTGTCTGCCGATACTGATCCAGATGCCGTTTTTCCTGTCGTTTTACTGGGTGCTGATCGAGAGCGTCGAAATGCGCCAGGCGCCGTTCGCGTTGTGGATCACCGACCTGTCGACACGCGACCCGTACTTCATATTGCCGCTGATCATGGGCGCGGCCATGTTGCTGCAGCAGAAACTGAACCCAGCGCCGGCAGATCCGGTGCAGGCTCGCGTGATGCAAATCATGCCGATCATGTTCACGGGCTTTTTTGCATTCTTCCCCTCGGGGCTCGTCCTGTACTGGGCGACCAATACCGTGTTGTCGATTGCGCAGCAGTGGAAAATCAACCGGGTCGTGGAGCAGGAAGAAAAGAACCGCAAGTCCGGCAAGAAAAAGAAGACCAAGGAAAAGTAGCCGGCCGGCAGCAGAAATGCGCTACAGGAATCCGTGATCGGCGCGCACGGCCGGGCCGATACGCGCCAATCGCGGCAGGGACGCTCAGCCGCCGGGGGCGTCCTTGGGGTTTCGCATCTGGATGTTGCCGTTGAACGTCGCGCCCTCGGTGATTGCAACACGTGGCGCAATGATGTTGCCCTCGATGACACCGCTTTCGCGCACCGTTACGCTGACGGTTGCCGACAGGTCGCCCGTCACCTTGCCTTCGATGAATATCTTGGTGGCGTTGACGTTGGCGATGATCTGACCCTTGGGTTTGACCGTCAGGCAGCACTTGCCCTGGTTGATCGTGCCTTCGACCTTGCCCTCGATGACGAGATCCTCGCCGGCTGACAACTCGCCCTTGAAGTGCAGCGTCTCGCCGATCACGGAGACGGGTTCACCGGTCATCTCGGGCTCCTTGCGGACCGAGCCGGGAACGTCGCGCAGGGCGATGACCTGGGATTCGGTCAGGGCCGGGTTATCTTCGCCCGGGGATTTCATTATTTGCGTATCAGACATGATGAGTCTCCCGGGTTCTAGGCGGCATCAGCCGATTTCTTGTTGACCTTCGCGGTCTTCTTGCGCGGCGCTGCTGCGGCAGCCTTGTTGGCCTCTTCTTGCGCAGCTTCATTGCCGGCGTCATCGTTCGCGGCAACCGGCCCGGCCGCCTCCGGGGTGGCGGTGTGGTCCCCGGTCTTCGCGAAGGCCTTGCCGCTCATGTCGATGTTGCCGTTGAACGTCGCCCCCTCGAGCAGCGAGACCGTCGGGCTCGAGATGTTGCCGGTGATGTCGGCCGTCTCACGAACCGTAACGGATTGACTGCCGTGGATGTCGCCTTCGACATTGCCCTCGACGGCGATGTACTCGGCGGCAACGTTCGCCTTGACGTGGCCGCTCTCGCCAATCGTCAGGCTCGACGAGTGCTTGATGGACCCCTCGATGCTGCCCTGGATCATCAGGTCTTCGTCGGCGGTGAGTTCGCCCTTGAATTTCAGTGTCGGCCCGAGAACCGAGGCCTTCCTTGGTTTTGCCGTGTCGTAAGGATTGCTCATGACTTCCTCCCTGAAAGCGGGCCGGTGCGGGCCCTGACTGCGGATAGTGGAGCGCGTAGTGTGGAACTGGTTCACACTCTTTGCGGTGAACCCGGTCACAAAACGCGTTCGCGCTCAGGGATCGGCAAGCGCGGTCCGCACTTTGACCTCGCTGTGCAGCGTGCGATGCACCGGACAGCGATCGGCAATCCCGAGCAGTCGTTGCCGCTGTTCGTCGGTTAGCGACCCCTGCAGCGACAGCTCGCGCTCGAACCGGTCGATGCGCCCATCGGAACTCTCACAGTCTTCGCAGTCTTTCGCGTGGATCTTGCCGTGTCTTACCCGCACCGTTGCGGACTCGAGGTCCAGGTTCTTATGCGATGCGTACATCTTCAGGGTCATCGAGGTGCAGGCGGCCAGGGCGGCAGACAGCAGGTCGTAAGGCGACGGACCTGCGCCGGTGCCCCCGACCGATGAGGGCTCGTCCGCGATGAGCGCATGGCCGCCGGCAACAACCTCGGTCCGGAAACCGCCTATTTGCGTGCGCGCGGCGGTCTCGTAGCTGCCGGCATCGAGCCCACCGGGTACCGCGGCGATGCTTTCGGGCCCGAGGTAGCGAGTTGCCCAGGCCGCGAGCACGTGGCCGGCATACAGGGAGTCTTGCTCGCGGCTCAGCAGGTGGTCTGCCTTGTCCAGGCTAATGAAGCTCTTCGGGTGCAGGGCTCGCGCAAACAGTTCCGACGCATTTTCGATTTCGACAATGTCGTCCAGCGGCGCATGCATAACAAGTAGCGCCTTGCGCAGCGACTTGACGGTGGCGGGTAGTTCGTGGCGCTCCAGGTCATCCAGGAACTGCTGCCTTATCGTGAACGGCCGCCCGCCGAGGCTCACCTCTGCGATGCCTTCAGCGCGCAGCGTTTCTTCGGCACCCGAAAACAGGTGACGGACGTGATCGGGCTCCGAGGGCGAACCAATCGTCGCCACCGCGACCGCGGAAGGAACGTCGGCAGCGGCCTGCAGGATGGCCGTGCCGCCCAGGGAGTGGCCAAGCAGGATCTCCGGCGCCCTGTAATTCTCTTCGAGAAACCGTACGGCGGCGAGCAGGTCGCTGACATTCGACGAAAAATTCGTGTCCGCGAAATCGCCCTCGCTCTGGCCGAGCCCCGTGAAGTCGAAGCGCAGCACGGCAATGCCGGAATCGGTCAGTGCCCGCGCGATATTTGTCGCCGCCTTCAGGTTCTTGGAACACGTGAAACAGTGCGCGAACAGGGCGCACGCTTTCGGCGCGGTCGCCGGCAGGGCCATGAGCCCGGAGAGCGTGTGACCGTCGTCGTTCTCGAAAGTGACCTTCTTGTCCTGCATATCGAGGTTTCCTGTGTTTTCATTGCCTCATGCCGACCGTCAACGACACGATCGTCGCTTTGGCTACTCCGCCCGGTACGGGCGGAGTGGGAGTCGTGCGCGTTTCCGGCGGTGATTCCGAGCGCATCGCCCGGGCCATGCTCGGCAGTTTACCGGAACCGCGGGTCGCCACTTATGTCACCTTCCTGAATTCCCGTGGCGAGCCGCTGGACCGGGGGCTGGCGCTGTACTTCCCGGGGCCGGCGTCCTTTACCGGTGAATCGGTTATCGAGCTGCACGGTCACGGTGGACCGGTCGTCATGTCGCTGCTGGTGGACGCGGCTGTCGAGCTTGGTGCGCGGCTGGCCGGGCCCGGCGAATTCTCGAAGCGCGCTTTTCTGAATGACAAGCTCGACCTGGCGCAGGCGGAAGCCATCGCCGACCTCATCGGCAGCGGTACGGCGCAGGCCGCCCGGGCCGCGTTGCGCTCACTGAGCGGCGCGTTTTCCGACGCCGTCAACGAGCTCGCCGAACAGCTGACATCGCTGCGCATCTACGTCGAGGCGGCGATCGATTTTCCCGAAGAAGAAATCGATTTTCTCGCTGATGATGAACTCGGTGAGCGGCTGGCAACCTGCGCGGGGGCGTTCGATTCGCTGCTGTCGAAAGCTGCCGTAGGCCGTGTGATGCGCGACGGCTACCAGGTCGTCATCGTCGGTAAACCCAACGCGGGCAAGTCCAGCCTCATGAACCGCCTGTCGGGCGAGGACACGGCCATCGTGACGGAAATAGCCGGCACGACCCGGGACGTGCTGCGCGAGCGCATCAATATCGATGGCCTTGCCGTCGAGCTCGTGGATACGGCCGGGTTGCGCGACAACCCGGACCGCATCGAGGAAGAGGGCATTCGCCGCGCCCGAAAGGCCATGGCAGAGGCGGACGCAGTACTCTGGATCCAGGATGCGACGGAGCCGGTGCCCGAGCGCATCGAGGAGCCCGTGCCCGCCGGCGTCCCTGTTACGATTGTGCGCAACAAGATCGACCGGAGCGGCGACCGGCCGGGCATTATCGAGGGCGAAAGCCCCGTCGTACTGCTCTCCGCGCGAACCGGTGAGGGACTCGACGCGCTGCGCAAGCGCATCTGCGAACTCGCGGGATTCCGGGATCTCGGGGAGGGTGCATTCACCGCGCGCCGCCGTCACGTCGAGGCGCTGCGTAGGGCGCAGAAGCATTTCGAGGCTGGCCGCGAGGCGCTTCGGGCCGCGCGCGCCGGGGAGCTGCTCGCTGAAGAGCTGCGCCTCTCCCAGCAGGCGCTCGGAGACATTACCGGCGAATTCACGCCGGACGACCTGCTGGGCCGGATCTTTTCGGAATTCTGTATCGGCAAGTGAGGCCGGATGGGCCGGCCGGAGGCTTACTGTTCGGCGGGCGCTTGCAGCCTGAAATGCGGTTCGGTAATCGGCATTTCTATCAAGGGTCCGTACTTGCTCACCTGTTCGCGAATGACTTCGGCATCGCCGAGCAGCACGAAGACGAGGTCCTCGGCCGCAGGGAAGACCGTGTCGATCACCGTCGCTACCGTCTCCGTGTCGGCCGACATGAGCGCCGCGCCGTAATCGTTGATATAGGAAACATCGAGACCGAACGCCTCCAGCGCCGCCAGCTGGCTGCCGAGTTGGGCGGCCGTTTCCAGCGCCGTCGGAAACTGCCCGAGGATGTAGTTGCGGGCCGATGCGAGCATCTCGTCGTCCACGCCATCCTCGTGGAGCCGGCCGAGCACGCCCAGTGCCATGTCGATCGCGGTGAGCGTGGTCTCGCTGGGCGTAAACGATGTGATCGCAATCGAGCCTGGTTGCGATGCCCGGGAGAGCTGCGAGCGTGCGCCGTAGGTCAGGCCGGAATTCACCCGCAGCTCCGTGTTCAGCATCGATGTAAAGCGGCCACCGAAGAGCGTGTTGGCGATGTCGAGCGCTGCGCGGTTCTCGTAATCGCGCGCGACGCCGACGTTGCCGAGCCAGAAATAGGTCTGTGTGGCACCGGGTTTGTCGATCAGCAGTACGCGACGCCCGGCCTGCTGCACCGCAGGCGCGATCTCGGGCAAGGCAGCGGCTGCCGGGCGCCAGTCGCCGAACGCCTCGCTGAGCCGGGCGCTCATAAGAGCCACGTCGAAGTCCCCCGTCACGGCGATCGTCAACCGGTCGCCACCGAGCTGCTGCTCGTAAAAACCGAGGGCGTCTTCGTGGCTGATCCCCGCAAGCGTCGCTTCGCTGCCGCTCACCGGGTTGCCGTAAGGGTGCCCGCCGAACAGGAAGGCCTGGCCGTAGATCGGCAGCAGCGCATCGAGGTTGGTGTCTTTTGCCGCGCGAATGAAGTTAATCGAGCGCTCCCGCAGCTTCTCGAGTTCCGCCTCGTCAAGCCTGGGCCGCAAGAGCATGTCGGAGAGCAGCTCGACCATCAGGCCGGCATCGCGCGCGAGAAAGGTCCCTGAGATGGTTATGGTTTCGAGATCGGCGCGGCTGGTAAGGCTGCCGCCGGACGCGTCAACGGTCTCCGCAAACTGCGCGGCGTCACGCTCCCCGGCACCTTTCTCGAGCAGCGACGCAAGCAGGTTCGCGAGCCCGCTGTGCTCCGCCGGATCGGTCACCGCGCCGCCGCGCAGGACCGCCGCCACCGAAACCAGCGGCACTTCGGGTTCCTGGCTAAACAACAGCACGGTGCCGTTGTCGAGTTCGAACCGATGGAACGCCGGCAGCGTGACGCTGTCAGCGAACGCGCTGCCGGCCAGGAGCACCAGCAGCAGGACGGCGAAGGGAGCGAGAGCCCGGCCCGGGATCATTCCTCTTCCTCCGCGGCCGGCACATACAGCGCGCCGATCGTGGCGTTGCTGCGGCGGAAGACGCTGGCCGCGACGGCCTTCAGATCCTCGCCGGAAACGGCCTCGATGTCCTGCGCGAGGTCGAACAGTTTCTCGTAGCTGCCGCGAAAAACTGCGGCCTCACCGAGACTCGCGGCCTTGCCGTTAATCGTGGCCATCGTGCGCCAGAAGTCGGCCAGCGCAATGTTGCTCGCCTTCCCGAGCTCCACCTCGCCGACGCCTTCTTCTGCGATGCGCGTGAGTTCCTCGAACAGGCGCTGTTCGAGCAAGCCGAGATCACCACCCGGCGGCAGCGTTGCGTAGAAATACACCAGGCCGGGGTCGAACCCCTCGAACAGGAAGCCGCCGATCGCGATCGCGAGCTGCTCCTCCTCGACGAACAGTCGGTGCAGGCGGGACGAGTCGCCGTCGACGAGTATGCTCAGCAGCAGCCGCATGGCCAGCGTTTCAGGATCGGCTGCGGCGCCTGCGTGAAAAGCGACGTGCAGCATCGGCGTCTGGGCGCCGGTCTCGATGACGACGCGACGCTCGCCCTGTTGCACCGGTTCGACGGTGCGCACGTCCGCGGGCGGATCCTGCGCCGGGATGTCCTCGAGATACTCTTCCGCGAGCTCGAAGATCTCGTCGGGCGTTACGTCGCCGACGACAACCATCGTGATGTTGTTCGGCGCATAGTACGTCCGGTAGAAGCTCTCGAGGTCTTCCTGTGTCCATGACTCGATGTCGGACGGCCAGCCGATGATCGGAAACTGGTAGGGGTGTGCAACGTAGGCCGTGGCTCGCACTTGTTCCACCAGCTTGCTGATATTGTTGTTGTCGACAGTCGTGCGGCGTTCCGAGGCGATAACGCCGCGTTCGCTCTCGATGGCCTCGGCGTCGAACTCCAGATTCTGAAGGCGCTCGGACTCGATCTCGAAGACAGTCTCCAGCGCTGATCGCGGAAACCAGTCCTGGTAGACGGTGATGTCATTCGATGTATAGGCATTGTTGTGGCCGCCGGCCGCCTCCATGATGCGATCGAATTCGCCCGGCTCGAGGTCCTCGGTGCCGTTGAACATCATGTGCTCGAAGAAGTGCGACAGGCCGGTGATGCCCGGATATCCGTTGCGCCCTCCGGCGCGAACGAAATAATAAAGTGCGACATTGGGGATGTCGTGGTCCGGCCAGACAATGATCTCGAGCCCGTTTTCGAGGGTTACGCTTCGAATCTCGGGTGGCACGCCCTGCATCGTGGGCGCCTGCATGACGGGGCTGTTGTCGATTAACGCCGGCGGCTCCGGAAACAGGCGGCCGACGACCATCGCGGCCAGCAGCAGGAACATCATTACAGCGAGCGCCGCATTGAGTTTCTGCCCGGTCTTATAGACGATCGACTGGGTCTGATCGACGTCCACGGCTTTCTTCAGGCCGACCGGCGTGAACTCGTAAATGTACGCAAAGTACAGCGCCAGCGGCAGGCCGACGAGCAGCATCAGGCCCACCAGCTTCTCGATCCAGTGCGGCAGGCCGATCACCGGATGCAGGTGATGAAGGAGCTTGACGATCAGCCAACCTGAGATGAGGTAGACCAGCAAGACCTTGAAGACGTTGCGACGTCGAAGCTCGGAGAACAGGGACATAATAGTTATCGTTGTGCCCGGACTGCCCATGGTGGGCAATTGGCCGGGATTGTCAACCGAGGAGCCCCTCGCGGTGGTACAGGCGTGCGCAGATCCAGGTCAGGAGGCCGCCGAACAGCAGGGTGCTGCTAACGGAAATCGCTACGTGCAGCGGGTCCAGGGGTTCATTCTTGACCATGTCGACGAGCAACAGGTGCTGGCTCAGGCTGGGCACGAACATGAATTCGAGGCGCGGCCTCAGGGTAAGGATGCTGACGATGAGTATCGGCAGGGTCGGCGCAAGCAGCACGACGCTGAGCCAGGTCTGCGCCTCCCGATAGCTCTTCGTGAACGATGCGACCAGTGTCATTACGGCCGCGCCGAGCAGGATGAAGGGCGCCAGGATCAGGAACGACGCGCCCACCGTTGCGGGCCCGAAGTTGGGCGTCATGCCCAGCTCGTCCAGCGGCATGAACTTGAGGGCCACGAAAAAAGAACCCAGTGACAGGCCCAGTGACAGGGCCATGAAGACGCAGGTGGCGGCGAGCTTGCCCAGCAGCAACTGGTTGCGGGTGACGGGAAGCGCCAGCAGCGGCTCGAGGGAACCACGCTCCCGCTCTCCGGCGGTGGTATCGATGGCAAGGTACATGCCGCCCATAAGCAGCGCGAAAATGAAGAAATAGCTCATCATGCCCAGCAGGACCGCAGAACGGCCGCTCGGCGTGGACATGTCCACCTCGTCGATGTTCAACGGCCGCAGGGCGAGCGGACTCACGCCTCGCGCCGTCAGGCGGATCGAAGCGAGCTGCTGGTTGTAGGCCCGCAGTGCGGTCCGGACACGGCGAGCTTCGCGGTCGGCCTGGGAATTCGCCTGGTCCGTGATCAGCTCGACCCTGGCCGGAGTGGAGGCCGTGAATTGCTCCCCGAATTCCGGTGGAACGATAAGCACGACGTCATGTATCCCGGTGCTAACGGCATCGAGGGCCGCGTCGCGATCGGCCGGGCCCTCGACGATGTCGATGTTGCGGCTTTCGAGGTAGCGAAGCAGGTTCGCGGCATGCTCCTGCCCAATCACCGGCAGCTCGGTGACGCGCTCGGCGTCATCGAGCGAACGCTCGATGGACAGGTTGATTACGAACGCAA
Source organism: Gammaproteobacteria bacterium (assembly GCA_009937505.1). Lineage (GTDB taxonomy): Bacteria > Pseudomonadota > Gammaproteobacteria > Steroidobacterales > Woeseiaceae > UBA1847. Next base: position 14,455 of record JAACFJ010000031.1, read on the forward strand.
ACAGCATCGGCCCGAACAAGGGGCCCATGATCAGCGCCGAGGCAAGCGTTCGGCGATCGCGCACGTTGTCGAGTACTTCCTTCCGGAATACCGTGACGAGGGTCCGCATCATGCCGGCCCCACCATCTGGATCGCCTCGACGAACGCGTCCTCCAGGTCGTCGCAGCCGGTCCGCTCGCGGATGCCGTCGGCGGAATCGTCGATCGCGACCCTGCCGTTGGCGATGATGCAGATATCGTCGCAAAGCGCGGCGACCTCCTGCATGACGTGGCTGGAGAACAGGACGCAACGTCCCGCGTCTTTGAGTTTGAGGATCAGGTCCCGGAGCGAACGAGTGGCCATGACGTCGAGGCCGTTCGACGGCTCGTCGAGAATGATGTTCTGCGGGTCGTGCACGAGGCTCCGGGCAATCGCGACCTTGGTTCGCTGTCCCTGCGAGAAGCCTTTCGTGCGGCGGTCCGCAAAGTCGCCGATCTCGAGCAGGCGAATGATGCTCTCCACGCGCTCATCGATCGACATGGCTTCGAGCCCGCAGAGCTTCCCGTAGTAGGCGATGTTCTCGCGTGCCGTCAGGTGGGGGTAGAGACCGGCGCCGTGTGGCAGCGCGCCGATGCGGCGACGTGCTTCGAGGCTTTGCGTGACCACGTCGGCGCCGTCGATCGACGCGCGGCCCTCGTCGGGCCTGAGGACGGTGTAGAGCACGCGCAGCGTCGTCGACTTGCCCGCACCGTTCGGCCCCAGCAGGCCGGTGATCTTGCCGTCCGGCGCATCGAAGCTCACACCGCGTACGGCGCGCACCTTGCCGAAGGACTTGTGAATACCCTCAACCCTGATCATGGCGCCGGCCCCCCGAAATCCAGGAAGAACGGCATGACGAAGCTGCGCTCGAGGCAGCGCGCATCGAGGCCGACCGGGTCGGCCGATGCCACGAAGTCCCCGATCACCCGGGGTGTGCAGCCGACGGCCGCCTGGCCGTGACCCTGTTGCACGCCGATGAGATGGCGGGCGCGTTCCAGATCGACCATCGCGAGCGAGGCATAGCGCGGCGGTGTGATCGGGTCCGCGTCTCCCGACAGCAACAGCACCGGGATGGCGGTGTCGAGCGGCGCCCGAAAGTCGTCATCGACGGGCCCTGGCGGCCATACGGAACACATCGCCTCGATCGCTTCGAGCTGCACGACCCCGATGTAGCTTGCCTCGAGCGCCTCGTAATCGATCGCCGTATCGTCGTAAAAGGGAGCGTCTTCGGAGCACATGACCGAGTTGTGCATGCCGAGGGCCAGCGCGTCGGACATTTGCGCGGCAATCATCTGAAACTGTGCCGCGAGCGGTTCGAAGTTGCCACCGGCAGCCGTGTCGATCAGCAATGGCAGGATCGCCATGGAGCTCGAGCGATACGCCAATAGCCGGACCGCCCCGGCGAGTTCCGCGGAGCCGAATTCGCTGGCTTCCAGCTCCCCGGTGACGGGGTTCGGGAATTCGACGGTGACGGGCTGCTCTTCCAGTTCGGCACGAATCTGCCGGAACGCCTGCGGCAGCCCCGGGAACCGGGTATTGCATGCTTCGTCGGCCGCACAGCGGGCAAAGATCTGCTCGAGGGCGACCTGGGCCTCCGTCGCAATCTCGGGCCCCAGCACGATCTGGGGTGGCACCACGCCGTCCAGCACTATCGATCGGGTCGCGCGCGGGAAGCGCTTGGCGAAGTGTTGGGCCACCCGCGACCCGTAGGAAACGCCATAAAGATTCAGCGGGCCATAACCAAGGGCCTGCCGTACTGCCTCGAGGTCGGTAACGGCGACGCTGGTCGTAAAGAACCGCGGGTCATGAGGCAGCGCGTCGAGGCAGTCCCGGGTAATTTCGAGCACCTGCTCTTCGTTGAATTTACCCTCGATGATGTCGTCGTCGACGTCGCAATCCATGCGCGACGACGAGCCGGTACCGCGCTGGTCGACGAGCAGGATGTCGCGATGGCGGCGGACGCGCTCGAAGGCTTGCGAGTAGGCCGCATAGAACTCGATCGCGCTCGCGCCCGGTCCGCCCGCAAGTGGCACGAACGGGTCCTGCTCCGGCTTGAGGTCCAGCGCGGGAACCACGGCCACCGCGATCTCGATCTCGGGCGAGCCGGCGTCGTCCGGGTTTTCAGGCCGCAGCAGGGTCCCGCAGCGGGCCTTGATGCCGGGGAACGCCGGGCCTGCGCTGATGCGGCAGTCTTCGAGCTCCAGCGACGGGAAGGCGGGCGCCGGCATGAAGCCGGAGAGAAATACGGCGGTCAAGAGCAAGGGTTTGCTGCGCAGCATAGGCGTCCTGGCCTTCGTGAAAGCCGCGCTATCTTGGCGATGCCGCTTCCGCATGTAAAGAAAGGCCGCTAAAATGCGCCGCCCAGTGTTGCTCATTTTTTGACCAATATCGCCCATGCGCAATCGGTTCGATGTCATCGTGATCGGAGGCGGTCACGCCGGAACGGAGGCCTCCACGGCCGCCGCGCGCGCGGGTGCGCGTACGTTACTGGTCACGCAGAAGCGCTCGGCACTGGGCCAGATGAGCTGCAATCCGGCGATCGGCGGTATCGGCAAGGGGCATTTGACGCGTGAAATCGATGCGCTCGGGGGCGTCATGGCGACAGCCATCGATCGTGCCGGGATCCAGTTCCGTACGCTGAATGCGAGCAAGGGCCCGGCCGTGCGCGCGACCCGCGCTCAGGCCGACCGCGCCCTCTACAGGCGTGCCATCCAGGGATTGCTGGAAGCCCAGCCCGGCCTGACGATCGCGGAGGCCAATGTCGTTGACCTCATCGTCGATGGCGGCCGCGTTGCCGGCGCCGTAACCGCGGACGGCGAGTCATTTATCGCTCCTACGATCGTGCTGACCGTGGGCACGTTCCTCGGCGGTCGTATCCTGATCGGCGCCACCGAGCGACCGGGTGGCCGCGCGGGCGATGCACCATCGATCCGGCTCGCGCACAGACTGCGGGAAATGCCGTTCCGGGTAGCGCGGTTGAAGACCGGCACGCCGCCGCGGCTGGACGGCAGGACGCTGGACTTCGAGGTCATGCAGGAACAGCCGGGCGACTTACCGGCGCCGGTTTTCTCCTTCATCGGCGAGCGCGCAGAGCATCCCCGGCAGGTGTCCTGCCACATCACCAAGACGCGCGAAGCAACCCACGAGATCATCCGGGCGTCGCTGCACGAGTCGCCGATGTACTCGGGCAAGATCGACGGTGTCGGGCCGCGATACTGTCCGTCGGTGGAAGACAAGATCGTGCGTTTTGCCGACAAGCCCTCGCACCAGATCTTCGTCGAGCCTGAGGGGCTGGACACGGACCTGGTGTATCCGAACGGCATCTCGACGAGCCTGCCGGCCGAAACGCAGGAGCGCTTTGTGCGCTCGATCGTCGGTTTCGAGAATGCCCGTATCACCCAGCCGGGATACGCAATCGAGTACGACTACTTCGATCCGCGCGATCTGCAGCCGACCCTCGAAACGAAGCACGTCGCGGGGCTCTATTTCGCGGGCCAGATAAACGGCACGACGGGCTACGAGGAGGCCGGCGCGCAGGGGATCCTTGCCGGCATCAATGCCGCACGCGCGGCGCGCGGACAGGAGGGATGGTACCCGAGGCGGGACGAAGCCTATATCGGCGTGTTGGTGGACGACCTGATCACGCGCGGCGTCAGCGAGCCGTACCGGATGTTCACGAGCCGCGCGGAATACCGCCTGACCTTACGCGAAGACAATGCCGACGAGCGCCTGACGCCGGTCGGACGCGAACTCGGCGTCGTCGACGACCGGCGCTGGTCGCTGTTCGGGCAAAAGCAGGAAGCCATCGCGCGCGAGCAGCGGCGGCTGGACGGCATCCTCGTGAGGCCCGCCGCGGTCGATGCCGCGGACCGGACCATCCTCGGCCGGGGGCTTGCCCGGGAGTGCACGGCATCGGACCTTTTGCGCAGGCCCGAATTGAGCTTCCGCGCCGTCACCGGCCTGGGCGGCGTCGGGCCGATGGCCCGCGACGGGTTCGAATGTGAGGAGCAGGCGGAGCAGGTCGAACTTGCCATCGAGGTGCGCGCGAAGTACGCGGGCTATATCGACCGCCAGCAACGGGAAATCGCTAAACACGCGAAGCAGGAACAACTGAGGCTGCCGGCCGACATCGACTACTCGCGGGTGGACGGCCTCTCGAATGAAGCCAGGCAGCGGCTGGAGTCGGCGCGCCCGGTTACGCTCGGCCAGGCATCCCGCCTTGAAGGCATGACCCCTTCCGCCGTATCGTTGCTGCTGATTCACCTCAAGAAGCGGCAGCTCGCCAAAACAGCCTGACCCGGGACAAACCATGAAGACAATTCGACTGCTGCCGGTAATCGTCGTGATGCTGGCGGGCGCCGCGGTCACGCTGCACGGCTGCGGTAAAGGCGGCAGTGACCGCGATGCGCGCCAGTCCGACACGCCGGTGCTGGATCGCGCAATTTCCGCCGAGCCCGAATCCCTCGACCCGCAGAAGAGCCGCAGCGTCCAGGCCGCGGACGTGCTGCGCGACATCGGCGAAGGACTGGTGAGCTACAACGCCGCAGGCGAGATGATTGCGGCCACGGCGGAGAGCTGGGAAATCTCCGGGGACGGCCTGACCTACACGTTTCGCATTCGGCCCGAGGCGCGCTGGTCGAACGGCGACCCCGTCACCGCGGCAGATTTCGTGTTCGGGTTGCAGCGTCTGGTCGATCCCGCGACGGCCGCGTTCTATGCGGCCGAGCTCGGCAACGTCGCCAATGCTGCCGACATCGTTGCAGGAAAGCGGGAGCTGGACGAGCTCGGCGTCTCTGCAACGGACGAACGTACGCTCGTCATCTCGCTGGTCAGGCCGACACCGTACTTGCTGAGCCTCCTGACCCACCCGAGCACCTTCCCGGTGCATCGCGGCTCGGCCGAGCAACACGGCGATGCCTTCGTTCGTGCCGGCAACCTGGTTTCCAATGGCGCTTACGTGCTGGCGGGCTGGGAGCCAGGCGCGATCATCGAGCTGCACAGGAACACGCATTACTGGAATGATGCGGAGACGTCGATCGATGTCGTTCGCCATCATGTCGTGACGCAGGAGATGGCGGAGTTCAATCGTTACCGGGCCGGCGAGCTTCACATCACGAGCAGCGTGCCGCCCGACAACTTCGACCAGATTCGCGCCGACTACCCGGGCGAGCTGCACATCGCGCCGACGCTCGGGGTTTACTATTACGGCTTCAACATGGCGAAACCGCCGTTTGCCGACAACCCGGAATTGCGGCAGGCGCTGTCCATGGCCATAGACCGGGAGGTGCTGGTCGAGGCCATAACCGGGCGCGGCGAGGCGCCCGCCTACAGCTGGGTGCCGCCGGGCGTCGACAATTACGAGCCGGTGCAGCTTCCGTACGCCGACCTGAGCCGACAGGAGCGCAACGCGATCGCGCAGAGCCTCTACCGGAAGGCCGGCTACAGCGGGGAGAACCCGCTGCACTTCGAGCTGCGCTACAACACCTCGGATACGCAGCAGAGAATCGCGCTGGCGGTGCAGGCGATGTGGCGCAACGTCCTCGGCGCACAAGCGCAGATCGTCAACGTCGAGTTCCAGGTGTTGCTCGACCAGATGCGGGAGCGGGAAGTCACCGAGGTCTTCCGCTCGAGCTGGTTCGGCGACTACAACGA
>JAACFJ010000138.1 GCA_009937505.1 Gammaproteobacteria bacterium
GCGCGCCGTCGCCTTCGAAGTAGGCATCCAGCAGCAGCCCGGCCTGGCGATCGGACAGGCCATGATGAGCGACAACGACCGCGAGATCGAACAACGGGTCGTTGTCGCAGGCATATTCCCAGTCGAGGAAACGGATTTCCGGTGTGGAAATGATGTTTTCGGCAACCAGGTCGTTGTGGCAGCAGCAAAGATTCATCGGCCCCGGCGCCGACTCGACGATGGCGAGATATCGCTCCGTGGCAGCGGCGTCGGTCGCATCGAGCATTCGCGCATAGCTACGGCCAGCTGCGGCAATATCGAATGCGCTTCCCGTCAACGGAAGCTTGTGCACGGATCGCAGGGCTTCCGCAAGGCGCCGGAGATTCTCATCGTCTTCGAAGTGGGCGCGCGTCCAAACCTGGCCTTCCGCCCATTCGGCCAGCAATACGGTGTCCCGAACGTACAGCACGCGGCTTGCGCGGCCGAGTGCCGCGGCCTGTTCCTGTATACGAGCTTCGGCCTGCCGCGAATTGTACGGCGGCGTGCGCGGCGCCGGGTCGATCTTGAGAACCGCACGCCGGTCACCTTTTTCGACGAGCAGCGTCCTGTTGGTCAACCCTCCCGGCAACTCGCGGTACGACGCGCCACGCCAGCCGGGAATGGCCGCAAGCACCGCTGCCGGATCAGTATCGGCGTTCACGCGGCCTGCTCTCGCCAGGAGCGGCGCCATGCCAACAGTCCGAACGGGATCATCACGACATAAACGACGAAGAGCAGCGCCGTCAGCTGCAGGTCCCGGGACCAGTAGATGACGATCGACGCGGCATCGATGACCAGCCAGTACCACCAGTTCTCGAGAACCTTGCGTGCAACAAGGAACGTCGCCCAGATTGCTCCCCAGGTCGTCATCGAATCGATGTACGGGTACGCAGCGTCCGAATAACGTGCAAGCAGGTAGCCACTGAGAATGCTCGCCGCAACAACCGACGTAATCGCAATCCCGTGCACGTTGCGCCCCCAGACCGACACCGGCAGCTTCTCGTCACCGGACCGGCCGAAATACCACACGGACCAGCCGTAGATGGCCATCGCGAAATAGAACAGGTTCAATGCCGACTCCATGTAGAGTCTCGCGTCGAAGAAGAGAAATACGTAAATCGCGGTGCTGACCGCGGCACCCAGCCAGCACCAGATATTCTGGCGAATCGCCAGTAGCAGGTAGGCAACTGCAGCAACGACGGCGATTACCTCGAGCGGTGCGAGTTCCCGCGCCTCTGCGGCGATCGCCATCCACAGATCTGTCACCTGTGCGTCAGCCCGCCACCGGGTTGTTCAGGATGCGGATGGCAAACACCGCTTTGGGTACGCGCTCGAACGTCGTGCCGATCTCGGCGGTCAGGGCCATCATCACTTCGGCATATTCACCCCGGACCTGGGTGCTCATCGGGTTGGTTTCGACCTGCAGACCCGGGTAACTGTTGAGACGCTCGATCACGTCCTTGATCGGCGGGATGAAATCCGCATCGAGCGGATAGAGACTGATGTCGACAGCGACCTTCATGACTGGAACCTCTCTAGAAACTCATATCGAAAGTGACACCGAGCTGCCGCGGATCGCCTGCCCGCGTGTAGAGCTTGTTCGGGAAATCCGGGGGCTCGTTGCCGAAATAGAAGCCGCGTACGGCGTAATGACGATCGAACAGGTTACGCACCCACAGCTGCACGGACCAGTTGTCCGTTTCATAGCCGACCCGCGCGTTTGCCAGTTCGTAAGGTTGCGACGTCTGGTCGTGACTGACGTCGAAATAGAATGCGTCACGGGCGGTAAGGTCCAGGCGCGCAAATACGCCACCCGGATGCCGGTAGCTGGCGCCTGCGGCCAGGGTATAGTCCGGTGCGTGCGCCTGTGCCCGACCACTAAGATCGACCTGCGGGGTCACAAATTCCTCGAATTCCGCATCGAGCAAACCGACGTTGGCGTACAGATCGAGCGTATCCCCTATCGCCCAGCGAACTTCCGCCTCCAGTCCCAGCGTCCGGCCCTGGGCGGCGTTGTCGGTGAAAAATACGAACGATGCCGGGTCGCCCGGCACCAGCTGAAACGACGTGCGTACCTGCTGGTCGTCGCGGCGACTAAAAAATGCGGAGACGTTCAGCGCGATAGCGCCATCGAGCAGCGACGACTTGATGCCGGCCTCGAGGTTCCACATGCTCTCGGCGTCAAACTCGCGGCGATCGTCCGGCACGATCCCCAGATTGAAGCCGCCGGCCTTGTAACCTCTGGAGAGACTCACAAAACTCGTCAGCTCGCCGGAGTGGTCGTGGCTCAGCGTGATTTCTCCTCCCGTCATCGTCTCGGACGGGCCCGCCCGCAACCCCGCCGTATCGCTGTATTCGGTCGTACGCCGCTCCAGGCGCAGGCCGAAGCTCAACCGGGTCGCGGAGCCGAGGTCCGTGTCGAGTTGACCGAACGCAGCGATATTCCTCGCTTCGTAAGCGCTCCCGAAAGTGTCATCGAGACTGTCCGCGAAATCGAATCCCGGGTCGAAATACTCACCCCGGTTGATCGTCAGCAGCTCGTCCTCGAGGTCGAGGAGGTAGACGCCTGCAAGCCAGTGCGTCGTGCCAGCGAAGATACGGCCCGCATCGCTGGAGGCGAGGCGAAACTCCTGGCTGAAGGTGCGGCGTGATCGATCGCTTAGCGATATGAAGTCATACGTTACCGGCGCCCAGCTTTCGTCGTTGCCCCAGTCTGCATCGAAACCGAAATCGATGTCCGAATCGGCGGCCGTGGTTATCGAGGTGAACGTCGCCCACGACGGCGCTGACCACTCGATACGCAACGAGCCTCCGAGGCTCCGCTGCGCATCATTCCCCGGCTTGTCCGAGAGCATGGTCTGGCTGTTGTCGATGGCAAATGCGTCGTAACCGTTTTCGACGTCCGCATACAGGGCGGCAAGATCCACCGACAGCGTATCTGCCGGGAGCCAGCGCAGGCGGCCGCGGACGGTCGACTCGGCGCGGCCGTTGGTATCGTCACGGCCGAGATAAGCGTTATCGCGGAAGCCGTTGCTCTCGTGATGGTGCGCGCTGACCCGGAACAATAACGACTCGCCGCCGGCCAGCGGGCCACCGAGCGCGACGCCGCCCGCCAGCGTATCGTCGCCACCGGCGGTCAGCTGCACTCGTCCTTCGCGCTCCGCAGTTGGCATGGCGCTCTGCACGTACACGAGTCCAGCCAGCGCATTCGCACCATAGCGCGTGCCCTGGGGACCGCGCAGCACCTCGATGCGCTCAATATCGAACGTCGTCGCAATCGTGCCGATGCCGCTGAAATCGATGTCGTCGATCAGGAAACCGACAGACGGGTTGGGCGCGCCCTGGTATTGCTCCAGTTCGCCGACGCCGCGAATCTGCAGATACCTTGCACGATGGCCGTCGCCCGACCAGTTAAGGTTCGGTACTACGTTGATCAGTTCCTCGAAGTGCTGCACCGTGAGTTGCCTGACCTCGTCGGCGTCGAGGACCGTGACGCTCGCAGGAATCTCGCTAGCCGGCCGCTCGCGAAAATCTGCCGTTACGATAATTTCCTCGATAGCTTGCGCGGGCGCCGCAACCGGCGCCACAAGAAGGAGGCTTGCTGAGACAGCGCAGAGAACCAGCACCGTAATCTTGTCGTTCATCATCCTCTCCCTACGCCGGCATTACCCGGTTCAGGTTCTAAGGGTTCCCGTTACGGATCTCAGGTCCGAAGACCACCCCTGTGAAGACGGCATTATAACAGTTGCCGGATCTCGTCCTCGTCGAGGCCCCACTCCGAAAGAATCCCGCGTGCCGTTTCGCCGTTGTCGGGCGGGGCCGGCCTGGCCTCTGCCGGCGTTCTGGAGAAACGTGGTGCGGGTCCCGGTTGCCGTATGCCATCGATATCTACGTAGGTGCCGCGCGCCCTTGCGTGCTCGTGCTCCGTGGCTTCGCTGAGCGTCAGCACCGGGGTGGCACAGGCATCTACCCCGCTCAGCAGGATGCTCCATTCGTCGCGCGTCTTGCTGCGGAATGCCGTTGCGAAGATCTCGTGATGCTTGGCCCATTGTTCCGTATCGTACTGATCGGCAGAATCGATCTCGTCAATGGACAGTGCCTCGAGCAAACTGGCGAAAAACTCCGTTTCCAGTGCGCAGACTGCAACAAACCGGTTGTCACGGGTCTCGTAGCAGCGGGCGAACGGCGCACCGCCGTCCAGCAGGTTGCTTTCCCGGCGCTCCGTCCACAGTCCGCCCGCCATCAGGCCGTAGAACAGGGTCAGCATCGAGGCGGTGCCGTCGACCATCGCCGCATCCACGACCTGGCCTTCGCCAGACCGGCCGGCTTCGAGCAATGCCGCCAGCAAACCCGTTACGAGGTACATGGCCCCGCCACCAAAATCCCCGATCAGGTTCAGCGGCAGCGGCGGCGGCCGGTCAGCGTGCCCGATGCCGTGCAGCGCGCCGGCGAGTGCGATGTAATTGGTATCGTGGCCGGCCCGATTAGCCATGGGCCCGTCCTGTCCCCAACCCGTCATCCTGCCATAGACCAGGCGTCCGTTGCGGACCATACACTCTCGAGGCCCCAGCCCCAATCGCTCCATGACGCCGGGACGAAAACCTTCGAACAGCGCATCGGCGCTTTCGCAAAGGCGGAGTACGAGTTCACGGCCCCGGTCAGACTTGAGATCGACGTCGATTGCCGGCCTGCCGCGATTCATCAGGTTAATGCCATCGGGGATGTCCACCCCGGGATCGGCAGCCGACGGCCGCCGCAGGCGGAGGATCTGTGCGCCCAAATCGGCCAGTAGCATGCCGCAGAACTGCGTTGGCCCGATGCCCGCGATCTCGACGATCCTTATACCGTGCAGCGGCCCCACGGGCGTCTTCGGATTCGCCTGGTCAGTCATCCTGCGGCGGGAACGGCTTCTCGAGTCTCGCAATGAGGCTCGATGTGTCCCAGCGGTTCCCGCCGAGCGTCTGCACCTCGGCATAGTAGCGGTCGACGAGTTCGGCCAGGTCGAGCCGGGCACCGTTCGATCGCGCCTCTTCCAGCGCAATGGCAAGATCCTTACGCATCCAGTCGACTGCGAATCCGAAATCGAACTGCCCGTTCACCATGGTCTGCCAGCGGTTGTCCATCTGCCAGGATTGCGCCGCGCCTTTCGAGATAGCGCCGATTACCTTCTCGGCGTCGAGGTTCGCACGCAGCGCAAAATGCAGGCCCTCGGAAAGCCCTTGCAGGATGCCCGCAATACAGATCTGATTAACCATCTTCGCGAGCTGCCCCGATCCGGCCGGCCCGATGAGGGTGATCGCTTTCGCGTACGAGTCCATGACGGGATGGGCGCGCTCGAAGACGGCCGCGTCGCCGCCGGCCATGATCGTAAGCTGGCCGTTTTCGGCGCCCGCCTGTCCGCCCGACAGTGGCGCGTCGAGGAAGCCGACCTGCTGCTTACCGGCCACTGCGTGGAGCTCGCGCGCCAGCGTGGCGGAAGCCGTCGTGTGATCCACGAGAATCGATGCCGGAGCCATGGCGTGGACGGCCCCGTGTTCGCCGAGCGCTACCTCCCGGACGTCGTCGTCATTTCCGACACAGCAGAATACGATGTCCGCACCGCGAGCCGCTTCCGCCGGCGTTTCGGCGCTGCGGCCGTCGTTTTGCTCGAGCCATCGATCGACCTTGTCCCGACTGCGGTTGTAGACAACGACGTCATAACCGCAACCTGCCAGGTAGCCCGCCAT
>JAACFJ010000139.1 GCA_009937505.1 Gammaproteobacteria bacterium
CCCTTGTCTTCCTGCAGGAAGTGCCCGGCACCTTCGATCGTTACGTGCTTCTGACCCTGTGCGCCCGGGACGTGTTTTTGCCACACGCGATCGCCGCCCCGCGTGATCGGGTCCCTGTCGCTGAACGCGGTGAGGAAGGGTTTTTCCCAGCGACCGAAGGTGTCCCATGCACGGCGGTTTGCTTCGCTCGCGGGATCGTCTGGCCGGATCGGCACGAGTGCGGGAAACATGCGAGCCCCGGCCTTGAACTTGCGTGCCGGGAAGGGTGCATCGTACGCGGCCAGCACGTCGTCGCGCAGCTTCGTCGTGGTGGCCTTCTGGACAATCTTGCCGATAGGAAAATACGGGCTGTGCAAGGCGAATGCGCGCCACTTCATGAATGCGTCGGGCATGGTCTGATCGCCGGTAGGCAGGCCACCGTTGCCGAGCGCGATTCGAGCGAAGCGCTGCTCATCTTCGGCGGCGACACGCAGGCCGATGAGCGATCCCCAGTCCTGGCCGAACAGCGTGATGTTGCCGAGATCGAGCGCCTCGATGAACTCGCGCATCCAGTCGACGTGGCCAGCATAGCTGTAATCGCTCTTGTTGACCGGCTTGTCCGACTTGCCGAACCCGATTAAATCCGGCGCAACGACGCGCAGGCCCGCCGCCGCGAGCGGTGCCACCATATGCCGGTAGAGGTAGGACCAGCTCGGCTCGCCATGCAGCAGCAGCACGGGATCGGCATCCTGAGGTCCTTCGTCGACGTAATGCATGCGCATGCCGCGCACTTTCGTATAGTGCGGCTCGAAGTCGTAGCCCGGCAGGTTCTCGAAACGATCGTCGGGCGTGCGTACCGTTTTCATGGTGCATTCCTGTTTCGATTTCACTCGCTCAATGTGTGCCAAGATAGCAGAATGTCCAAATACGTCTATTTCGACCTGGACGGCACGCTGACCGATGCGCTCGCGGGAATTTGAGATTGCAGCGTACGCGCGCTCGGGCATTCCCGGCCTGCGGACGACGCTCTACGACGATGCAGCGGTCAGCCATTGCTCGATGCAGGTGTAGATTGCCTCGCGGCCACCCGGGCGGGGGCGCCCGGACCGGTTTCGGCCCTGCTTTTAACGGTCCCCGCCTGATGGAGTGCCGCGCGCGCTCGATTCAGGATGGTCGCGGCGGTCAGCATCGTGACAACCAGGAGACCGGCATTCGCCCACGCACCCGGTTCCAGGCCGAAGCCCAGCAGTACGGCCAACAAACCGAACGCGAATGCTCGGTCACTCTTGCCCATGGGACCATCGTAGCGCCGCTTCGCACCGATCTGCACAGCGACAACGCCCGTCATCTCGCTCAACACGGCGAGTACCACCGTGACGATGACTGCAACAGGCGATATGCCCGCAATCAATCCGAAGGGCAGGTACAGCACGACATCGGAGATCACGTCGCCGAGTTCGTTGAGCAGGCCGCCCAATGCGCTCTGCATGCCGTGCTCGCGTGCCAGCATGCCGTCGATCGCGTTGAGAGCCATCCGCAAAAAGAGCGCAAAGGGCACGAGGAACAGCACCCATCGTTCGTCATGCAGGGCCGCCAGCGCGGTGCCGGTGACGATCGACAGGAACATGGCGGCAATCGTGACCTGGTTGGCGGTGATGCCCATCTTCGCCAACGCGTTGCAGGCGGGTCTGAGCAGTTTCTGAAATGCGGGCTTGAGATCGTAGATAGTCATTCAGCACCTCCACCGAGCCTGGCAACGCGTTCCTCGAGATCTGCACATACGGCTTTTACCGACTCCGGGCTGCGGTCGAGGTGGCGGTAGTTTTTCGCTTGCCCGATTCGCAGATGCAATCTTCGCGGCCGCGGTAACAGCTTGCCCTTGGGCCACGCGCGCAGGCCGCCCTCGAGATGGCATGGCAGGATATCGAGATCGCTGCCCGCGGCCAGGCGGCCGATGCCGGATCGGAAGCGCCCCATGGCGCCGGTCGTCGTACGCGTGCCTTCGGGGAAAAGAATCAGGATGTTTCCTTCTGTTTTCAGCAGCGCGGAGCACAGGGCGAGACTCCGGGCGCCCTTCGCCTTTCGATCGAACGGCAGCGCATTGATGAGAACTGCGGAGACCGCGGAGCGGGGCACGCTCGAGAAGAAGTAGTCGGCGGCCGCGGCCGGGAAGCAATTGTGAATACTGCGCAGCGGCACCGATGACAACAAACATAGAGTATCCAGGTGACTGGTGTGGTTGCAGACGAGTACGTACGAGCCTTTTGCCGGCAGGTTTTCGCGACCCTCGATATGCAGGCGATGGTAGGTCCTCATCCAGGCGCGCAATAACAGCGCAGCAACAGAGCGGATGGCATAGGCGAGCATGCCGGGCTCACGCGGGAAGCCGCGCAGGCTCTCCGACACCGGTGTATCGATGCCGGGAGACGGATGATATTTCCAGGTATCCATAACGAGTATCACCCCGCACCGTTAAACCAGCGCACCATGTGAAAGAAAATCGGCGCGACGAATATCATGCTGTCGACGCGGTCGAGTATTCCGCCGTGCCCGTGGATCGTCGCTCCCATGTCCTTGATGCCGATGTCCCGCTTGATGTAGCTGATGACGAGGTCGCCGAGCTGGCCACCGACGCCGACGATCAGTCCCGTAAGGACGAGCAAGGCCGGGCTGAAGTGCGGGAAGGAGAACCACAGCAGCCACGGCAACACCAGCGAGATGGCGATCGCCCCGACCGAACCGGCAAGCGTCTTGTTCGGGCTGATCCGCTCCCTGAGCTTGCGTTTGCCGAACATCCTGCCGAACGTAAATGCCGCCACGTCGTTGATCTCGACCGCGAACACGAGGAAGAGCAGGTAGCCATAGGCATTGCCCGTGTTGGCGAGAAACCCGAGATGCATGAACATCCAGCCGAAGTAGATAAATCCCAGTATCGCGAGCGCGACTTTCTGCAACTCGCCTCTCGAGCGGTTTCGAACGATAGGCACCAACAGGATCAACGCGATTACGAACACGGGCGATGCCATGAAGAACCCGTACCAGCCGGGACTACCGAGGCGCGGGTCGGGCACCAGGGACACCGCACCGAGAGCAAAGATCGCGAGATACACGATCCCCGTCATCCACCAGTCCTCGTACAGTCCCGTTGCGCGCGCAAACTCCTTGAATCCGACGGCGGCCAGCAGGGTGACGCCGAGAATCGTCGCCTCCCTGCCGAGGAACAGCGTGCCCAGCACGATCGGAATCATGATGAGCCAGCCACGGTAAGTGCGCAGCGGTGACGCCACGTTTCGGCCTGCCAGCCGCAGCGAACCGAGCACGACGCCAGCGAAGAGCAGTAGTCCCCCGACGATCAAGAGGTAGCGGAGGAACACCGGGCTGTTGATTGCAAAATCGATCGACACGGTTCTACTTCCCCATGAGGAACATGCCGATGACCAGCATGCCCATACCGGCAACGTTGACGGGCCTGATGGGTATCGCCTGGAACAGGAATGCCAGAAGCGCGGCCCAGATGAACGTCGATGCATAAATCGGGTAGAGCACCGTGAGCGATCCTCCTTTCCTGAACGCCGCCACGAACAGCGTCATGACGGCGATATAACAGGCGACTCCGGCGAACAGGCGCCAGTTGAACAGGTAGCTTGCAAGACCGCTGCCGGCGAGGTCGGCGCCGGACTTGTACAGGAACTGACCGAGTGCGCCGAGAAACGCAGCCACGATAAAGAAGATGATGGAAATGGCGGGCGTCGTCATGAGTGCAGGCCCCTTTTGGCTTATGGCCGTTGCAAGTTGTTGATTTATATCCTCGCAATGGAGACGACGGGCAGCATGATCAAATCCGGATGTTTTCCGGATGTATGTCTGCGGGCGGTCTGGCGCGCCTAGAAGCCTTGCTGGCGCTGCGAATCGTCGTACATGCGGGTGAGAAAGGATCGGATGGCGGGTACCGCTTCTTCGCGGGTCATCAGCTTCTGTTGCTCGAGGATCTTCGCCATGTCCTCGACGGAACGCTTGCCGTCTATCAGCGACATGATGAACGCATAGATCTGCGTCGTCATCGCCTGGGTACGGAAAGACTGCGTCATCGGTACCGGCTCCTTGCCGGTGACGAGCCAGTCGGGCAAGGCCTTGTGCCTGGACACCTGTCCGGCATCGCGCTCCTTGTATGCGCAAAACGAAAACACCCGTTCCTGCCTGCCGTGACGGCTTGCCGGTGAACACATATACGGAATGGTCGCCTGGGAAACATAGGGATCCGAGAACCCGGACTCGGCAACGATCGCCTTGGTTTCTTCCGGGCTGTAACGCCGCGCGCGGCCCGGATCCGCGAACGCCAGCGAGCCGAAGTTCACCCAGCGGCCATTGTGTTTCAGCAGACGATTGATGCGCGCCGCGAACACGGACAGATCCTCCGTGATGATATCGATGAGCCAGGGAGTGACGACCGCGTCGAACGAGCCGGCGGCAAACGGTGCGCGCAGCGCATCGCCGAGCACCAGGTGAAAGTCCTCGCCGGCAGGTTCCGGCGCCGAAAGTTTACGTAGTACGGCGTCGTCCTCGAGCGATTTCGGGGCGATGGGAAACTCGTACATGGACAGACGATTGCCATCCGCCATCTGTTTGGCGACGAGCATCAATAACGGGTTGAAGTCCATGGCGATCAGGCGGGAGCAATCGAGTTCCTTGTGGATGTCGTAAGCCAGGCGGCCCGCGCCAGCGCCAAGTACCAGCACGTCGCCAAGCTCGACGTGATCGTGCAGCACCGAACGAACCTGCTTCAGCGACGCTTCGTTCTCTTCCTCACCCCATACCCAGTCGCGATGGATGTTCGCATAATAGGTATTCAGTCCCTGGTCGACCGGCAACCGCGTCCTGAGCGCCAGGTAGGATTCGTAACTGCCGCTTTGCGACTGCACGTCGACGGGCCGCAGCAACTTTTGCAGCGCGCGGCGATGTTGCTCGGCCGATTTCCTGTAACGTTCTATGCGCCGGCGGGTAAGCGCCCTGAGATCCTTGTCCTTCAATTCGACCTCGAGCCCGGCGACCTCGTGGCCGAGCTGCTGCAGCGCGAACTGCAGCCGATTGCGCCATTCCCCGAGACTGGCGTCGGGATCCGCGAACATCCACGGAATACCGTCGATGTCGGGGAAATCGATCTTGCAGGCATCGCAGCGGAACGCGCCGTCGTCATAAGACAGTGGCGCCTTGTCGCAGCGCGGGCACGCGAGGTAGCTCTGCAGTTTCTCTTGCTCAACCATGCGCCGTTTTATAGCACGCCATCAGCAACGCTGCCGGACGCGCTTCTCACTTGAATCACAACCTGCTCCCCGGCAGCCCTTGCTGTCGGACGCCACGCATCGATGTGGTGTGCACACAGCCGATCGGGTCATTTCTCTCCCTCATGGCTCGCTCCGCTGCGCTTCACTTCGGTCGAAAAACGCCCCGATCGGCTGTCGATCTTCGCGCGCGGTTTGACCGGCGGCCTGCCGGTGATGTTTTTCGAGGAAGTATCGTCGCTCTCGCACGTCCCTGTGCTCCGCGACATTAATCCTTCCCTGGATATCAGCGCACCGACAAATTCGCCGGGACGCGAATTTGGACGCGCTTGCGCCCCGAAGGGCCGGCGACAGGACGTCGCTGGTCAACCATGACGAGAAAAATCATCGCCGGAGCCCGCCCCCGTTCGTCGAGCGGCGATGACCGGGAGGAATCGGCGCATGGCCGCGC
>JAACFJ010000140.1 GCA_009937505.1 Gammaproteobacteria bacterium
AATCGGACGCGCCCTTCAAGGGCAACATGGATATCGCCGCACTCGAGAAACTGGTTGCGGAAGAAGGGCCCGGCAAGATCCCGCTGATCATGGTGACGATCACGAACAACTCCGGGGGCGGCCAGCCGGTATCGATGGCGAACATCCGCGAGATCAGCCGCATCGCGCGTGAGGTTGGCATACCTTTTTATGTCGATGCCTGCCGGTTTGCCGAAAATGCCTACTTCATCAAGCTGCGCGAACCAGGTTACGAGAATTCGTCAGTTATCGATATTGCACGCGAAATTTTTGCGCTGGCGGACGGCTGCACGATGTCGGCGAAAAAGGACGCGTTTGCGAACATCGGCGGCTTCCTGTGCACCAACGACGCGGAACTCGCACAGCGGGAACGCAATATCCTGATCCTGACCGAGGGCTTCCCGACCTATGGCGGCCTTGCCGGCCGCGACCTCGAAGCCATCGCTGTCGGCCTGCGCGAGATCCTGGACGAGCATTACCTCGACTACCGGCTGCTGTCGACGCGCTACGTCGTCAACGGCCTGCTGGACTCAGGCATCCCGGTGGTGGCGCCCGCCGGCGGTCACGCGGTGTACCTCGACGCGCGACGTTTCCTTCCCCACATCGAACCTCTGCATTATCCGGGCCAGGCCCTCGCCGTCGAACTTTATATCGAGGCGGGCATCCGCGGCTGCGAAATCGGCACGGTGATGTTCGGCATGGACCCACACAGCGGTACAGAGCAGCCGGCCCGCTCGGATCTCGTGCGGCTCGCGATCCCGCGCCGTGTGTACACGCAAAGCCACATGGATTACGTACTCGAAGCCATTCAATACGTGTGGGAACGACGTGATGCCATACGCGGCATGCGCATCGTCGAGGCGCCGCAGTTCCTGCGGCACTTCACCGCCCACTTTGCGTGGCTCTGACTTCCTTTCCGTATTCAATACAAAACAACTGGAATTGACATGAACGAAATCAAACCGGGCCACCGGACCTGGGCAGAACCCTACAAGATCAAGTCCGTCGAACTCCTGAAGATGACGACACGAGAGGAACGCGAAGTCGCCATGCGCGAGGCCGGTTACAACACCTTCCTGACGCGCAGCCGCGATGTTTACATCGACCTCCTCACTGACTCGGGCACCTCTGCAATGAGCGACCGCCAGTGGGCCGGCCTCATGCTCGGCGATGAGGCGTATTCGGGCAGCGAGAACTTCTACCATCTCGAAGACGTCGTCCGCGAGTACTACGGCTACAAGCACCTGGTGCCCACGCACCAGGGCCGCGGCGCCGAAAACCTGATGTCGCAGATCCTGATCAAGGACGGCGACTACATCCCCGGCAATATGTACTTCACGACAACGCGCCTGCACCAGGAACTGGCGGGCGGCACCTTCGTGGACGTCATCGTCGACGAAGCCCACGATCCCGACTGCGACTTCCCGTTCAAGGGCAACGTCGACATGGGCAAACTGGACGCGCTCGTGCAGAAGGTCGGCGCCGACCGGGTTCCGTATATCAGCCTCGAGGGCAACGTGAACATGGCCGGCGGCCAGCCGTTCTCCATGGCGAACCTGCGCGAACTTCATACCTACTGCCGCGAGCACGATATTCTCATCATGCTCGACGCGACACGCACCATGGAGAACGCCTGGTTCATCCGCGAGCGCGAGGAAGGCTACGCGCACAAGTCCGTGCGGCAAATTCTGCGCGAGATCTGCGATCTCACCGACGGCTGCACGATGTCGGCGAAGAAGGACGCGCTCGTCAACATCGGCGGCTTCTTCACCTGCAATGACGACGAAATCTTCAAAAAAGCACAAAATCTCGTTGTAGTTTACGAAGGGTTGCACACCTACGGCGGGCTTGCCGGACGCGACATGGAAGCCATGGCCCAGGGCATCCGCGAAGCGGCGACCGAAGAACACCAGGCAGCGCGTATTGGTCAGGTTCGGTACCTCGGCGAAAACCTGCAGCGCGCCGGTATACCGATCGTGAAACCCATCGGCTCGCACGCGGTATTCATCGATGCGCGGGAGTTCCTTCCGCACATCGACCAGGACGACTACCCTGCCCAGGCTCTCGCGGCCGAACTGTTCATCGAGTCGGGCATCCGCACGATGGAGCGCGGTAACGTGTCCGCCGGCCGCGACCCCGAAACCGGCAAGAACCGCCGGCCCCCGCTGGAACTGGTGCGCCTGACAATACCGCGGCGGGTCTACACGCAGGCGCACATGGACGTCATTACGCAGGCGGTCGTCGACGTCTACGCGCGACGCGACCAGATACGCGGCCTCAAGATGGTGTACGAACCGGAGTACCTGCGATTCTTCCAGGCGCGTTTCGAGCCGATCACGTAGTCGCTCAAGGCATGTCATGAGGGCTGGCGGGCTGGATTGCCCGCCAGCCTTCGTGCAAAACTCGCAAAACCTCTGCCAACAAGCGGGTATCTCATGGGCGTATTCGAATACATCGGCGTGCTAATCTCGGTCATCATGGGCCTCGGCATCACGCACCTGGCCACGGGCGCAACAAAGCTCATCCAGCACCGCGACAGCGTGCGGCTTTACCTGCCGCACGCCCTTTGGACCGTCAATATCCTGGTCTACATCCTGCTCATCTGGTGGGGGCTGTACTGGTGGAGCAGCCATGACAACTGGTACGCCTACGAGTACCTGTTCATTACGCTGTATTCCGTCGCGCTGTTCTTCCTTGCAGCTATGCTCTACCCGTGGGACATGGACAGGGACATCGACATTCGCGCCTACTTTTTCAGGAATCGAATATGGTTCTTCGGCACGATGATTATCGCCTGGTGCATCGACATTCCCGAAACGCTGATCAAGTCGGTGGCTGACCTGCGGCCATTACCGCAGGAATACTTTCTCTTTGTCGGCCTGCACATGGGCATCGCCGTCACGGGCATCGCCACGCGCAATAAAGTCGTGCACCTGCTGTTGCCGATCTTCTGGTTCGTGTTGACCGTCTACTACGTGCTGATGTCCACCCTCGGCCACATAGCCGGCTGACCGCTCATTCAGCTGCCGGTTCGGTCAGCTGGTCCCAAAGGTAGCTGTAAATAAGCGCTTCCGCGCGGGCGAGTTGTTCGTTGTCCGACGCGCCCGCATGGCCGCCGACCGTGTTCTCGTAATACAGCAGGTCGTGCCCCATCTCCTTCAATCGCGCAACCATCTTGCGTGCATGGCCCGGATGCACGCGGTCGTCGCGCGTCGAGGTCGTAATGAACGGCGTCGGGTAGTCGGCGGCAGGGTCGAGGTTATGGTACGGGGAGTACTCCTTTATGAACTCCCAGTCATCCGTATCCGGGTCGCCGTATTCGCCCATCCACGAGGCACCCGCGAGCAACTTGTTGTAGCGCTTCATATCGAGCAGCGGTACCTGGATAACGACGCCGCCCCAGAGGTCGGGCCGCTGCGTGAGCATGACGCCGGTGAGCAGGCCACCGTTCGAGCCGCCGCGAATGCCGAGGTGCCCGGGACTGGTGATGCCGCGCGCGATGAGATCCTCGCCGACAGCAATGAAATCGTCATAGGCGCGCTGCCGGTTCTCCTTGAGCGCCGCGTGATGCCAGGCCGGCCCGTACTCGCCACCACCGCGGATGTTGGCAACGACAAAGGCGCCGCCGCGCTCGAGCCAGCTGTGCCCGACCGTCGCACTGTAGCTCGGCGGGCGGCTTACCTCGAAGCCACCGTAGCCATACATCAAGGTCGGTGTCGTACCGTCGGGCTCGAATCCTTTTGGCAAAACGACGAAATACGGCACCCGCGTGCCATCCTTGCTGGTCGCGAAGTGCTGCTCGGCCGTCATGCCCTCGCTGTCGAAAAACTCCGGCAGGGATCGTAACGCCTTGACGGTCCTGCCGCCGTCATCCGCAACATACAGCGTGTCCGGCGTCAGGAAGTCTTCGTACGTAAAGAAGAAGATATTGGATTCATCCGAGGACGAGCCCAGCGTGACGGATCCGAGGTCCTCGGCCTCGATCTCCTCGCTCACCCACCTGCCGTCAGCGAACGAGAACCGTTGCAGCTTCGACACGACGTCGTCGAGCAGCCGCACGATGATGTAGTCCCGCGTGGTGATTATGCCGCCGCGCGGGATAGCCATCGACTCGCCCGGCACGATCAGCACCTCGAAATCGCGGTCGCCATCCATGAATCGCCCGAAATCGATCGACATCAGTGCAGCCTGGGGATAGGTGGTCTCCGCGATCTCCCAGTCGGTCTTCAACTGCACCAGCAGCTGGCCGTTCATGACACCGACAAGATCCGCATCGGCCGGGATATCGATATGCCGGAACTCTCCGTCTCCCGTGTACAGGTAGTTGAGCGTTTCGAAAAAGCTCGGCACCCGGTAGGCAACGTCGTAACTGTCGTCGCGGTCCCAGGAACGGTAAACGCCAGCGGCAACGTCGGCCTGTTCGCCGGCGAAGATCTCCGCCGCTTCCTCGAGCGGTTCGCCGCGCTTCCACAAACGGGAGGTGCGCGGATAGCCCGAATCCGTCGTGCTGCCGTCGCCGAAATCACTGCCCACCCACACCGCGTTCTCGTCGACCCAGCTGATCCGCTGCTTGGCCTCGGGGATCGAGAATCCGTCCATCACGAACGTCTTTGTCTCGACATCGAATTCGCGCACGACGACAGCGTCCGCGCCACCCCGCGACAGGTTCAGGAGGCAGCGGCGGTATTCCGGCCGCAGGCATTGCGCGCCTTTCCAGACCCAGTCTTCGTCTTCACCTTCGGCCAGCAGATCGATATCGAGCACGAGCTCCCATTCCTCGCTCCCCTCGATGTAGTCGTCGAGCAGCATGCGCCGCCAGCGGCCGCGGATGTTGTCCTCGTCGCGCCAGAAGTTGTAGACGTGGTCGCCGCGCATCGCCGGCGTCGCAATCCGTTCGTCCGAGTTGTAGATCTCGAGATTGCGCTCTTTCAGCGGCGCGAAAACGGGCAGCGCTTCGAGGTGGCCGAGCGAGACGGCGTTCTGCTCCTCGACCCAGGCGAGCGCTTCTTCGCCCTCGACGTCTTCGAGCCAGATATAGGCATCCTTCGAGAAATCGTATGCTGTTTCCGGCTTGCCCGCGTCCTGCTTGCCACAGGATGCGAGGATGATGAGCGCCAGTGCGCCGCCAATGAACTTTTGCATCGTCGCTTGCCCGTAATTCAAAGGCCGGGGAGTCTACCACGTTGGTATACTCCGAGGATTCGCAACGGCAAGACGGTGAGCACTATGCGGCATACGACCCTGATCAGCTTCCTTATCCTCGCCCTTCCCGGCCTCGCATTTGCACAGGGCGCGGAGACGCAATGCACCGACGGCGACATGGTCCGGCGGGTTGTCATCATGACCGAACCCGGCGTGAGCGTCCCCTGCGAGGTGCACTACTTCAAGGACACGGAGGCACCCGGCGAAGACCAGGTGCTCTGGAGCGCGTCCCAGCAAACGGGCTACTGCGAAGAAAAGGCGGCCGGCCTGGTGGCCAAGCTGGAAGGATGGGGTTGGGATTGCGCGGCGACCGAACCTGCCGCTCCGGCAGCCCCGGTGGCTCCCGCAGAGCCGGCAGAATCGGCCGAGCCAGCCGAGGCGCCGGACATGCCGTCCGACACCACTGGCGACCTGGCGCCCGCCACTCCGGAAAAGCCCGATTCCCAGTAAGCCCGGCCGGCCCCGGTGTCGAG
>JAACFJ010000141.1 GCA_009937505.1 Gammaproteobacteria bacterium
CTGGCGGAGAGGGTGGGATTCGAACCCACGAAAGGCTACAAACCTTTGCTGGTTTTCAAGACCAGTGCATTCAACCGCTCTGCCACCTCTCCAGTGCTGTGTCGCGTCCATGCGCCGCGCATTGTGCTTGCAGGAGAGGCTTGATTCAACTCGCGGGCGTTGAATTGCGAGGAATCGAGGCCATCACCCAGTGAAGATCGGGCGCAAATGCCGAACCCCGCGACGCTGCCGCGGTCTGATCTATCCGACAAGCCACGAATTAGCCGGATAAAATACTCGAAGAATAACCATGAACCCATTGAATAAATTAATTATTTTTACTCTTTCGACGTTGCCGCTGGCGGCGATGTCTCAAACCGATCCTGATGCTTCCGAGGCGGCTGCGCCGAAAGCAACTCCCTGCGAGCAGGATGCCCGATTCCAGGAATTCGACTTCTGGGTTGGCCAGTGGGACGTTCACGACGCGAAGGGTACTTTCGTGGGCGAAAACAGCATCAGACGTGAGGAGAGCGGCTGCGTGCTGATAGAAAACTGGAGCGGTGCCAAGGGCAGCACGGGCATGAGCATCAACTACCTGGACAAGATCACGGATGAATGGGTTCAGATCTGGCATGCTGCGGGCGGCTACCAGATTGATATCCGCGGTGGATTGACCGGCGAGGGCATGCTACTTACGGGTACAATTCACTACATAGGTTCCGCGAAGACCGCGCCATTTCGCGGTCTGTGGACGCCGATGCCCGACGGGCGTGTCAGGCAGTACTTTGAGCAGTCGAACGATGACGGAGCGACCTGGGAGCCGTGGTTCGAGGGTTTTTACAGCAGGAAGTCGGCGGACTGACGCAGGAGCAAGGATAAAGAGTGAGATATTCGTCGCTGCAGAGAGGATTCCCGGCAGGCAGTCCGCTTGCCAGTGCCCTGGTGATCATCGTCGGCTCGCTCGTAATCGCGGCATCGATCGTTGTCGGATTCTTCGCGTTCGTGATCCTGGGCTCATTGCTGCTGCTTCTCGCGGCGGTCGTGAGCATCCGCCTGTGGTGGTTCCGCCGCAAGATGGCGGGTGATCCGGCGTTTCGGGCGTCTCGAGGTGTTGGCCCAACCGGGACGCAGCAGACGATCGAAGGCGAATACCACGTCGTCATCGATGAGCGGCAAGACCGTCAGGGCTGATCCGGCGTAGTCAAACCGGGAAAAACCTCGTAAAGTCGCGTTCCATGGGCAACGACATGTCTGACCAGGATCGCCGGCGCCGGCGCCGGCGCCGTAGAATCCAGGTCATCATCATCTACACGGCGATCGCGATCGGCCTCGCGTGGTTTTTCGAGTCTCAGGCGACGACGACGATCATTTTCGTCCGTCACGCCGAAAAGGCCGCTACCCCGGCCGACGATCCCGGTCTGAGCCTGGCCGGCCAGCGGCGCGCCGCCGAACTCGCGCGTCAACTCGTGGATGCCGATGTGATCCGCGGCGTCGATGTTGTTTACTCCACACCTTTGCGGCGCAGCAAGGAAACCGCACAGGCAGTCGCTGATGCTCTCGACCAGCCGGTCAACACCTACGACGTGGGTGATACGGAACCGATTCTCGAGAGCATCCTCAAGAAGCACAAGGGCAAGATCATTCTCGTCGTCGCGCATAGCAACACGCTGCCCGTGCTGATGGCGAATCTCGGCGCCAGCAAGCGAGTGCCGCCGATCGCGGAGGATGAGTACGACAACATTTACGTCGTCTCCATACCCTGGTTCGGCAAGACCAAGACGATCCGGCTCCGGTATGGTGAGCCTTACGTTCCCGACGACAACCCGGCGTCGCAGGCCCCCTGAGTCCCGAGGCGCGATGCTGCATCAGCAGGAAATACACGTCGACACGCGCGGCCGGGGAACCCACGACCTGGGCGCGGACGTGCAGTCCGTCGTGCGGCAGGCGGGATTTCGATCCGGCATCTGCCACGTGTTCATACGCCACACGAGCGCCTCGCTGATGCTCTGCGAGAACGCAGACCCAGCCGTGTTGAGGGACCTGGAGACCTTCATGTCGCGACAGGTGCCCGACGGAGACCCGATGTTCACCCATACCGCCGAAGGACCCGACGACATGCCCGCCCACGTGCGCAGTGTACTGACGCAGTCAGACCTGAATATTCCCGTGATCGACGGCCGCTGCGCGCTGGGCACATGGCAGGGCATCTATCTCTGGGAGCACAGGCACCGCGGTCACCGGCGCACCGTGATTGTCACCGTACAGGGCGAGTAGTCAGCCTTCGTCGCCTTTTCCGTGCATGCCTGCGGTCTGCCGCAGCATGATCGCCTTCTTGATGAATTCCTCGTGGCGGCCGATGCGCAGGTCGGCCTGGACGGCGTCATGGATCGTGCGGTCCTGCCCAATGAGATAGGTGGTGCGCCGCACGCCGACGCCGAACGGGCCGTCGACGTCGTACATCTTCGCCGCGACCTTGTCCGGGTCACAGAGCAATTCGAACGGCAAATCGTGTTTCTCGCGGAAGCGCACGTGGCTGTCCGCATCCTGGGGGCTCACACCCGCGACCTGTAGTCCCACCGACTGAATTTCCGAGTGAATGTCGCGGATGGTGCAGGCTTCCGCCGTGCAGCCCGGCGTAAAGTCGGCAGGGTAGAAATACAGGATCAGCGGGCCGTCCTTCAATAGATCGGTGAGCGATGTTTCTTCGCCCTTGTCATTCTCCAGTACGAACTCCGGCGCTTTCTCGCCCGCTTTCAGCATTACTCGTCCCCTGTAAACATCGATTGCATGACCCGGTAGTCGGTCATGTCCATTCCCAGCGACTCGTAAGTCCGCCGCGCACGGGCATTATCGCGCTCCACATACAGACGAATTCCACTCACTTGCGGATCCCGCCGCGCCAGCGACTCGACATGCCGGTACAGCAACGAGAATACGCCGCTCCGGCGGTAATCGCCATGCACATAAACACTCTGTATCCACCAGATCATGCCGTTGCGCCAGTCGCTCCACTCGTAGGTCACCATGATCTGGCCGACGACCCTGCTATCTGCCTGTGCCACCCAGTAACGGCCTTTGGATTGATCCGCAAGCAGGGTCTCGACGCCGCGATTTATGACTTCCGGGGAAAGGCGCATGCCTTCGGTTTCGAACGCGAGGCGGGAGTTGAAATCCGCGATGATCTCAGCGTCCCCTGGGGTCGCATCCCGGATCGTTAGGTCTATCGACGCCATGCCGTAATTGCCTGGGAGAAAAACACGCTGACTCCAACTGGGAGTGAAACGATTGTGCCATGCTATCCTGACCAAATGACACTTGCAGAGCATCGCGGCGTAACGACCGTCCTGTCAGGTGTGCCTGCCACGGACGGTGCCGGCGTACGCATGACGCGGGTGATCGCGACGCCGGAACTCGATCACTTCGACCCGTTCCTGCTTCTCGACGAATTTCGTTCGGACGATCCGGATGACTACATTGCCGGATTCCCGGACCATCCCCACCGTGGATTCGAAACCGTGACCTACATGCTGGCCGGTTCGATGAAGCATGGTGACAACAAGGGCAATACCGGCCTGTTAGGGCCGGGCAGCGTGCAGTGGATGACGGCCGGGCGCGGCATCGTACACTCCGAGATGCCGCAACAGAAAGACGGCCTCATGTGGGGCTTCCAGTTATGGGTCAACCTGCCGGCGGGTCAGAAGATGGTCGAGCCACGCTACCAGGACATAGCGGCGAGCGACGTGCCGGAGACCAACATTGGCGAAAATGTGGTGGCCCGCGTCATTGCCGGTGAGCTCAACGGCGTCAACGGTCCGGTATCCGGGGTGGCGACGGAGCCATTCTATTTCGATGTCCGTTGCGAAGGACCGGCAGACGTGAAGCTACCCACGCCTGAGGGTCACAGCGTGTTCGCCTATCCCTATGAGGGCGACATCAGCGTCGGTGGAGAGGAGGGCGCCACCGTTCGGCGTGGCGAGATCGCGCTGTTGGGGCCGGGTACTTCAGTTGCTGTCACGAGTGACAAGGATGCCAGCTTCATCCTGGTCGGCGGCAAGCCGCTGAACGAACCGATCGCGCGCTACGGGCCTTTTGTCATGAACACGGCCGATGAAATCCGCCAGGCGATCATGGATTTCCAGGCGGGGCGTTTCTAGGCTGAATGTCGATTTGTCTCAATCGCGGTCTCTCATTGGCGTGAAAATAACCGATCCTAACCGTCCGTTAACGGCCAGGCGCGGCAATTCACGAAAAGGTGAAAACCCCTGCAAGTGGGTAGCTTGAGCGGGTCTATCCCGGTCCTTACACGGCGTTTATCGGGGATGCTGAATAGTGGAAAGAGCTGGGCCACTCCGAAGAGTGGCCCAGACACCTGGCACCTCTTGTGCCCAGATTAGTTTGATTCGTTACGGAGTCACCAGTTCTACCCAGTTATCCATGACATCAATGCTGCAACCGTACTTGCTGAGTCCATTACCAAGGCCCTGGGCCTCGATGATCTGTTCGCACGAGCAACCGGCGGTATCGGCGGTGCTGTAGCTCCGATTCGGCCCGTTGCCTTTGCCCTTCGTCACCGTGTCGAACTCAAAATCACCGTCGGTCAGCGCCCAGTGGTTGGGCTTCAGCTCCCCGGACGTCGGCACCGGTTCGGGAATGGTCGTATCTGGACAGTTGTCCAACACGTCGAACACTCCGTCACCGTCCTCGTCGCCGTAAAGCCCGACCAGCAACGGATCGTGATCCGAGGAACGGAACTCATCGGGGTTGTAGAGTGCCGGCTGGTTGAAGTCGTTGTAATCCAGCGCCCGCGGCTCGTCCGCGTTGATATGCCAGATCGCCGTACCGGTTACGCTCGCCTCCATGCTGGGACTCGACAACGCATGATCCAGGGAGCCCGACTCGCTGAAGAAATTAAATGAGTAGACTCCGTCCGCGAAACCGGTACCAAGGAATGCCTCGACGAGATCGATGTAACCGGCCGCCTCGATCGTGGTCACCGGGTCCTCCTGGGAGTAGGCGTTCAGATCGCCGATGATCAGATAATCGTCCGAGTCGCTCCCCGTTGGATCCGTGGCAAGCCAATTCACGAGCGCTGCGGCGGCCGCGGTACGAACGCCGTTGCAGTTACCCTGACCGTCACCAATGTCGGGATCGCCGACATCTTCACAAGGTGAACCCTTCGACTTCAAATGGTTGACAGCGACGGTGAACACCAAGCCACTCGTATTCTCGGAGAAGCTTTGGGCCATGACCGGCCTGTTCTTGTCGTCATTAAACGTCGGATCCACCGACGAATCGAGCACCGCAAACGGGCCAGCAGGCGTAACCGACGCCGGCTGGTAGATCAGGCCAACGCGGATCGCGTCGGTTCCGATGGGTCCGGTCGAAACGTACGCGTAGGTCCCGGGTCCCGTTGCACCGTTGAGCCCGTCCACCAGATCGCCGATCGGAAAATCTGACGCACTATTCTCGAGCTCAATCACCCCGACCACGTGCGCGTCCAGTTCGGTAATTGCGGTGATCAGTTTGTCTCGCTGCTTCACGAACTCGAACGCGTTGTCCGCGCCCCGGCATCCCTGGTCGGCGGACGGGCCGCAGATCGGCCCCGAGTCATCCAGCGTAGTGAAGTAGTTCAATACATTGAACGACGCCAC
>JAACFJ010000142.1 GCA_009937505.1 Gammaproteobacteria bacterium
CTGTTCGACGAGCGCAGCGGCGTAGCCGTCAGCGAGGGCGCGTAGCGCCCATCCCAGCCCCGGCACTAAAGGTCAGTCCGCGATCACCGGGACCACATCTTCGGGCGATGCATGCGGACTGCCCAGCCCCGCGACGCCGCCATCTTGATCCGGGCCGCGTTATCCGGCGCGGGCTTCGGTAACATGGCAGCTCAACGGACACGCCAAGGGAGATCACTGTGGCAACCGTATTGGTAACAGGCGCAAACCGCGGCATTGGCCTGCAACTCTGCAAGCAGTTTGCCGAACGTGGCGATAACGTGATCGCCGTCTGTCGCGAGATGAGTGACGAACTCTCGGCGCTGGATGTACGCGTGATCGATGGTATCGACGTGAGCAGCGGCACGGCGGTCGAAGCGCTGCGCCAGGAACTCGACGCGCAGCCGATCGACGTGCTCGTCAACAACGCGGGCATCCTGCTTCGTGACACATTTGGTGACATCGATTACGAGCTCATGGCCGAACAGTACCGTATTAATACGCTCGGGCCATTGCGCGTCACCGAGGCGCTCGTGGACAACCTGCACGAAGGGTCCAAAGTCGCAATCGTCTCCAGCCGGGTGGGCTCGATCGAGGACAACGGCTCGGGCGGCAACTATGGCTACAGGGCGTCGAAAGCGGCCGTCAATATGGTCGGCACCAACCTGAAGCACGAACTGCTGCCCCGCGGCATCGCGGTCGGGCTACTGCACCCGGGTCTGGTCGCCACGGACATGACGGGCGGCAGCGGCGTCGCCCCCGCCGATTCCGCGCGAGGGCTGATCGAGCGCATCGACGAACTGTCGCTCGAGAATACGGGAGGATTCTGGCATGCCGAAGGCTATGTACTGCCGTGGTAGTGATAGAATCCGGGCTATCGATTAACAGGGAGATTCGCTAATGCAGGACAATTTGAGCTATCAGGCTCCGGTAGCGGGGCTGTCAGCAGAAGATCGCTCGCAGTTCATCTGGAAATGTTACGCGCATGTGATCGGAGCAATCCTGGCATTCGCCGCGATTTCCGCCTACCTCTATTCGACGGGCATCTCGGAACGCATCGCGGCGCCGATGCTCGGCAACTGGTTCCTGGTTCTCGGCGCCTTCATCCTGGTCGGCTGGGGCGCATCGCACACCGCTCACCGGGTTCAGTCAACCGGCGCACAATATGCCGCACTGGCGGTTTTCGTGTTCGCCGAAGCGATCATTTTTGCGCCTCTGCTCTACATCGCCGAACTGAAGGCACCGGGCACGATCGACAGCGCCGCCGGCGTTACCGCGCTGGGCTCTATCGGACTGATCGCCACGGCGATGATTACCGGCAAGGATTTCTCCTTCCTGCGTGGCCTGCTCGTATGGGGCTTTTTCATAGCTATCGCGATAATCATCGCCGGTGCCCTGTTCGGCTTCGCCCTGGGTACCTGGTTCTCGGTGGCAATGATCGGCTTTGCAGGCGCGGCGGTGCTGTACGACACCTCCAACATCCTGCATCACTACCCGCAGGACAAATACGTTGCAGCGTCCCTGCAGCTGTTCGCGTCCATCGCGCTCATGTTCTGGTACGTGCTACAGCTCTTCATGAGCCGCGACTGAAGACTGGTAACGCGTGTTCCCGAAGCGATCGGCGTCAGGCGCCGATCGCTTCCAGTCCGCCCATGTAGGGCTGCAGAACCTCCGGCACACGGATGCTGCCGTCTTCCTGCTGGTAATTTTCCATGACGGCGATCAGCGCCCTGCCGGCTGCGACACCCGAGCCGTTGAGCGTGTGAATGAGCTCGGGTTTGCCCGTCTCGGCATTCCTTACACGCGCCTTCATGCGACGCGCCTGGAAGTCGTTGTAGTTGCTGCAGGATGAAATTTCGCGGTAACGATTCTGACCCGGCAGCCAGACCTCGATGTCGTAAGTCTTGGTCGACCCGAAGCCGATATCACCCGTGCACAGGATAACGACGCGATACGGAAGCCCCAGTTTCTGCAGGATGACCTCGGCGTGCCCGGTGAGCTCCTCGAGTGCGTCCATCGAGGCATCGGCTGCCACGAACTGTACCAGCTCGACCTTTTCGAACTGGTGCTGACGAATCATGCCGCGCGTGTCCTGACCGTGGGAGCCCGCCTCCGAACGGAAGCACGGCGTGTGCGCGACATAGCGAATCGGTAACGCGTCGGCGTCGAATATCACGTCCGACGCGAGGTTGGTCACCGGTACCTCCGCCGTCGGGATCAGGTAGAACGGCGACTCGTCCGTCGTCTTGAACTGGTCTTCTTCGAACTTGGGTAACTGGCCCGTACCGATCAGCGCCGGAGACTTCACGAGATACGGCACGTAGGTCTCCGTGTAGCCGTGCTCGCTCGTATGCGTATCGAGCATGAACTGGATCAGTGCGCGCTGCAGCCGCGCCAGTTGTCCCTTCATGACGACGAAGCGGGCGCCCGATATCTTGCTGGCAGATTCGAAATCGAGCTGCCCGAGACTTTCACCGAGTTCGATGTGGTCGCGTGCCGCGAAATCGAGCTGTGGCGGTTCGCCCCATTCGCGCACCTCGGTGTTGTCGTCTTCACTGTCCCCGGTCGGGACCTCCTCAGACAGCAGGTTGGGCAGCCCCAGCTCGATGTCCCGCAGCTGGCCCTGCACTTGCTGCAATGCCTTCTCACCGGCCTCGAGCCGGTCTCCGAGATCTTTCACGGCCGCAAGCAACGGCTCGATGTCCGCGCCCTGCGCTTTGGCCTTGCCGATGCGCCTGGCGCTCGCGTTGCGCTCGCTCTGCAGCTGCTCGGTTTCCACCTGTAGCGTCTTGCGGCGCTCCTCGAGCGCGAGGTAGGCGTCGGCGTCGAACTCGAAACCGCGGCGCGCAAGATTCGCGGCCACGTCGGCCGCTGAATGACGGAGAAGTTTGGGATCGATCATTTTACTTCCTGTTCTTTGCGCTCGCGTGCGCGGCGCTCGATGTCCTCGAGCTTTTCCTTGATGCGTATTTCGAGGCCGCGCGCGACAGGATGATAATACTTCACCGCCGGCATGTCCTCGGGAAAGTAAGACTCGCCCACCGCGAGGGCATCGGTCTCGTCGTGCGCGTACCGGTAGCCGTCACCGTAGCCGAGTTCTTTCATGAGCCGCGTCGGCGCATTGCGCAGATGCATCGGCACCTCGAGCGAGCCGTACTCTATGGCATCACGTGCGGCGGCTTTCGCGGCCACGTACACCGCGTTGCTCTTCGCCGCGCAGGCAAGGTAGACGACCGCTTGCGCAAGGGTGAGTTCGCCTTCCGGGCTGCCGAGCCGCTCGAGCACTTCCCATGCATTCAGCGTCAGCTGCAGCGCCCTCGGATCAGCATTGCCGATATCCTCGGAGGCGACGCGTATCATCCGTCGCGCGACGTAGAGCGGATCACAGCCGCCGTCCAGCATCCGCATCAGCCAGTACAATGCGGCATCCGGATCCGAACCGCGCACCGACTTGTGCAGCGCTGAAATCTGGTCGTAAAAGTATTCTCCCTGTTTGTCGAAGCGCCGCCGCCCGCCGCTAACCACTTCCTTTGCCACGGCTTCGTCGATGCGCCCATTGGTCGCGAGATCTGCCGCCAGCTCGAGGAAATTGAGCGCACGGCGGGCATCGCCATCCGCCGCTGTCACAATCAACTCGAGCGCGCCCTCGTCAGCTTGTATGCCGGTGCCCGGTCCGCGATCCGGATCGGCCAGCGCGCGATCTAGCACCTGGCGCAGGTCGGCGGGCTCGAGCATCCTGAGCACGTAAACACGCGCACGTGAAAGGAGCGCATTGTTCAGTTCAAAAGACGGGTTCTCGGTCGTAGCACCGATAAAAGTCAGCGTCCCGTCCTCGACGAACGGCAGAAATGCGTCCTGCTGCGACTTGTTGAAGCGGTGCACTTCGTCGAGAAACAAAACGGTGCCTCGCTGATGCATGTCCCGGTACTGGCGTGCCTCGGCGACAGCCGCACGAATATCCTTGACGCCGGCCATCACGGCAGACAACGCAACGAAATGCGAATCGGTGGATGCCGCGATGAGCCGTGCCAGTGTCGTCTTGCCGGTACCGGGCGGCCCCCAAAAAATCATCGAGTGCGCGCGACCGCTCTCGATTGCGCGCCGCAGGGGTTTACCTTCCTGAAGCAGGTGGCACTGGCCCGCGAACTCCTCGAGTGACGCCGGACGCATGCGGTCGGCCAGCGGCCGATCGGCCGCCCCGGAGTCGTTGCTCGAAAACAGGTCAGTCAACGCTTCCGCCCGCTCCGCGCAGGATGTACCAGTTTTCGAACCGCTGGCTCCAGCCGCCGGCGCCAGCCAGCCCGATCAGGAGGCCGATGGCGACGCCGATCACGTCAGCACCGATATCCAGCCACTCGGCCGACCGGTAGCCAACGAGCCGCTGACAGAGTTCGATGAGGATGCCGAAGCCGACGAGCCCCGCTGCAATGCGCCAGTAAGAGCGGCGCCGGTACTGGCCTGCGAACCACACAGCGAGAAACGCAAACGTCAGCAGGTGGGCCCATTTGTCGATGTGGTCGAGCCAACTCACGATGCGCACGCGATCAGGCCATAGCCATATTGCGGGCATCACGGCGCTGGCAAGCACGACCAGTAGCAGCATCGCGCTCACGACCTGCCAGCGAAGCGCGTAGCGCAGCGGCAGCATCAATCAGCCGACAGCTTTGCCGCGGCCGGCTTACCAACGACGTCCACGTCGTCCGGAACCACAAACTCGAAGCGTCCGGCATCGATCGGTTCGTTCACGGCGACGTTTTTCAGCACGACGACGGTCGTTTGCTCGAGGTTGTCGAGGAACACCATCCGGCCCAGCTGTCGATTGTAGAAACCCAGCTCTACTCGCCGGAAGCCGCTGTCGGTGTCCACCGGCAGCAGCCTGACCCAGGTAAGCCCGCTCTCTACGAAACTGCCGTCGTACTCGAACTGCTCCATCGCCTCGCCCGAGCCGCCGAGCAACAGTGCCGGCGTATTCGCAAGCGCATCGGCTTGCGCCTTGACGGTGACCTGTTCGAGATCGACGTCATAGCTCCAGATGTTGGTGCCGTCGGCAATCAGCCATTGCTCGTAAGGTTCAGAATAGACCCAGCGAAACTGGCCCGGTCGCTGAATCTCCAGGGTGCCGGTGGTGGTCTCGAGCAAGCGCCCGTCGGGATCAATGAGGGATTGTTCGAAATCTCCCGCAAAGGTTACGACGTCCGTAACGAACTCGTTGACGAGCGCCTCGCCGTCATCGACGGCGGTCTCCGCGGCATGAACCGCCGTGGCAAACAGCAGTCCGGCAATCGATAGGCCAAGTTGTCTCAATTTACGTCAATCCTCGGCAGCAGCAGCCGGCACCAGGATCTCGCGCGTGCCGTTCGGTTGCAGCGGCCCGACCAGGCCTGCTGCCTCCATTGACTCAACCATGCGCGCCGCGCGGTTGTAGCCGATCTTCAATCGTCTTTGCACGCCCGAGATCGACGCCTTGCGCGTCTCCATGACGACCTGCACGGCCTGGTCGTACAGCGGGTCCTGTTCCGCGTCCGCGCTGTCGGCCGACCCCGCGTCGA
>JAACFJ010000143.1 GCA_009937505.1 Gammaproteobacteria bacterium
AGCAGGTCAACCCCGAGCACGTCGCGGTGGCTTTCGATGAGAGCCTGACGACCTCCTTCCGCACCAGCATCTACCCCGAGTACAAGGCGAACCGCGAGCCGGCGCCCGAGGAACTCAAGCGCCAGTTCACGCAGTGTCGACGATTCGTCAGCGCGCTCGGCCTGATGAACTGTGCCGACCCGCTATACGAAGCCGATGACCTGATCGGCACGCTCGTCGAACACGGGCGCCGCGCCGGGCGTCCGTCGACGATTGTGAGCCGCGACAAGGACCTGACGCAGTTGCTCACCAAAGATGATGTTTTCTGGGATTTTGCGGGCAAGGGCAAGCTCGGCTATGACCATATTCCCGAGCACTTCGGCGTCTGGCCGGAACAGATTGCGGACTTTCTTGCGCTCGCCGGCGACGCCGTCGACAACATCAAGGGCGTGCCAGGGGTGGGCAAGAAGACGGCGTCGGCGCTGCTCGGGCACTTCGGTACGCTCGACGAGATCTACGATAACCTCGAGCGCATTCACGAGGTGTCGGTGCGCGGCGCGAAGACGCTGGGCGCGAAGCTGGAGACTCACCGGGATGCGGCGATGCTGGCACGGCAGCTCACGGGCATTGCCTGTGACGCGCCGATCGAGGACCCCGAGACAAACCTGCGCCGCTCGATGCCCGATCTCGGCGCCATCAATGCGCTTTTCGACGAAGCTGACATCGGTACCGCATTGCGACGACAGGCCGAACGCGTCTCCGACCTTAGCCGATTCTGACGATGGCCGTCCGCGGCAACGCTTTTATCAAGACCGGTCCCGCCGGAGCGCTCGACATGTTCGAGGCGGAAGTTGAAGGCCTGCGGGAACTGGCGCTGGCGAGCGCGATCCGCGTCCCTGCCGTGATTGACTGTGGTATCGGAGATGGCAAGGCGTTTATTGCGCTCGAGCGGCTACACTTCGAACCGGCAACGCGTGCGGCGGAGACCATGCTCGGCCGGCAACTGGCCACGCTCCATCGGCACACCGAGAAGCGGCACGGCTGGCATCGCGACAACACGATCGGTCCGACTCCGCAGCACAATCCCTGGACGAAAGACTGGATAGGGTTTTTCCGCAATCAGCGCCTGTGCTTCCAGCTCGACCTCGCCGCGCAGCAAGGCTATTCGGGAGAGCTGCAGACGCTCGGCCTCTCGCTCGCAGATCGGCTGCCGGAGTTTTTCCAGGACTATCGGCCGAAACCATCGCTGTGCCACGGCGACCTCTGGAGCGGCAACTGGGGCGTGGTCGGCGGTGTGCCCGTTATCTTCGACCCCGCGGTCTATTACGGCGACCGCGAATCCGACATCGCGATGACAATGTTGTTCGGCGGATTCGGACGCGCGTTCTACCGCGCCTACGAGGAAAGCTGGCCGATGGCAGAGGGCCACGAGCGGCGGTTGAAGCTCTACCAGCTCTATCACGTACTGAATCACCTGAACCTGTTCGGCTCGGGCTACCTCGACCAGGCGATGAAACTGCTGCGGGACCTGGCTTAGCGCCAGTTGGCTCAGTCGAACTGGCCCTCGATCTCACTCGGATCGACGTCCTCGTCGACCTCGATGGGCTCGCCGAGAAAGTCCTCGTCGAAGATGAACAGCTGGGTGCCTTCCGGTGCGGTCAGCACCATGAACGCACCTTCGAATCCGGGGAACTCCTTCACCGCCAGGCTGCGCACTTCTATAAGGTGTTTGAGCGCTGACTTGTCCTGGCATTTGAAGCAAAGCGACGGACGCTCGAGCGCAATACTCTCCGACAGGCCGAGGGCGATTCCGCCAGCGTCGAAGCGCATGTGCACCGTCGGCTCCTCGCGCATATTCAGGATGGAACCGGCGACCGGGCCCCAGAAGCGCGCTGATCGCACGGCATCCTTTACGGGCAACGTGAGTTCGAACCAGCTACCGCAGGCCGAATCGTTGTCGTCTTCGTCATTGCCGTGAAAGGTCCGCGCCTCGAGTATCATAATGAGGTGACTATCGCGGTCGATAACGCCGATCTCGTTGAAACGTTCTTCGCCCAGGTGCATGAAGCTGAATTCGAAACCGTGATCAGCCATGGAGCGCGCATGCCGCGCGAGGTCCGGCTGCACGAAAGTGATTGCGGGCGAGTTGAGTTCTCGGTCGTGTATTCCGATGCAGAGTACGCCGTCGCTGACGACTGCATATTTGTGCGGGTAGACGTCGGCCGTCTCCAGCTCCGAAAAGCCGAGCGTCTTGTACCAGAGCAGGGATTCCACGACGTCCTTCGAACGGACGCTAATTTCCAGGAATTGCCCGATGCCGCTCAACGATCGGCACCCATCGCGAGCGCCCTTTCCCGCGATTTGTCACGTTCGCGCGCGGCTTCGCTCTCGCTCCAGTCCGGTGACGACTCCGGCCAGCCGCCGGAGTGCTTCTCGACGAGGCGCGCGAGAAAAGCGGCGTGGTCATCACGTGCATTGAGCGCAGGGATGTAATGCAGGTCGCCACCACCGGCCTCGCGGAATATGTCGCGATTCTGCATGGCGGTTTCTTCGAGGGTCTCCAGGCAGTCTGCCGCAAAACCGGGGCATAGCACATCCAGCCGCTCGAGCCCGCTGCGGCCGAGCCCCGCGATGGTTTCGTCGGCATAAGGCTTCAGCCACTCCGCTTTTCCGAGGCGTGACTGGAAGGCTACCTGACATTCGTCGGCAGAGAGCTCGAGGGCGTTTGCAAGCAGCCGGGCGGTCTTCTGGCACTGGCAGTGGTACGGATCGCCTTTGAGCAGAGTCTGCTTCGGGACACCGTGAAATGACAGCAGCAGCCTGTCGCCGCGGCCGTGCTGCTCCCAGTAGTCACGGACGCTGGCCGCGAGCGCCGCGATGTAACCGGGCGCATCATGGTAGTGATTGATGAATCGTAGTTCGGGAACCCAGCGCCGGGTGGAAAGCGCTGAAGTTACGGCCTCGAACACCGACGCCGTCGTGGTACCCGAATATTGTGGATACAGTGGCAGCACGACGATGCGTCTGGCCCCTTCAGCGTAGAGCTTGTCGAGCGCCGCCGGTATCGACGGGCTGCCGTAGGACATGCCGAGCTCTGCGTGCACCGGTCCGGAGAAACGCTGCTTCAGTTTGTCCTGTAAAGAGCGCGTGATGTCCTCCGAGATGCGCAACAGCGGCGACCCGTCCTCGGTCCAGATCTTCTCGTATGCCTCGGCCGAGCGCTTCGGCCTGAATGGCAGGATGAACCCGTACAGGATCATCAGCCAGATCGGCCTGGGGATCTCGACGACCCGAGGGTCCGAGAGGAACTGGCGCAGGTATCGACGCACCGCGCCCGGCGACGGCTCGTCGGGGGTTCCAAGGTTGACGACGAGTACACCGAGTGACTCGGGACTGCCGTGCTCATATGTGGGCGTGGACTGGAAGGTCGCCATAAACCTGAAGGCCGGGGTGCGAACGGCGTAACACTACTGCAAAGGTTCGCCGCGTGCCACCGCTGCCGGTGCTACGACTCGCTATAATCGATTGTTCCGACTTACATTTACCACGGCATTGAATCATGGAAACGAACCTGCCCGAATCCGGCAAACACCCCGATCGCTGGACCCTGATACGTGATCTCGTCGTGTTGCAGGCGAAACTCATCGTGGACGGGTTTCGCGACCTGCTGCTCGTGCCCGCTTCGCTGGTCGCGGGGATCTGGAGCCTCGTCAGCGGTGACAGGGACCGCCCCGGACCGCAGTTCTACCAACTCATAAGCCTCGGCAAGCAAAGCGAGCTCTGGATCGATCTGTTCAAGGCTTACGAACATGCACCCGAGGATGTGCGGCGCGAGCACGAAATTGCCGTGAGCAACCTGGACGAACTCGTCGACAGGCTCGAGTCTTTTGTCGTCGAGGAATACGAGCGGGGTGGCGTGACGGCGCAGGCGAAGGAGCGCATCGACAAGGCGCTCGACGCCATCCAGCGTTCCCGCACCCCCTGACGCTCTAATCCCGCCTCAAGGTCCGGCAGTGACGCGCTTCTTCGCCATGACTCGCACCCGAATCCTGAATGCAGGCGCCCGGGGCATTTGTCTCCCTCATGGTTGACCAGTGACGTCCTGTCGCTGGTCCTTCGGGCGCGCGAGCGCGTCCAAAATCGCTCCCGGCGAATTTGTCGCTGCGCTGCGCTGACATCCATGGAAGGATGAATGTCCCGGAGCACAGGGATGTGCGAGAGCGACGATACTTCGGTCGACAAACGCCCCGGTGCGCCTGTTCGTCGCGACTACCGACAATGGAGCCCGATTCGGGGTGTTTGTCGATGAGGCCTAAAGCGAGCGCAGCGAGCAGCCCGGAGACAAATACCGCAGACCGGGCTCCCTGCCACTCCATCGCGAGTTATGGCGAAGAAGATAGCGCCTGCGCCGGACTGGATTATTTCTCGATGTCGCGGCCGGAGAGCAGGTCGTCGAGTGACGGTGGGGGGTGGTCGGGGCCCATCCGGCCCGCCTTGAGGCGCGCGATGTAATCCTTGTAGGCACGCATCGCCTGGTAACCGAAGAACCAGCAAATCGGGATATTGGCGCACACCAGCACGCCCGTGCCGAAGCCAGTGAAGTTGTCGAGATCAGCGGCGCTTTCGATGAACCCGAGCGTCGCGACGAAAACGAGTATGCAGTAAATGATCCTGTAGGCCAGCACCGGCTTTTCGCCGGCCAGGAATACCACGCCCTGTTCGCCGTAGTAGGCCCAGGAAATGATCGTGGAGATGGCAAACATCCATGCGGCGATCGTGATGAGCCATTTCCCGAGACCGGGCGTCACGCTGTCGAAGGCTTTCGCGGTGAGCGCGGCACCAACATAGGAGCGATACAGGCCGTCACCCACGATGCTCGGCTGCACGTCGCTGACGAACAGGTCCCAGCTCACCACGTAGCTGCCGGCGCGGTCCATAACGGTTCCCCCCAGCCGGTAGCGGTCGAAACCGCCATCTCGTCCGTGCGCGGCAATGACGAGGACCACACGTTCGCCATCGCGCCAGTCATCGCCACTGACGCGAGAATCCTCGAATTGCCAGCCGGCGTCGGTAGCGTTTACCGTGGGCAGAACATCGAGCGCATCGTCGGGCGCGCGGTTCCACACCCCCGTTGCAAGAATGATCAGTGCCGTAAAGGTACAGACGACGATCGTATCGATGAACGGCTCGAGCCCGGCGACGATGCCCTCGCGAACGGGTTCGTCGGTTTTTGCAGCTGCATGCGCCATCGGCGAGGAGCCCTGGCCGGCCTCGTTGGAGAAGATGGCGCGTTTCATACCGAAAGCGAAAGCAGCACCCGCGGTGCCGCCGATGAATGCGCCCTCGGCACCCGTGGGCATGAATGCGGACTTGACGATGAGCAGCAGCATCGCCGGAATTTCGGAAACGTGCATGCTGAGCACGTAGATGCCGGCGAGCAGGTAAAGGGCACACATGAACGGGACCAGCGTCGCGGTCACCTTGCCGATGCGTTTGATGCCGCCGATGATGACGGAGCCCACCGCGATCGCGAGTACGATGCCGCAGATCCAGCTGGGCACGCCGAAGT
>JAACFJ010000032.1 GCA_009937505.1 Gammaproteobacteria bacterium
TAGGCCTGCATGAAGTCCCGGCTGCCGCCGATCTCGAGGATCTCGCGCCGAAACCTGGCCGCCGTCGGCGCATCGAAAACTCCGGCTTCCTCGAAAGCCGCAAATGCGTCGGCCGCAAGAACCTCGGCCCACTTGTAGCTGTAATATCCGGCCGCATAGCCCCCGGCGAAGATATGCGAGAACGCGTGTGGAAGCCGGTTGTATGTCGGGTGACGGATCAGGGAAACCTCTTCGCGGACTTCATCC
Source organism: Gammaproteobacteria bacterium (assembly GCA_009937505.1). GTDB lineage: Bacteria > Pseudomonadota > Gammaproteobacteria > Steroidobacterales > Woeseiaceae > UBA1847. The sequence continues at coordinate 247 of JAACFJ010000032.1, forward strand.
AGGGTCGCGAGCACTTCGCTCGTCGCCCCGGGGTCGTACTCCGCATGCAGGCGCATGTCGAACAGCCCGAATTCGATTTGCCGCATCATTGCGAGCGCGGCACCGGTGTGACGGCTATCCTCGAGACGCTCGAAAAGGTCTTCCGGCAGCGGCTCCCCCGTTTCGGCATGTGCCGAACAGCGTTGCAGTACTTCGTAGTTCCAGGCGAAGTTCTCCATGAACTGGCTGGGCAGCTCGACGGCGTCCCAGGGCACGCCGTTGATGCCGGCAATGCTCGGGTAATCGATGCGCGTGAGCAGGTGATGCAGCATGTGCCCGAACTCGTGGAACACCGTTACCACGTCGTCGTGCGTAAGCAGGGACTGGCCGCGCTCATCCGGCGGCGAAAAATTACAGACGAGGAAGCCCACGGGCCGCGTTGCCAATCCGTTCAGGTTCTTGCGGTTCACACAGTCATCCACCCATGCGCCCGTGCGTTTGCCGCTGCGTGCGAACAGGTCCGTGTAGAAACCGCCGACTTCCTCGCCGTCCTTGTTCCGTACCCGGTAGTAAAGCGCATCGTCGTGCCAGGTGAGGACATCGGGGTCGCTGGAGAATTCGACGCCATAGAGCCGGCTCGCGAGTTCGAACAGGCCGCTAATCACCGTGCCAGCGGGAAAGTATTGCCGCAGGGCCTCGTTCGAAATCGAGAATTTCTCCTGCTTGAGTTTCTCGAGCAGGAAAGACATGTCCCAGGGCTCGACAACCATGCCCGAGAGGTTGCGCAATTCCGCGAGCTCGGATGTGGCGGCCGAACGGGAATGTGCGGCAAGGTCGCGGAGGAAGCCGATGACCTGCTCAGGCGACTCGGCCATCTTGGTGGCGAGCGAATAATCCGCGTAGCTGTCGAAACCGACGAGCTTTGCGGCCTCGTGGCGCAACGCCAGTATCTTTTCGATATTGTTGCTGTTGTCCCACTCGCCGCTCGCCCCCTGGTCCGACGCGCGGGTTACCCAGCCGTGATAAAAAGTCTCGCGCAGGCCGCGGTTCTCGGCGTGCGTCATGACCGCGTGATACGTCGGGTAATCGAGCGTCAGCAGCCAGCCATCACGGCCCCGCTTCGCCGCCTCCGCGGCGGCACGCTGCAGAACCTGCGGTGACAGCCCCTCGAGCTCGGCGGCATCGTCCACCGGCAGGGCCCAGGCGTCCGAGGCGTCCTGGATCTTGTGGTCGAAGTCCGCCTGTACTGCTGCGGCCGACTGCATGATCTCCCGGAAGCGCTTTTTCTCCTGCTCCGGCAGGTCCACGCCGGCCAGCCGGAAGTCGCGGAGGGCGTGGGCCACGGCGTTTCGCCGTGCCTCGCTGGCATCCGCGGGCAGGCCGCCGTCGACCCGGGCGTAGGCCTGCTGCAGCCGGACATTCTGTGATAATTCGGTACCGTACTCGGTCAGTATCGGCAGGGCCGCGTTATAGGCTTCCCGCCACTCGCGGGAGCCGAGCACGCCCTGCAGGTGGCTCACCGGCGACCAGACACGCGAGAGTTCGTGTTCCATGTCCTCCAGGGGCGCGACGAGCGAATCGAAGTCGGGAGCTGCGTTATTGTCCAGCAGCGCATCGAGCTTGTTGCGGTGAGCGGAGATGACATGCTCGAGCGCCGGCAGCACATGTTCGGGCGCAATTTCGGCAAATCGCGGCAGCGACGACGTATCGAGTAATGGGTTGCTCATAGGCGTTGCTGATATCCTTTTCCGGCGCAGGATGTTAGCACGGCGCCGGCAGGTGCGCCGCGGCGCTCCGTCTCATCGCGAAAATATCGGATAAGGAGTCTGGATTTGGCTAAGGAATACGATTTGTTGGTAATCGGTGGCGGCAGCGGCGGGCTGGCGCATGCGCAGCGTGCGGCGGAATATGGCGCGCGGGCAGCCGTGATCGAGTACGGGCCACTGGGCGGCACCTGCGTCAACGTCGGCTGCGTGCCCAAGAAGGTCATGTGGTACGCCGCCGCAACGCGGCATCACCTGGACCATGCGGCAGATTACGGCTTCAGTATCGACGTGCACGGACACGACTGGGCAACACTGAAGGCGCGTCGCGATGCTTATGTCAGCCGTCTCAACGGCATCTACGAGAACAACCTCGATCGTCGCGGCGTGGACTATATCGCGGGCGCAGCGCAGTTTGTCGATCCGCATACGCTGGCGGTCGGCGATGAACGCTATCGCGCGGACCGCATTGTCATCGCGACGGGGGGCCGGCCGATGGTGCCCGACGTTCCGGGCGCAGGATACGGCATCGTGTCGGACGATTTCTTTACCCTCGAGGAGCAGCCGCGGCGCGTCCTGATTGCCGGAAGCGGCTACATCGCGGTGGAGCTCGGCGGCGTCTTCAATGCCCTGGGCTGCGAGGTAAACATCGTCGTGCGCAAGGACGGCGTGGTGCGGAGTTTCGACGCGACGCTGGGCGAGGAGGTCATGCGGGCGATGCGCGACAGCGGCATCCAAATCGATACCCGCGTTATTCCTGCAAGCCTCGAAAAGCAGAGCGAAGGCCTCTTCATGAACGGCGCAGACGGGCGCCGGTTCGGCCCCGTGGACTGCGTTCTCTGGGCCGTCGGCCGTGAGCCGAACACCGACACGCTGGCGCTCGATGCGGCGGGCGTGAAGACCGATGACAATGGCTTCGTACCTGTCGACAAATTCCAGCAGACCAACATCGAGCATATCTGCGCGATCGGCGACGTGACGGGGGCACAGGCGCTGACGCCCGTGGCGATCGCCGCCGGCCGGCGCCTCGCAGACCGCATCTACGGCAAGATGGACGGCCGTCACCTGGACTACGGGCTCGTTCCGACCGTCATCTTCAGCCATCCACCGATGGGAACCGTGGGCATGACCGAGGCGGAGGCCCGGGCCGAGCATGGTGACGGGGTGAAGGTTTATCAATCGCGTTTCACGCCGATGTATTACGCGCTGGGCGAACAGAAGCAAGCCTCCGTCATGAAGCTGATAACGGCTGGCGATGACGACCGTATCGTCGGCTGCCACGTCATCGGCGACGGGGCGGACGAGATGATGCAGGGTTTTGCGGTCGCAATCCGGATGGGTGCCACGAAGAAGGATTTCGACGACACCGTCGCGATCCACCCGACGAGCGCCGAAGAATTCGTGACTATGCGCTGATCGAGATCTGTTTCAGCACCGGCTTCGTGTCCGGTCGCACGCTACGCCAGATATGAAACGACTCGGCAGCCTGCTCGACGAGCATTCCCCAGCCCATGACGGTTTGTGCCGCGCCATGTTCCAGCGCCCATTGGCAAAAGGGTGTCGGTTTCTGGCTGTAAGACAGGTCGTAACAGAACGTCTGCGACGAAATTGCGGCCCCGGGGTACGGTGGTACCTCCCCGCCGTGGATGGCCGACGTTGCGTTAATGATCAGGTCGAAAGGCTCGTTCAACGGGACGCCGTCGAAACGGCAGGCGCTGATCGCGCCGTGGCTGGCGAAACGTTCCACGAGGTCCTCCGCGCGCTTCAGCGTGCGGTTGGCAATGCATAGCTTTCGTGGCTGCATTTCCAGAAGCGGGCCGACGATGCCGCGGGTCGCGCCGCCCGCGCCGAGGATCAGTATATTGGCGCCTTCGAGTTGCAGCCCGAGGTTGACCACGAGATCGCGTAACAGGCCGATGCCGTCCGTATTGTCGCCGTAAATTTCGCTATCGCGGAACGACAGCGTATTGACGGCCCCGGCCGTGCTGGCGCGCTCGCTGAGTTGATCCACGAGCCGGAAAACAGCGCGCTTGTGGGGAACGGTGATGTTGAGGCCCTTGCCGCCCGTGCGTTGAAACTGGCGAACGGCCTCCTCGAGCTTCTCGGGCGCAACCCGCAACAGCTCGTACTGCAGTTCCTGCCCGGTCTGCTGTGCGAATAGCCGGTGAATGACGGGCGACCGGCTGTGTGCGACCGGGTAGCCCATGACACCATAGCGGTCAACGGTCACCGTGTGCGTTACCCAGGCTGGTAATCCAGCCGACAGTATACCTACTCACCGAGCCATCGAGCCGCGTCCATTGCGAAGTACGTCAGAATGGCGCTTGCTCCTGCGCGCTTGATACACATCAGCGCTTCGAGCACCGATTTCTTCTCGTCCAGCCAGCCATGGCCGGCGGCGGCCTTGAGCATCGCGTACTCGCCGCTTACCTGGTAAGCGAAAGTCGGTACGCCATAGGTGTCACGAACGCGGCGGACGATGTCGAGGTAGGGCAGCGCCGGTTTGACCATCACGAAATCAGCGCCTTCGTCCAGGTCCAGCGCAACCTCGCGCAGCGCCTCGTCGCTATTCTCGGGCGCCATCTGATAGGTGGATTTGTCGCCACCCGCGAGATTCGCGGCGGATCCGACCGCATCGCGGAAAGGACCATAGAAGCAGGAAGCGTACTTGGCGGCGTAGGCGAGTATCAGCGTGTGGCGATGATCGGCTTCTTCCAGAGCGCTGCGGATGGCGCCGATACGGCCATCCATCATGTCGGAGGGCGCCACGATGTCGGCGCCGGCCTCCGCGTGCGACAGGGCCTGCCGGGTGAGCATCGCCACCGTCTCATCGTTCATCACGTATCCGGCCTCGTCGATGATCCCGTCCTGCCCGTGCGTAGTGTAGGGGTCCAGCGCAATGTCGGTAATGACGGCAAGGTCGGGATGGGCCTCCTTGATGGCTTTGACCGCACGCTGAACGAGACCGTCGGGATTCGCACATTCGGCACCGTCGAGGCTTTTCTTGTCGGCATCGATGACCGGGAACAGGGCGACGGCAGGGATGCCGAGCTTGACTGCCTCGCCGAGGGTGGTGAGCAATCGATCGACGGTCTGACGCTCGACGCCAGGCATCGACTCGACCTGCTCTGAGCGATCCTCGCCATCGAGAACGAAAACCGGGTAAATTAAATCGCTGGCTGAGAGCCCGGTCTCGACCACCAGGCGGCGCAGCGCGGCTGTGCGGCGCGAGCGCCGCATGCGAATTCGTGGGAACTGACCGGGGGCCTGTGTACTCATAGCTATTCTTAATGATAAAAAGATTGCTTTATTTTCCCTGTATTTAGGCGGTGTTTCCACGCCTTAATCGCAGATTTCCGCAAAATCAGTAATAAAAACATGACAGGGCGGGTCAACTCGTATGAATAGCAGTGATGCCGGAGCAACCAGGCGTCGGAGATTTGACGAACTCGTGGGCGTATACCATCAGGACATGTATCGCTACGCTGCCTGGCTTAGCCGGGACAGGACGGTCGCCGAAGATGTTGTCCAGGAGTCGCTGCTAAGAGCCTGGAAGTCGCTGGACTCGTTACGGGACGCAGCGGCTGCCAAGCACTGGTTACTGACGATCGTTCGACGGGAGAATGCCCGATATTTCGAACGCCGCCGCCTTGAAACGGTGGATGTCGATGACCTGACGCCGTCGCAGGAAGCGCTCCTGGCAGAAGAGCCGGATCACGAACTCGACGACATACGTGCTGCGATTTACAGGCTCGACGAGGATTATCGCGAACCGCTGGTGTTGCAGTCCCTGATGGGCTACAGCACCAAAGAAATCGGCGAGCTGATGGGGCTCAAGCAAGGCGCGGTGCTGACGCGCCTGCACCGGGCCCGCCTGAAGCTCAGGGAAGACATGGAAGAGGAACTTGCCTCCGGGCAGACCCAAAGCTGAAAACGATGAACTGCGAAGATTACAAACTGGCAATAGCGGCGGACCCGTCCCGGGAAGACGGCGAGGCTCACGTAGCGGGATGCGCAGAATGCCGCGCCTATCGTGACGAGATGCGTGCACTCGAACGCAGGATCGGACGTGCGCTTGAAATCGTCGTACCCGAACTTCGTATGCCCGACTTGCCGGACATCGATACTGCTGACGTGGTTTCGCTGCCTGCTCGCCGCCGGTTTACAGCGCCGGTAGGGCTCGCTGTCGCGGCGACAATCGTCCTGGCAGCGTTCGTCGGTCTCAGGATGATCGGCAGCAATGTCACTTATCCGTCACTTGCAGATGAGATCGTAGCTCACCTGGATCATGAGCCCTACGCGGTACGGGTAATTGACGAGCCCGTTTCTGACCGGCGGCTGGCGAAAGTCGTGCCCGCAGATGTCGCAAGCATGAATCACGACGCCGGCCTGATCACGTATGCACAGACATGCGTGATCAATGGCAAGAAGATACCGCACCTGGTCATCCAGGGAGAGCGCGGGCCGGTAACGATACTGTTGTTGCCGGACGAGGCGATCGATGACGCCGTTGAACTCGAGGGGGAAAACGTCAACGGCATTCTGCTTCCGGTCGGCGGAGGCAGCATCGCGATCATCGGCGAGCGCGATGAACAACTCGAGACGATTCAGCAGAATGTAGTGAATTCAGTGACGTGGAGCACCTGACGCCCCACGCTACTGCGAAACCATGCCCGGCCTTGGGCAATCAACTAGGAGAGAAGATCATGTCGGAAAAGAAAGTCGTAAAACCCATTGCACTGGCTGTAGGTGCTGCTCTGGCCAGCTCGTTCGCACTCGGCGGCGTAGCTAACGCAGATACCGTCGACAACCCGTTCGCAATGTCGGCACTGAGCGCCGGCTACATGCTGGGTGCTGGCGAAGGTTCCTGTGGCGGCGACAAGGAAGGCAAGGACAAGGAAGGCGAAGGCTCCTGCGGCGAGGGTTCTTGCGGCGGTGACAAGGAAGGCGAAGGCTCTTGTGGCGGCGACAAGGAAGGCGAAGGCTCTTGCGGCGGCGACAAGGAAGGCGAAGGCTCTTGCGGCGGCGACAAGAAGGACGGCGAAGGCAAGTGCGGTGAAGGTTCCTGCGGCGGCGACAAGAAAGAGTAAGCTACCCGGGTAGGAAAACAGGCCCGCGCAATGCGCGGGCCTTTTTTTTGTTCACGCCGGGCATAGACCGATGATCGGGTCATTTCTCTCCCTCGTGGCTCCCTTCGGTCCGCTTTACCTCGGTCGATAAACGCCCCGATCATCGGTCCGGCGGTTCGCCCAATGCCGCAGGCCAACCAGGGTGTTCCCCGACGGAAGTATCGTCTCTCTCGCACGCCCCTGTGCTCCGCATGAGTGATACTCGAGTTCTCAGGGAGTTATTGGAGCCGCCGATATTGGGTTATTGGCGGAGAAAATGCGGGTGCGGGACGGTCCACGCGCTGTTAGGTTGGGTGGATGAGCAAGAAAATTGTGCGTTGTAAATGGGCAGAGGGCGTGAGCCTCGATTACATCGAGTACCACGACAAGGAGTGGGGCGTGCCGGTCTACGACGACAAGGTGCAGTTCGAATTTCTGCTGCTCGAGGGCGCGCAGGCAGGCCTGAGCTGGTCGACGATCCTCAACAAGCGCGACGGCTACCGCAAGGCCTTCGCGAGCTTCGATGTCGAAAAGGTTGCGCGCTTCACGAAGAAGCGTATCGAAAGCCTGCTGGCCAATCCGGCTATCGTGAGAAACCGGCTGAAGGTCGAGTCCGCTGTGACGAACGCGCAGGCGTTTATAAAGTTGCAGGAAGAATTCGGAAGCTTCAGCAAATACATCTGGGGCTTCGTCGACGGCACTCCGATTCAGAACAAGTTCAGGAAAGACAGTGATGTGCCGGCCACCTCGCCCGAATCGGACACGCTGAGCAAGGACCTGAAGAAACGAGGGTTCCGCTTTGTCGGCAGCACGATCGTATACGCTCATATGCAGGCAACCGGTCTCGTAAACGACCACGTGGCCGGCTGTTTTCGTTACCAGCCGTGCGCCCGGCTTGCGAAGAAGAAATACCGCTAGGCCATTGGCCATCCTGCCGGCTTGCAATCAGCCTGGTGGCGGCCGATCATTTCCCGTCTCGCTAACAAGACTCCTGAAGAGAGACCTGACATGTTGGACGAAATCAACGGAAAACCGCCGCTGTCGTTCTGGATGGTTGCGGGCGTTGCCCTGGCGTGGAACCTGATCGGGCTGTTCATGTATTACTCGGGCGTATCGGCAACGCCGGAGCAGCTGAAGACCGTCTACTCGCCGGAACAGTTCGCGGCAATAGAGGCAACGCCGGTCTGGGTTACATCCGCGTTTGCGATAGCGACAACCGTCGGGGTGATCGCGAGCATTGTACTGTTGCTGAGAAAGGCGCTGGCTTTCGTGCTCTTCGTCGTGTCATTCGTTGCGTTGCTGATCCAGGACCTGTATTTGTTCCTGTTGTCTGATTCCCTCGCCGTATTCGGTTCATCGCTGCTCGTAGTACAGGGCTGCGTATTCGTGGGCGGCGTTATCTGGATCTGGTATGCCAGTCTCGCGAGGAACAGGGGTTGGATAACCTGAGGCGCCGGTTGTCAGTTGCCGATAGTAACAAGGGTAAGCCCCACCAGCCCCTGCGGCGTGTTGTGGGAAATGCCACCGAGGTAGATCGTATCGGACAGCAGGTTCGCCCAATTGACCGTGATGGTTTCAGTCGACCCTGAATTGACGAACGGCGGCCCGGATGCCGTCATGTTGCCCTGATCATCCACGATCCCGATAGCCCATGCGAGCATGGTGTAGTTGGTACCCGGTTGGCTGTTGGCCGGGTCGGTTTCGAATCCGTGCACGAGTGCGCCATAGCAGCCGGCCTGCGGCCTGAATACGTTCACCTGTTCTTCTGATGTGGGCCCGCCGCTTTCCGTGATTCGCGTGCCGCGGAAGTCGAGCGGGTTGCACGCGCCGGGCTGATAGTAGAGATACAGATCGAGATCGTCGTTGCCCTCAGTCAGGCGGTCAAAAAGCGAAAACCTGAGGTAAAGCTGCTCGGCAGGTACTTGTACGAGGTGTGGTGTCACGCCGTTACCCGATCGGAAGGTAAACGTCTTGGTGGGGTCATTGTCGACAAAACCATCGATGACGAGAGGCAGGCGCAAGCCATGCACGCCGGGCCCGTAGGCGCCTGTATAGCCGAATTCGACGGAGAAGCTGATGGAGCCGCTGCCGCCAAAGCTCGTCACTTCCGCGGGCGCCGTCAGCGAGGTGGGTTTGACGGCGATCGTGCTGTAAATCGAGTGATCGTTACTCGTCCACGTCAGCGAGCCGAACCGCCACAGGTCCAGCGGCCCGGATTCGTAGACCATGGAGACGTCGAACGTCGCCGTCTGGCCGGGCCCGAGCGAAAGGCTCGACGGCGCGACGGCAACCTGGATTCCCGGCGGTGCCGTGACAGAAGCCACGAATGTCTGGGATTCCTCGCTGACATTCGTAACGCGGCGAGTGACTGTTTGTTCGTTGGCCAGCCGGGCCAGGCCAATCGATGGCTGGTTGAGATCTTCCGGCGCGAACGAAACGCCGGCGCCTTCGAGTTCGTTACAGCGGCTCTCGGGGACGGCGGGCGAATCGGTTCCGCAGGCGAACGCGTCGAACTCGTCGTCGCTCACGTCGTAGACGAGGCCCGGTTTCACTGCATCGTTCGGCACGATGTGGCCCGCCCCATAGTCGAACGGGTTGGCGGCACCCTCGCCGTCCGCCTGCACGAGGTCCTGGCGCGCGCTGGTCATCAGCGCGGACTTGACGGACGACGGCCCCCACTCGGGGTTCGCCTGCATGACCAGCGCCGCGACACCGGCGACATGCGGCGTCGACATCGAGGTGCCACTCAGGTAGGCAAACGTCTCGTCCGGCATGGAGTTGGCCGTTTCCGGCGTGAAGCCCGCGAGAATGTTGACGCCCGGCGCCGTGACGTCGGGCTTCACGAGGTCACGCACTGGGCCGGGGCCGCGCGCCGAGAACGTCGCCATCACGTTGCCCGTCTCGGGCTCAGTGAGAAGCAGGCTCTTCTCGAGCACGGCGTTCACGTCATTACCGGCCTCTATTTCGGCGACGATCAGGTTGCCGTCCGCCTGGCCGATCATGAGCGCCGGGATGTCGACGATTGCGGAATTGCCGTTCATGACGATGGGATCGCCGGCGATGCTGTAGACAACGGCAGCAACGGCGCCCGCGTCGCCGGCATTCTGAATCTTGACGTCGAAGTTACAGCCGCCGCGCTCGATGAAAGCGATGTTGCCGCTGATTTCCGTGTCGTTGATCAGCGGCTCGCAGGCGTCGGCGATGGTGCCGGTGCCACTGGCATCGTCGCCGTCGTCCGCTAGTATCAGCGGCGCCTCGATCGCGTCACTGTCGCGCAACGGCGGTGTGAAATTGGCTTCCTTGACCGCGTATTTCCCGGCTATCGACGGCGGCTCGTTGATCTGCATCGCCTCGATGGATGTTTCCCCGTCACGAGTGGATGCGCCGACGGTTATCGCCCATGGCCCGCCAGCCGGAGACCCAATCGTGCCAAGGTTAGGTCCTTCGTTGCCCGCAGCGACGACCGCCAGGACGCCGGCCTTGGTAGCGTTCATCAATGCGATATCGTCCGGGGCCGAGATCTGCAGCATAGAACTGCCGACCGAGTAATTGATGATGTCGACGCCGTCGGCAACGGCGCTGTCGATCGCGCTCGCGAGGTCCGACGTATTGCAACTCGCGCGCGTGTCTCCGGGCCGCAGCCAACAGGCCTTGTAAACGGCTACACGTGCGCGTGGCGCGACGCCCTCGACATTGCCGATCACGGTGCCGAAGATAGAGGATTGCACGCGGTTTCCGGCGGCCGTTGTGGCCGTGTGTGTGCCGTGTCCGTCCACATCGCGCGCAGACCGAATCTCTCCCCCATCGATCGGTCCGGAGTTTTCGGCGCCGGCGATGAAGTAGCGAGCGCCGATCAGCTTGTTGTTGCAGAGGGTTTCGTCGAAATTCTCGCCCGTCTCGCAAATGCCGTTCCAGTTTTCCGGTGGCTCGAAGACGAGCTTGTCTTCCCGCTTGTCGAAACGGCGGCACAGCCAGCGTCCGAGAAACGAAACCTCGGCCCAGGTGCTGCGGCACAGGCTCGGGCGGTCTGCCTCCTGCGTGTCTTCCAGGGCAGGGTGTTCCGGGTAGATTCCGCTGTCGATAAAACCGATTACGACACCGTCCCCGTCCAGGCCTTCCGGCCCCCGCAGTCCGCGCTCCCCGTCAAACAGCCCGAGGAAGTTGGGACTGAAGTTGGTTGCCAGCGGCCTGATCTCGTCTTCCCAGACGTGCAGCACCTGCGGCATGTTTTCGAGTTTATGCGCCTGCGTGGCAGTCATCTCGGCCGCAAATCCGTTGAAACCGTAGCGGTAGCTGTAAATCTTTTCCGCGTCGGGCGCGGCCGCCACGAGCAGCTCCTCCTGCTCGGCGCGAAGTTTCTCGGCGTAGCTCGCGACCGCGGGCCGGGCCTTGTCAAAACGTACACGCGGCAGCTTCTGGACGGGCAGCGTCGCGGTGGTTTGTCGCAACGCCGAGTAATACTCTGCCGCCGACGGCGTGCGCAGCTGAACGATGTATACCTTTCGTGCGTCGGGATCCTCGTTACCCGCGAGCTGCAGGCCTCGGGCGATACCGGCATCGTGCAGCGGCGAGTCGTTGCCGGCATGGGCGCTGATCGCGCAGAGCGACAGGCAAAAACTGGTGAGAAGTATGATCAGTTTCACGGAAGTTCCGGCGGCCGACAGCCTGACAGCCCGTGTCAGTGCGAGTAAGCGACTGAGCGGCCAAGGTTTTTTCTGAACCTACTTAAGAAGTATTTCCGAAGTGGTGGATTTTTAACGAAGTTACCACATTCGGGAACAGCGCCGCCAGCGGGGAAAAGGTCTCTCAGTCGTTCAGATAGCCGGCAATTTCCTCGTCCGAGTACTCGACACCGAGGCCGAGCACGAGGCGATTGACGAAATTGAAATACGCCGCGATGAGCGTCAGGTCAAGGATGTCGCGGTCGCTCAGGCCTACGGCCCTGAGTTCGCCGAGATCGGACTCGGTCATGGCTTCGGGCGCGGACGTCAGTTTTTCCGCATGGCGAACGATATTGGACAAGCGCGGCTCGAGTGTCTCCAGGCCGTCTGCGGTCATCAGCATGCTCAGCGTTTCCTCGTCCTTGATGAAGCGCCGCAAAGCCTCGGTATGATGATTGACGCAGTATGCACAGTCGTTTTCGGCGGAGACGACGACCCCGATCGCCTCGCGTTCCGCTCGGCTCAGGCCGGACCTGCCGAACATCAGCGTCATGTACAGGTCCAGGTGGCCGGACATCGCCTCGGGACTGAGGCTGTGAACCTTGAGGATGTTGGAGACCTTGCCGCGCTTCTCGACTAATTCCTGGTAAATTTCCGCCAGGCGGCCATCGGCTTCGCTGATTTCGATTTCGTCAATCCAGGACATCGTTGCTCGCTATGGCGCCAGTGCGCGCTTCGAAGCGCCCGACGTTACCATCCACCCTGGCAAAAGAAAATGATGCTGTCAGCCATGCTCGCCAGGTCAGTCTCCCCCGAGCCAGTCGCGCGGTCTCAGGTAGTCGGTGTAGAGCAACTCTTCGGGCGACCCGGGCTCTGGCCGCCAGTCGTATTCGTAACGTACCAGGGGCGGCAGGGACATCAGGATAGACTCCGTGCGTCCGCCGGACTGCAGCCCGAACAAGGTGCCGCGGTCGTATATAAGGTTGAATTCAACATATCTTCCGCGCCGGTATAGCTGAAAATGCCGCTGTCTTTCTCCGAATCGATGCTTGCGGCGCTTCGTTACGATAGGCGCATAAGCCTTCATGAAGCTGTCGCCTACTGAACGCACGAACTCGAAACTCCTGTCGAAACCCATGTCGTTGAAGTCATCGAAGAACAGGCCGCCGACGCCGCGTGTTTCATTGCGGTGCTTGAGGAAGAAGTACTCGTCGCACCACTGCTTGTACTTCGGGTAACGATCTTCTCCAAACGGGTCACAGGCGTGCTTTGCGGCCGCATGCCACGCAACGATGTCTTCGTGAAACGGGTAGTACGGCGTCAGGTCAAAGCCGCCACCAAACCACCAGACGGGATCGCTGTCTTCCCTTCCCGCCGTGAAATACCGCAGGTTCGCATGCGTCGTCGGTATATAGGGATTCTCGGGATGCAATACGAGCGATACGCCCATCGCCTGGAAACCCTGTCCGGCCAGATCGGGCCGCGACTTCGTGGCCGATGGCGGCAATTGCTCTCCGAACACGTGCGAGAAGTTAACCCCGGCTTGCTCGAAAACGCCTCCGCGCTTCAGCACACGGCTTTCTCCACCACCACCACCCGGCCGATCCCAGGCGTCTCGGTGAAATGTCTCTTTACCATCCAGCAGCTCCAGCTCCGAGACGACCCGGTCCTGCAGCGACCGCAAATAGTCTTTGACGTGGTTGATGTCGCTCATGATCGTCCCGGCCTCAAAATCCGCCCCGTTTCGAGTTCCCTGATTTCCGACGGCCCGCTGGCGGGCCCGCACTCACCCGGGACGACATAGTCTACAAGATGCCCAAAGCTGCGACGCAGGACAAAGGCGTTTCGGGCGACGGGCCTGCCGGCAACGTTCGCGCTCGTCGACACGATCGGCATGTCTACGGCTTCGCAAATCGCAGCCGCGATCGGATTCGTCGTGATCCGGATAGCCAGGCCCGGATTGTCGCCGGTGACGATCGCCGGCACCCGCGCCGCGGGTTTGACTATCCAGGTGACCGGCTTTCCCGGGTCCGGATCCGGCAGTACACCTTGAACTGAAAGGTCGATCCAGTCGTCGAACTGTTCGGGATACGCTGCGATCAGTATGAGCCCCTTTCGCGGGCTGCGCTGCTTTATCGCCAGGATTCTTTCGACCGCGTCAATATCGTCGGGCAGGCAGCCGAGACCGAATACGCCCTCGGTCGGGTACGCGATGACGCCGCCGTCCAGCAGTACGTCGGAAGCTAGCGTGGCAGCCATCATCGCAATGCGGTCCCGCCAATCAGTCCGGCTTCTTTTTTGCAGCCTTTTTCGCGGCCTTCTTCTTGGTCTTCTTCTTTGCCGGCTTTTTCTTTGCGGCCGCTTTTTTCGGGGCTGCCTCGCTCGATGCTTTCTTCTTCGCTTTTTTCTTACCGCGCCGGCCGCGCTCCGGGGCTGCTGCCAACAGTTCCTGGCACTCTTCGAGCGTCAGCGACTTCGGCTCGCGATCCTTCGGCACGCGCGCGTTCTTCTTCTTGTTCGTGATGTATGGGCCATAGCGGCCGTTCAGGACCTGGATGCCCTCTTCTTCGAAGTCCTGGATGATGCGGTTCGCATCTTCGATCTTCTTGAGTTCGATGAGTTCGAGTGCGCGCGGCAATTCGATGGTGTAGGGATCGTCTTCACCGCGGATCGACACGTACTTGTCACCATACCGTACGTACGGTCCGAAACGGCCGACACTGGCCGAGACCGGCAGGCCGTCCGCTGTTTCGCCCAGTTGCCGGGGAAGCTTGAACAGTTCCATCGCCTCTTCGAAGGTAATGTCGTTCATCTTCTGCCCCGGCCGCAGACCTGCGAACTTCGGCTTCTCCTCGTCGTCCTTCGTGCCGATTTGAACGAACGGCCCGTAACGGCCCATCCGAACCGTAACGGGTTTACCGGTCTTCGGGTCGGTTCCGAGTTCACGTGCCTGCGCAACCTGCTCGCGCGTGACTGATGACTCCTTCTCCTGGCACAACTCGTGGAAGGGACGCCAGAAGTTGTCGAGCAACGGCACCCAGTCCTTCTCGCCCAGCGACACTGCATCGAGATCATCCTCGAGACGCGCCGTGAAATCGTAGTCGACGTACTGCGTGAAATGGTCGGTCAGGAAACCGTTCACGATCCGGCCGATGTCGGTCGGCAGAAAACGCTTGCCGTCCATTTCGACGTACTCGCGGTTCTTTAGCGTCGCGATAATACTCGCGTAGGTCGACGGACGGCCGATACCGTATTCCTCGAGCGCCTTGACGAGGCTTGCTTCCGTGTAGCGCGGCGGCGGTTCAGTGAAATGCTGTTCCGGACGGAGCTCATCGAGGTCAACGACGTCGCCTTCTTCGATCTCCGGCAGCAGGCGGTCGCCCTCATCATCCTTGGCGTCATCCTTTCCTTCCTGGTACACGGCGATGAAGCCGGGCTCGACGAGAACGGATCCGTTAGCTCGGAATACGTGACCGGCGTCTTCCGGGCCCGCGGCGAAATCGATCGCAACCGTATCGAATACGGCGGGGACCATCTGGCAGGCCATCGTTCGTTTCCAGATCAGCGAGTAAAGCCTGAACTGGTCGTCCTCGAGCGCCCCCTTGAGGTCGTCGGGATGGCGCGCGACTGAGGTCGGCCGTACGGCCTCGTGCGCTTCCTGCGCATTCTTCGCCTTGGTCTTGAACTGGCGTGGCTCTTCGGGAACGTTTTCCTTGCCGTAGCGCTCTGCTATAACGTCGCGGATTTCATCTACCGCAATCTCGGCCAGTGTCACCGAGTCGGTGCGCATATACGTTATGAGGCCGACGTTACCTTCGCCGGGCAGCTCGATGCCCTCATAAAGCCGCTGCGCTGTGCGCATGGTGCGCTGCGTATTGAACCCGAGTTTGCGCGACGCTTCCTGCTGCAGTGTAGACGTCGTGAACGGCGCTGCCGGATTGCGGCGACGCTGTTTCTTCGTGACGCTCAGCGTCTTCAGCTTACCCTCCGCCGCCTCGAGCAGTGTCTGCTCGACCGCGCGCGCAGCCGCCTCGTTTTCGAAGCTGAACTGTTCGACCTTGTCGCCTTTGTAGGTAACGAGCCGTGACGCGAACGGTTGCTTGTTCTTGCTCAGATCGGCTTCGATACTCCAGTACTCGCGAGCCTTGAAAGCTTCGATCTGGAGTTCGCGCTCAACGATCATTCGCAGCGCGGGGCTTTGCACCCGGCCGGCGGAGAGCTTCGGGCCTACCTTCCTCCATAAGAGGGGCGACAGGTTGAACCCGAAAAGATAGTCGAGCGCGCGACGAGCCTGTTGCGCGCCGACCAGGTCGCCGGAAATGTCGCGCGGGTGTTCGACGGCTTCCTGGACGGCGTTCTTCGTGATCTCGTAAAAGACGACGCGATGTACGGACTTGCCGTTCAGCGCATCCTTCTCTTTCAGCAGCTCGATCAGGTGCCAGGAGATGGCCTCGCCTTCGCGGTCCGGGTCGGTCGCGAGATAGAGGGCGCTGGCTTTCTTCAGTGCGCGAACGATCGCGTTAACGTGTTTCTCGCTGCGCTCGATGATCTGGTACTTCATTGCGAACTTATTGTTCGGGTCGACGGCCCCCTCTTTGGGAACGAGGTCGCGCACGTGGCCATAAGACGCCATCACCTCGAAATCCTTCCCGAGGTATTTGCTGATGGTTTTCGCCTTTGCGGGCGATTCGACAATGACAAGATTCTTGGGCATACAATAAAAAACCGCGGTGAATGCCGCGGTTGAATTACATGCTTCGTCGCAGCGTGTCAAGAAATGGCAATCCCGACATGCTGATAACCGGGTTCACTTCGGGCTAGTGGACGGCCCCTGTGTTCTCCTCGAAAACGAGGTCTTCCATGCGCGCATACGCCAACTCCTGACCGGGCTGGCTGAACAAGACCATCAATACGACCCACTTGATCTGCTCGACGTCGATATCCGGCGCATCCAGCGCCAGTAGCCTGTCTACGAGGATTTCGCGCTGGACGGGCGACAGGATGCCGATCTGCTCCAGGTACGAAATATAGCCGCGACAGCAAACGTCCAGGCGCTCCTGTTCCATACTGTTGTAGACGCGCGTGCCGCGTGCCGTCTGGGCATTGAAGACCAGGTCTTGCTGGTCCTCGGACAGGCATTCCAGCCAGTCGAGTGCGCGATCGATTTCCGCATCGCCGAAGCCGGCGTTCGCCAGTTCGCCGCGAAGCTCGCTCTGATCCGGTTCCGGTTCTTCATCGGTGTCGACGTATGTTTCGAACAGGTACATCAATACGTCGAGTACATTTTCTTTCATGCCTGGAGCGGCTCCCTTGGTGGCTGGCGTTTGACTAAATATCTAGCTCAGTATCGAGTAGCGCCCCCCGGACAGCTTCTCGATCTTTCCTTCTAGCTCCAGGATCAGAAGCATGGAGGAAACCTGATCGATCGTCAATCCGGAACGCCCGACCAATTCGTCAGGCCTCACCGGGTCATGACCAATCGCTTCGAGCAGTTTTACATACTCCTCGTCTGGTTCCTCCCGCCCGGCCGGCGATCGACCGGACGATGTGGATTCATCAATTGTCTGCAGCAGGTGTCCCGCCAGCGGTGCAAGTTCGGCCACGATATCGTCCGCCGCCTCCACGAGTTTCGCGCCCTGGCGAATGAGCTGGTGGCAGCCGCGAGACAGCGGGTTATGGATTGAACCCGGGATCGCAAAGACTTCCCGCCCCTGTTCCGCAGCCAGACGCGCGGTAATGAGGGAGCCGCTGCGCCGCGCGGCCTCGACGACCAGTGTGCCCAGGCTGAGACCGCTGATCAGCCGGTTCCGCTGCGGGAAAAGCGCCCGGCCGGGTGCGGTGCCAAGCGGGAATTCACTGACCAGGGCGCCGTGCCGGGCGATCTCCCGGGCGAGTTCACGATTGGCGGCCGGGTAAACGCGGTCGATGCCGTGACCGAGAAAGGCGACCGTCGGGGCCCCCGCCGCCAACGCGCCACGGTGCGCGGCGGCGTCAATGCCCTGGGCGAGACCGCTCACGATGCAGAATCCCGTCGCGCCGAGATGCCGTGCGAACTCGAAGGCATTCCGCGCGCCGCCGGACGTCGGGTTGCGGCTGCCGACAATCGCGAGGGCCGGCAGGTGCAACAATTCCGGATTGCCGTTGATATGGAGTTGTGCAGGCGGGCCGGCTATGCCCGCAAGAAGGTCGGGATAGGCATCATCTCCGACCCTGACCAGGTGGTGGTTCTCGTGCTGTAACCACTCGTTGTCGTCCACCGCGGATCCCGGATCAAGCGCTTGAGTCGCTCAATAATACCGCGGCGGCGTCGTGATGCGGCACGATTATTCTTTGTGCTACACGCAAAAAAAACGGCGCCCGCAGGCGCCGTCTTCATGAACGTAAGGTGTCGCGATCAGGTGGGATTGCGCACGGTGTCGTGAATGTGAATCGCCTGCGTGGCTTCCATTACGAGCCCGTAGCCGATGCGGTCATATACCTTGAACACCATCAGCGTGCCGGCCTCTTCGTCGGGCAAACGCACTTTGCCGCCGCCGAAACGATCCTTCACGGTTTCACCGGTCTGGAACACGGTCAGCACGTCACCGACCGAAAGACCGTCCCTGGTGCCGCGATTCAAAACGACAACCTGGTACTGGCCAATCTGGGTTACTCCGCCTACGACCGAGATGATGCGGCCGTCGATCGAACTGCTCGGCGAACGCGGATAGAAGTTGAGCGGGATATCGACCGACTCCGGAATGAACCGGTCGCCGGGAACCGCTTCCTGGCTAGTGTCCGTCAATGCGACCGTTGCCGGGTCACCGGTGCGGCGAAGGGTGCCCTCGCCGATAAACTTGCCCTGGTAGCCGATCAGCTTGTTGTCGTCAGGATCGACGAGGGGGCCGCCCACTTCCACGACGTTATAGCGCGAGCCGAGTTGGGCGTCATTGAGTCCGCGAACGTAGACGACGTTGCCGGCCGCCGCCATGAGGTGGTCGCCGCGGGTTTCCAGCAAGTACGGCAGGCGGTCCGACTCGCGTTTCTCCAGTACTGCGCCGCTCGAAAGGAACGCGGACACGGATTCGTAAGGGATGCTGGTTACCGCCTGGGAAATCGGCGACATGCGCGCCTGCGGAGAAAGGCGATAAGTCGAAGCACGCACGTTGGTTATGCGCGGCTGGCCGTCGATATAGACGAGCCCGAGAACGTCACCCGGGTAAATAAGGTGCGGGTTCTCGATTTCGGGATTGATGTGCCAGATCTCGGGCCAGAACCACGGATCCTTCAGAAATGTTGCGGCGATATCCCACAGCGTATCGCCGACCTGTACTACGTATTCATTCGGGTGGTTGTCTGCGAGCGGTACCGGTTCGCTAACGCGCTGCACGACCGGGCTGCTGTATTCGGGAACCGACGACTCCGCAGAGCTGTCATAGCTCGGAGGCGGTGAACTCGCCGGTGTCGGAATCGCGGCGTCGTCATCATCATCTGCGAACGGGTTCAATGAGCAACCGGCCAGGGTGGCGGCCAGCGCAACAGCGGCGAACCGAATGAGGGTGTTCAGGCTTTGTGTGCGGGGGACCATAGTTCGCGGGTGCTCCATATTTGCGGTTTAAAACCGGGCCTGTCGCGGCATTGCTATAATATGTCGTTCCGGCATTGCCACGGCTGCCAATTACGTCACATTTCCGGCCCAAAAAGCGCTCGGAGACGCCTCGTGATTGGCCGCATTTTCTGAAACTTATTCAATTAAGTCAAACGTTTAGAGAATTTTTATAGATTTT
>JAACFJ010000144.1 GCA_009937505.1 Gammaproteobacteria bacterium
GCACTGTAGCGGTAAGGCTTGTTGTTCAGGGCACCGACCGGACAGAGGTCTATGATGTTGCCGGATAACTCGTGATCGACGCTCTGCTCGATGTAGGTGCCGATCTTCATGTTCTCGCCGCGCTCCGTCGTGCCGAGCTGCGGGATACCCGCAATTTCCTGGCCGAAGCGGACACAGCGCGTGCAATGGATGCAGCGCGTCATGTCCGTGGACACGAGCGGACCGATGTTCTTGTCTTTGACGACGCGCTTGCCGTCGTTGTACCGCGAGACGTCGCGGCCGTAGCCCACCGCGAGATCCTGCAGCTCGCACTCACCGCCCTGGTCACAGATCGGACAGTCGAGCGGATGGTTGATGAGCAGGAACTCCATCGTCGCTTTTTGCGCGGCAATGGCGTACGGCGACCGGGTGAACACTTTCATGCCTTCGTTGATCGGTGTTGCACAGGCCGGCAGCGGCTTCGGTGCCTTCTCCACCTCGACGAGGCACATGCGGCAATTGGCGGCAATACTCAGCTTCTCGTGGTAGCAGAAGCGCGGGATATAGGTGCCGATCGCATCCGTCGCCTCGATAATCATCTGCCCCCTGCGGGCCTCCACCGGCTTGCCGTCGACTTCGATGTTTACGATGTCATCGCTCATCGTCAGGCAGCCTCTCCCGGAGCGGCATCGACGATGCTCCGCCCGTGGTTACGAATCATGTATTCGAATTCGTGGTGGTAATGCTTCAGGAAGCTCTGCACGGGCCACGCCGCGGCATCGCCGAGCGCACAAATGGTGTGGCCCTCGATCTTGTTCGCGACATCGAGAAGCTTGTCGAGATCCTCTTCCTGGCCGCGGCCCTCCACGATGCGCGTGAGCATGCGGTAAAGCCAGCCGGTGCCTTCGCGGCACGGCGTACACTGCCCGCAGGACTCCGCCATGTAGAAGCGCGAAATCCGCCGCAGGATCTTGACCATGCAGGTGGTCTCGTCCATGACCATGACTGCTCCGGTTCCGAAAGACGAACCAGCCTCGGACAGCGAGTTGTAATCCATGGTGCAGTTCATGATGATTTCGCCCGGCATGACCGGGACCGACGACCCACCGGGGATGACAGCCTTCAGCTTGCGGCCGCCCAGCATGCCGCCTGCAATATCCAGCAGGTCCTTGAACGGGATCCCCATGGGCAATTCGTAGTTACCCGGCTTCTCGACGTGCCCGGAGACGGAGAACAATGCCGTGCCACCCGACCCTTCCGGACCGAGACCGGCGAACCAGGCGGCGCCGTTGCGAAGGATCGCGGGGACGCTTGCGAGGCTCTGCGTGTTATTGATCGTGGTGGGCTTGCCGTACAGGCCGTAGTTTGCCGGGAACGGCGGTTTGAAGCGGGGCTTGCCCTGCTTTCCTTCGAGCGACTCGAGCAGCGCCGTCTCCTCGCCGCAGATGTAGGCGCCCGCGCCGACGAATGTATGCAGGTCGAAATCGATGCCGGAACCACCGATGTTCTTGCCGAGCAGACCGGCTTCGTAAGCCTCCTTGACGGCCGCCTCGAAGCGCGGCACCGGCTCCTCCATGAACTCGCCGCGAATGTAGTTGTAGCCGATTGTAGCGCCCATCGCATAGCCGGCGATGGCCATTCCTTCTACCAGTGCGTGCGGGTTGTAACGCAGGACTTCGCGGTCGTGACAGGTGCCGGGCTCGCTCTCGTCGGAGTTGCAGACCAGGTACTTCTGCCCCTCGTAGCCCTTGGGCATGAAGCTCCATTTCAGCCCGGTCGGGAAGCCGGCGCCGCCGCGGCCGCGCAATCCGGAGGCCTTGACCGTGTCGATCACGTCCGCTGGCGACATCTCGCCATTGAGGATCTTGCGCCACGCTTCATAACCACCGTGTTTCTCGTAGGTGGCGAATGCCCACGAGTTCTCCTCGCCGAGCGTCGTGAAACAAACGAGATTCTGCTCAAAGGCCATCAGTCGAGTCCGTCCAGGATATCGTCGACCTGCTTCGTGTTCAGGTTCTCGTAGTACTTGTGGTTCACCATCATCATCGGTGCCCCACAGCAGGCGGCGAGGCACTCCTCCTCACGCTTGAGATAGAAGCGCCCGTCTTCCGTGCTCTCGCCGAGCTTGACGCCGAGCTTGTTTTCGACATGCTCGACGATCTCCTCGGCGCCGCGCAGCATGCAGGACACGTTGGTACAGATGGCGACGTTGTGGCGCCCCACCGGCTTCGTCTGGAACATCGAATAGAAAGTTGCGACTTCGTAGACCTGGATATTTGGCAGCTCCAGGTACTCGGCAACGGCATCCATGAGTTCGGGCGTCAGGTAGCCGTCGTTCTCGTGCTGTACGGCGTGCAGGGCGCCAATCACGGCGGAACGCTGCCGGTCCTCCGGAAATCGCGCTTTCCAGTGCTCGATCTCCTCACGAACGTGCTCGGAGAGACGCATGTCGCTGCTCATCGGTCCACCTCACCAAATACGATGTCCTGCGTGCCGATCACGGCCACGACGTCGGCCAGCATATGGCCTTCCACCATCTCCGCCATCGCGGACAAATGTACGAACCCTGGCGCCCGAATTTTCAGGCGGTACGGTTTGTTGGCGCCGTCGGAAACCAGGTAAACGCCGAACTCGCCTTTCGGATGCTCCACGGCCGCGTATGCCTCGCCTTCCGGCACGCAATAGCCTTCCGTGAACAGCTTGAAGTGATGGATCAGCGATTCCATGTCGTCCTTCATCTCGACGCGCTTCGGTGCTACCACCTTGCGATCGTCGATCATGACCGGGCCCGGGTTATTGCGCAGCCAGTCGACGCACTGCCTTATGATCCGGTTCGACTGGCGGAGTTCTTCGACGCGCACGAGATAGCGATCGTAGCAATCGCCGTTGACGCCGACGGGGATGTCGAAGTCCATCTGGTCATAAACTTCGTAGGGCTGCTTCTTGCGCAGGTCCCACTCGACCCCGGAACCGCGCAGCATCGGCCCGCTGAAGCCGAGCTGCATGGCCCGCTCCGGCGACACCACGCCGATGTTGACCGTGCGCTGCTTCCAGATGCGATTGTCGGTCAGGAGCATCTCATACTCGTCGACACAGCCCGGGAACTTGTCGGTGAATGCCTCCACGAAATCGAGCAGCGAACCCTGCCGGTCTGCATTCATCCGCTCGACTTCCTTCTTGCTGCGGAATTTCGACTCCTGGTACTTGGGCATCGTCTCCGGCAGGTCCCGGTAGACTCCTCCGGGCCGGTAATAAGTCGCATGCATGCGCGTGCCGGAGACTGCTTCGTAGAGATCCATGAGGTCTTCGCGCTCACGGAAGCAGTACAGGAAGATGGTCATGGCGCCGATATCGAGGCCATGCGCGCCGAGCCACATGAGGTGATTGAGGATGCGCGTGATCTCGTCGAACATCACTCTTATATACTGCGCGCGTATCGGCACCTCGATGCCAAGCAGCTTTTCGATAGCAAGAACGTAGCCGTGCTCGTTGCACATCATCGAGACGTAGTCGAGCCGGTCCATGTAGCCGATGCTCTGGCTGAACGGCTTCGACTCCGCGAGCTTCTCGGTGGCACGGTGCAGCAGCCCGACGTGGGGATCGGCCTTGTGGATGACCTCGCCCTCGAGTTCGAGCACCAGCCGCAGTACGCCGTGCGCGGCCGGGTGCTGCGGACCGAAATTCATCGTGTAGCTCTGGATCTCAGCCATCCGTCTTGTCCTTCAGGTCCGCCGAGTAGCGGTTGTCGTCGCGAATGACGCGTGGAACGAGCGTACGTGGCTCGATGCTGACGGGCTGGTAGGCCACCCGGCCTTTCTCCTCGTCGTAGCTCACTTCGACGTTGCCGATCAGCGGGAAGTCCTTGCGGAACGGATGGCCGATGAATCCGTAGTCAGTCAGGATGCGCCGCAGGTCGGGGTGACCTTCGAACAGAATGCCGTACATGTCGAAGGCTTCGCGTTCGAACCAGTTGGCCGAATTCCAGATGTCCACGACCGAGTGGAGGATCGGCGGATTGGCTGTGCCCGTGAATACCCGCAGCCGCATCCGTACGTTTTGCTGCAGCGACAGCAGGTGGTAAACGACCGCAAACCGCCTCGGGTCGAATTCGTCGGCCTCGTCAAGGATCACCGGCTCGCGTTCGACACCGCGGCTAAAGCCGGTGTCGGTGGCGCTCTGAGTGAGCCATTCGTCGCTGCCGTAGGTCAGGTAGTCGACCCCGCAGACGTCGATGAGAATTTCGAAACCGATTTCGCCACGCAGCGCCGTGGCCACCTCGACCAGGTGGTCCCTGTCGACCTCGTAGGTCAACTCGCCACAGCTGGACTCGACGCGGAGCATTTGTTCACCGAAGCGCTCGTCAATACGAGCAGCCAATGTCTCGAAACGATCAGTCATGCCTGTTTTTTTATCGCCTGGCTATCGTGCTGGTGCGGCGAATCTTGTTTTGCAGTTGAATGAGCCCGTAAATAAGGGCCTCCGCCGTCGGAGGACACCCCGGAACATATACATCGACGGGAACGATCCGATCGCAACCCCTTACGACCGAATAGGAATAATGGTAGTAGCCGCCACCGTTAGCGCAGGACCCCATAGAGACCACCCATCTTGGCTCGGGCATCTGGTCATAGACCTTGCGCAGGGCCGGCGCCATCTTGTTGGTCAGCGTGCCGGCGACAATCATGCAGTCCGACTGCCTCGGGCTGGGCCGGAAGATGATGCCGAAGCGGTCGAGGTCGTAGCGGCTGGCGCCGGCCTGCATCATCTCGACCGCGCAGCAGGCCAGGCCGAACGTCATGGGCCACAGCGAGCCGGTCCGCGCCCAGTTCATCACTGTATCGACGCTCGTGACGACGAAGCCTTTCTGCTGGAGGCTATCCCCGGCTGATGCGGCGGTGGTTTCGGTCGCGGATTCCTGCGGCAGCGATTCCTGCGCTAATCCCATTCCAGCGCCCCCTTCTTCCACTCGTAGATGAAGCCGACGACGAGGATCGCGAGGAATATTCCCATCGCGGCAATGCCGAAGCGGCCTACGGTGTCGAGGGACACGGCCCACGGAAACAGGAACGCGATTTCGAGATCGAAAATGATGAACAGGATGGCGACGAGGTAATAGCGAACGTCGAACTTCATTCGAGAATCGTCGAAGGCTTCGAACCCGCACTCGTAAGGCGACAATTTCTCCTCGTCCTTGCGCCCATGGCCGATGAGAAAGCCGAGCGCGAGCAGGACGCCGCCCAGGGCTGCCGCCACGCCGAGGAAGATAAGCACAGGTATGTATTCTTGTAACATTATTGACCGTGACCGGGACGGGCGTTGGCTCGCTCCACCAGCGCGCCATTGTATCAGCGCGGGGCGCGTTGAACAGGCCCTGTCGGCCTTCCGGGCGCTGAAATGTGACTAGAGAGATGGTGCTCTGGGCGAGACTCGAACTCGCACGGCTTGCGCCACTGCCCCCTCAAGACAGCGTGTCTACCAATTCCACCACCAGAGCAGTAGGCCGGAGCGTCCTCGGCAGGCATTTCCTCCTCGAGTGAGGGCAATGCGCCGATAGCTTCTTCGGCCGGCTGCTCAACGGCCGTGCCCGGGAGCGGAACCTCGACTTCGCCTTCCTCGAGCGGCACGGCCTCGGCCTCCTGTTCGACGACCGGTGCATCATCAAGCAGGCTTGTCGGGCCGGTCGTGCGCTGACTGCTGAGGTAGGCGAGCGTCAGGCTGCTCGCGAAGAACGCGGCAGCGAGAATCCCCGTGGCGCGGGAAAAGAAGCTCGAAGAGCCGCGCGAACCAAAAACCGTACCGGACGCGCCCGCGCCGAAACCGGCACCGGCATCCGCTCCCTTGCCACGCTGCAGGAGCACGAGCACGATTATCAAAATTGCTATGAGCGTGTGCCCAATGAGCACAACCTGTTGCATGGTAGTCATCGTTTCCTCAAATTTCCGTTGCGGCCCTGGCTATCGCCAGGAAATCCGCGGGCTTCAGCGAAGCACCACCGATCAGCCCGCCGTCGATGTCGGGCATGCCGAAAAGACCTGCCGCATTGTCCCCTTTCACGCTGCCGCCGTACAGTATCTGCACGTTCTCTGCGACAGACGCGTCATGTCCCGCCAGGACGGACCGTATGTACCGATGTACGTCCTGGGCCTGTTCCGGCGTAGCCGTCTTGCCGGTGCCGATCGCCCAGACCGGCTCGTAAGCGACGACGGACGAGCCAAATGCAGCAATACCGTTACGTTCGACCGCCGCTGCGAGCTGCTCGCCGACGACCTGCTCGGTGCTGCCGGATTCGCGCTCTGAGAGCGTCTCGCCGATGCAAAGTATCGGCATCAGGCCGGCGCCCAGCGCCGCCGCCATCTTTTCGGCCACCTGGGCGCTGGTCTCTCCGTACAGCGTACGCCGCTCCGAGTGGCCGACAATCGCGTATCGGCAACCTACGTCGCGCAGCATCGCGGGCGACACCTCGCCGGTGTAGGCACCAGTCTCGTGTTCCGAGACATTCTGTGCCCCGAGTTCCACACTCGAGCCCTCCAGCTGGCTCGCCACCGACGCCAGGTAGGGGAATGGCGGGCATACGAGCAGGCTGACGTTCTCAGCTGCAGCCGCACCCTCGAGTATTCCCGCGACGAGCTCGCGGTTGCTCGCTGCATCGCCGTGCATTTTCCAGTTTCCGGCAACCAGGAAATTGCGCATAAGGGTCTACCTGTGGGGGTCGAAATGGCGCGCAAGGATACCGGGGCCAACGCCGCAAATCAATGTGAAATCAGGACTTTTACGCCCTGTCTGGGATTTTTCAGCGGGCAGCCTCGGCGACCACCGCTGCCAGGCGCTCGGCGACCGTATTCACCTGCTTCTCATCCTGGCCCTCGACCATGACGCGGATGACCGGTTCTGTGCCCGAAGCGCGCAGCACGATCCGCCCGCTGTCGGCCAGCTCGTCCTCGGCCGCAGTCACGGCCTTCCGGATCTGCGGCGATGCGTCCGGGTCCATGCGCTGTTCCGTACGTACGTTGAGCATCGTCTGCGGGTACTTGGGCATGCCGGCCACCAGGTCCGACAGCTTCCTGCCCGTCCGCTTCATGACGGCGAGCACCTGCAGGGCGGTGATCAGTCCGTCACCCGTGGTGGTCTGGTCCAGGACGATCATGTGGCCGGATGTCTCGCCACCGATCACGCCGCCGCCCTGTTTCAGGGCCTCGAGTACGTAGCGGTCGCCCACGGCAGCCCGCCTGAATTCGATATCTCGCTCTTGCAGCGCTCGCTCGAGGCCGAGATTGCTCATCACCGTGCCCACAACGGGTCCATGCAGCCTGCCTTCCTCCTGCCACGCGATCGCCAGTACGTACAGGATCTGGTCACCATCCACCAGCCGGCCGGTCTCGTCGACGAGAACCACCCGATCGCCATCGCCGTCAATCGCAATGCCGATGTCCGCGCCCACGGCCGGGACCGTGAGCTGCAGCAGGTCCGGCTTCGTGGAGCCACAGCCGTCGTTGATATTGCGGCCGTTGGGCGAGCAGCCTATGGGGATGACTTCGGCATCGAGGTT
>JAACFJ010000033.1 GCA_009937505.1 Gammaproteobacteria bacterium
TCGTCCTCCGGCACCCGCTCCGCGAGTTTCAGCTCGAAGGTCAGCGTTTCGCCGGACGGCGTGGTCCAATCGTTCGTCTGCTTCCAGTCGAACTTCGGATACGACGGGAAATTGACCGCACCCAGGCTCTCGCGGCCCTGCTCATCGCGCCACAGCAGGAGCACCGAGTAGCCCTTGTTGAACGTGGTCATGAAGCGGTAACCGTTTGCCGTGAAACCCTGCCGGTCGCCGATATCCCGCTCAATCTTCGTGCCGTCCGGCCGACCGATGGCCACCTGGCTGTGCGTGGTATCGCGCCGCAGGCCCGTCAGGTAGCGCACTTCGAGCGGACCCTGCGTGAATTGCACACGGTCGAGCCGATTCGGATGCAGCCAGCCCCCTCCCCGCGCCGTGACATTTGACGCATCAAAAGGCGTGCCTTCCACGACCTCGACGCTACCGTCGAAACGCATCAAGACTCCGGCAGCGACCAGCACGAGAACCGCAAGCAGGCCCACATGGAACAGCAATAGCGCCGCCTGCTGACGGAACGCGTGCTTCACGAACAGCGCGGCGAAAAGGTTCACGGCGAGCAGCGACAGCGGTAATACCAGCCACGGTATGGCTTCGTCAGGCCATTGGCTGATCGCGAAACTGTTCGCGATCAGCCCGGTAAGCCCGACCATCGTCAGTTTCAGCGACGCCAATGATTTCAGCATCGTCTTCATGGCGGCGCACTGCACACGGTGCCCATCCAATCTCCCCCGGTCCCACCCTCACCGCTGGCCGAGCCACAATCTCCCTCAACCCAGGTCCCGCTCGCTGCGAAATTGAGGATCTTGAGTTTTGCGTTTAGGTAGTATGGCCCTTGGGTATAGGACGTACCTCCCGTAATCGAAACCTCCGTGCCCGGAGCCAGGCCGGCCTCCGGTCCAACGTCGTTCAGGTTGACGAGCAGCGCCTTGTTCTTCCAGCCGTGCGGTACGGCAACGTGACACCAGACACACCGTAAATTTGGCCGGTCAATCCGCTTGGCGTGCTCATGATGCAAATTGACGTTCCTCGGGCCACCGAAGCCGCTGGCATACTGATCGCCATCGCCGTCAAACGTATCGGTCGCGTAATTCGCGCGGTTGTGGCAACGGAAACAGATTCCCGAGTTATTGTTGCCGGTCGTGTTGTCCCAGGTGCCCTTGAGGATGAAATTGTTCTCGGATCCGTGCGGGCCCCACGGAGTGCCTGCCGGTGGCTCCGCGGTACCGTTGGCCGTGTTGCGCCCGTGACAGTCGGAACAGTACATAGTCTGGCTGCCGATGTTTGCGCCGTCCCATGGGGACAGGAACAGGTTCGTGCTGGCGCTCATGTTGCGCGTTCCCGCATCGCGTCCCGTCTCACGCATCACCGGGTGCCAGGAGCGGTGGTTGCCGCCCGGTTCGCCACGGTCGCCGAGCGGCGCCTGGAACTCCATGGCCTGGTTGGTGTACTGCTCGAGATCGTTCGTTCCCGACAAAGTGGCGCCACCGGATGCACCGACGTTGGGACGTGTGCCGATCGGGTAGACACCATCGTCATTGAAACCATAGTCGGAATGACATTTCAGGCACACCTGGTATTCGCGGGTTACGTGCGGCGCATTCACCGACGCGCTCGCTCCGACGCCGCCGTCGCCTCGCTTGACCTCGTACGTTGTCGGCAACGACAGGAACGCGTCGTTGCCGTAGACCGGCTCGACGCCCCAGGAGCCTCGCAACACGCCCGAGGCAATATTGGTGTGGCCGGCCGAATGATCATGAGTGGCCTGCGCCGTGGTGCCGACACCGTCGAAGCGCGTGTTGCGCATGACACGATGCGGGTTATGGCAATCCGTGCACTCGGCGTGGCGGTTGTTGTGGTCGCCACGTCCCAGCTGGCCCCGCGGCTCAATCAGGTCGCCGTCGACGATATCGTGCACTTCGGTCGTCGCGCGCTGGTCGGCCGTCGTGATCGGCATGTGAATACCGAGACCGAATTCGGTCTGGATGTCCGCCACGTCGCCATTCGGATTGTTGACGATCGGCGCAGCGGAGTGACACTGATAGCAGGTCTCTTCGATCGCCGATTGGCCACCGGATTTCGGCGTGCCGGGCGCATCCGTACCCTCGCGCAAGAGACGGCGCGAGCCGTGTACGCTGTGCGTATCGTGGCAGTTCAGGCAGGCAGCCTGCCACACCGGCAAACCGTTCGGGAATTCCCGTAGCTGCGCCGGCTGTTGCTGGTAAGTCTCGTCGGCCACCTGTGGGTCGGCGTGTGCCGAGGTCGACCAGCCATCCTTCTCGTGGCAGGCGAGACAGTTAATGTCTGTGTCGGCATCGAACTGTCCGGCCGGCTGGTTCTGCTGAAAACGTTTCAGCCGCAGGAACTTGTTGGTCGGCGAAATGCTGGTGTCGATGACGTGCGGGTCGTGGCAGGTCGCACACTGGACCTGGCCCGCGCCGCCGGGACCGGTATTCTCCAACGGTACCGGCGGCCTTACGCCCGGCTGCCGGATCGCAATGTGAGCCGTGACTGCAGGGTCGAGCAGCTCACCATCCGCGTTCGCGAGCGTCGTGTCGTACGTTAGTGAAATCGGATGGTCGTTGGAGAGATCCGTCCCCAGGTTGCGCGTGAAGCCTGTCTCCACACCCGCACCCGCAGGCATAGTGTCCCCGGGGCCGGCGCCAGTGATCGGGATCGTCACGTCGACCTGCCCGGTCAAAACGTTTACCGAACTGATGGCCAGGGTGCCGTCGTGACATGAGAGGCAGAGCTTGGAACTTCCCGCCGGTTGCGCAAGCTGGCCGGCAATCGTCTCGGCATCGAGTGACGATGAACTGTAGGTCGTGTACGTCTCTTCAGACAGGGCGCGATTCCACAGCGGCGCGCCCGGGGAATTGGTCGCCCCGTGTGGTGTGTGGCAAAACACGCAAACCTGCGATTCACTGTTTGCCCGGACCGTGCCCGGGCCGCTTACGGACAGGTTGTGCGGAGTGCTCTCGATGTCGTTGGTGGATTGAGCGCGCGATGCCAGGTGCGTGCCGACGCCCGCAACGAATATCGCCAATGCCAGGAGAGCGGCCCGGCGGTTCATGACCCACCACCAAGATAGTCAAACACGACCACACGCCCGTTGAACATGTCGGCCACGAACAGGCGGCGACCGTCGTCCGTCCAGGCTCCCGCCGGCAGGAAGAACTGGCCGGCCTCGCTCCCGGTGCCGCCGATGGGCAACAGCAAATCGCCGCTCTCGTTGAACACCAGCACATGGTCGTAATACGACTCGACGATGTAGACGTGACCGTCGAGATCCGTGACGACACCCTTTGGCCGTACCAGGTTGCCGACGAACAGTCCGCGCTTGCCGATACTCGCCTGCGGTTCCCCTGCCAGTGACAGGGCCTGCACCCGCGCATTCAGGGTATCGGTAACGTACAGCCTGTCCCCGCTGCAGCTCAGGTGGGTCGGGCCGTTGAAACTACCCGCATCAAGCCCCCGTCCGCCGATGCGCCTGAGCAGGCGCCCGGACGTGTCGAATACCTTGATGTCGTGTGCCGAAGAATCGGCGACGAATATCTCGCCCGATATCTCACTGCGGCACAAGCCTGTCGGCCGTTCGAGCACCCCCTCCCCGATACTTCCGGCGGGGTCGCCGTCCACATTCAGGCGCACCAGGTAACCGATGTCCGCGTCCGCGACCAGGTAGCCGCCGACGCCGTCCGACGCGATGCCGACCGGTGACCGGAAGCTCCCGCCTCGCTCCGCTTCCTGCCAGAAGCTCAGCGCGCCGGACACCTCGTCGAAAACCACGACCGCCTCGCGGCCAGCGTCGGTTATGAGTATGCGGCCGAATTCGTCTACCATGCCCGACTGCGGACGGATCAATTCCCTGGTGTCCTCGTCACCGCGGCCGATTCCTGCAATCCAGCGCAACACTCGCAAGGCCGCGCCGTCACGCTCCCCGTCGACCGCGCGGAAGTTTTCCTCGCCGATCAACTCCCCGGCGTAAGCCAGCCGCGGCGTTTCGGGAGGACCCGGCCAGACCAGCCGCGTTTCCGGCGCGCGGTCCTCCGGGAAATAGACCATCTCGACCGGTGCGGCTGCGCAGCCGCTCAGCAATCCAAGGATGAAGCCAACCCCGACGCCCCTCATCGTCCTGCGCACCCGGGCTGAATAGAGAAGACACGGACGCCGAAAGGCCCCGCAGCGACGTAAAGTTCGCTGCCGTCGATCCAGAGATCGGTAACCGCCGTTGCAATCTCCCCGGGCAACGCAGCGCGAGAATTCGTTCCCTGGTACTCGTACGAGCTTACAAACAACCCGTCCGCATGACCGTCAGCGACGAACACGCGACCACACTCATCCGCCGAGATCGCCACCGGCGCAAGTAGCGCGTCCTCACCGTAATTCGCTATGGGCCGCCCCTGGAGATCAAGCTGTGTTACCTCGCGTGAAGCTGTGTCCAACACGAAGACTGATCCGTTGCTTGCGGCGATCGCTCCGATCGACGCTGCTGTCATTACCGGCGACAGCATCGAATTTATCATCCCGGTCGGGTTTGACAGGCTGTCAAACAGCACAAGCCGTTTCGACAGCTCATCCGCAATGACGATTGCTGCGCCCCAATTGAGTTCCGTTACATCCACTGGTCCAGGAATCAGTTTGGGATCGGCATACCTTCGCCGTTCCAAGCCGGTGTCACTGATCTCGAGAACTGCACGGCTGTGCCGGTCCACGACGTAGATGATCAGGTCCCGGGTGACGTAGAGGCCCGAGGTACTGGCATCCTGAAGTTCCCGGATCAGGCGCAGTTCATTTCCGAACACATCCGCCCGCACGAGACCTTGCGCCATACTGTCGACGATGAACACCTGCCCGGCGCGCGCAGCCACCGCTGCCGCAAAACCGAGCTGGCTCACTCCGCCACTCCCGTCCAGGTTGACGGCCCCGGCTCCGCCGATAGCGCTCACGGGAACGAGTGTAACTTCAATCCCGGCATCCTCACCCGGGACGTAGCCGCCCGAATCGATCGCGCACGCCGCCAGACACACCAGTACGCCGAGCATCGCGATAGCCGATACCCTTCTCGCAATCATCAGATTCAGGTTGCGCTTACAATTACTCGACACAGTATCGCTCAATAAAGACCCGGCCCCATTGTCTCGTGCCCGCCTTTGACGCCGGTCTCGAGGCCCGGGCGGCCGGAGTGGCACAAATCGCAGTTGTCAATCGACCAGGCTATGTTGCCATTGTGGCACGCACCGCAGTACTGACCATCGATCAGTTTTTCCATGGTTATCCCGGTTGTGCCGGCGCCCATCCTGATATCCAGGTCTACATGACAAACCGAGCACTGGAATCGGATGCGATGGAACCAGTGCGGAAAAATGACCGGAGCCACGCCCTCCGCCTCGGATTGCGTATTGATAGTTACGTCGGCGTATTCCGCCCAGGCGACAACGGCGGGAACCAGGCCGGCGATCACGAACATTGTCAGCAGGCGGCCCGACCATCTCTTCATTGAGCCCCTTCTCCCGTCACAACACTTTCCCCGCCGAGCGATGCCGGGTTCGTGTTATGGCAACGATTGCATTCCGTCAGTGGGAACGAAACCGCGCCGTGGCAAAGCCCGCAGTACTCGCCCTCGAGGATCTTGCCCATATTGATCGGATTGGCATCGACTTGCGGCACGAATATCCGGTCGTGGCAGGCCTCGCAGGACATCCACTGTGTGTGCGGTTTGTGCGGAAACGTCACGTACAGCATCGGGTAGGTGTTCTTCATGACCACCCGGGTTTCCCGAATCTCGGGCTCCTTGTCGCCATCGAGGCTCGGTCTTGGTGCGATGAGGCCCTGCTGCAGTGACTGCACCCAGTCGACTTTGTTGCCCGCGCCATCGGGTGCGAGGACGCTCAGCGCTGCGCCGGGCTCCTGCAAAACCCCGATCGCTGGATTCGAGGGGTCGTGCAACCCGTCATCTTTTAGCGACTGCCAGTTGCCGGCACCCACCACCGCACTGGCGAGCGCCGATAGTACGATCAGGAGGATGATTGCCCGGGTACGTCTCACTGTCGCTCAGCCGGGTATGTAAACGCCGGCGCTCCTTATCGCGCGAATGAACTCTTTTGTCGAATCTTCCAGTAAACGAATCGCCTCTTCGAACTTCTTCTTGCCGGCCGCTTCTTCTGCCTGTTTCCGCAGTTCACCGGCCTTGGCGATAAACCCGTCCGCGGTCTTACGCATGGGACTTGCCTGCATCTTCTCTGCAAGCAACACCTCGACAAGCATGCGATGCGTATCGTTGCGGTCCAGTTCATAGTGGTACTCGTCTTCGGGCGTTTCGAAATTGAGTTCCCGTACCAGGGTGTCCCCACCACGCAGACCCTCGAGCGAAGTCTTGACCGATTCGTAAGTGCCGTCGAGCATGACACGTGCCTCGTCACCCTTACCCTGCGCCAGCAATTCGTCAGACGCGGCAAGATCAGATGCGACTCTTGCCTGCAGCGCCTCGTTCATATCCTTCATGCCCTTCTCAGTCGCTATGCGATCGTGTGCGGTCGCGAGAGCCGTCACGCTGTCTTTTCGCGAACCGTAGTCGTCGGTCTGCTTTTGCGAAACCTTGGCGTCGCCATTCGCCGCACGCGCCGCTGACGTCATGAGACGGATCGCTTCACGCAACTCGGCTTCGGCAGCACCGCTGTCGCCGCTTTCGGTCAGACTCTTCGCCTTGTCGAAATGTGCCTGAGCCTGCGCTTTCATCTCGATCGCCTCTGCATTTGCGCTTGCATCGACTTTCTGCGCGGCCGAAGACTCGGTCAGCAGGCGCTCGACGTAGACGAGCCGCGACGAAACGTTTGCGACGGGGCCTTCTGCCGCAGCCACCGCGTTGCCGGTTGCAAGCACAACGACGGCAAGGCCGGTGGTAGCAATTCTCACGAATAGAGTGCTGTTCATCTTGTTCACCTGGGTTCTGCGACGGCCGAACTAGTTGGCCGCGGTCTGTTCCTTGGGCCTCGAGTGGCAGCGCCGGCATTCGGAGACAGGAAAAGCCACCTTTCCGTGGCAAACACCGCACTTTTCGCCGAGCAGAATCGACGCCATGCTGATCTGGTTCGCGCCCTTTTGCGGGATGAATATTGCAGGATGGCAATTGGAGCAATCGAGCCATTGCGTGTGTTGCTTGTGCGGATAGACGACGTCTGGCATGGAGCCCTTGACCTCGCGCACAATATTGAGGTCCAGCACGATCGGCGGCGTACTCACCATCGTAAGGCTGTTGCGGGGCTCGATGAGACCCTCGTCCATCGCCGCGTTCCATTGCACGTAATTTCCGGACTTGGAATCTGGCAGCGCGTCAAATGCCTCCCGCGGCGTCTGCAGTAAATGGGTGCCCGGACTGTCCGCGTCATGAATGCCGTCTTCGGGCGGCGGCGCATTACGTTCGGCTGCCGGTTTCATCAGGCGATTGAAACGGTTCGGGTCCGACTGCGCCTCAGCCAAGCTCGCGAGCAACAGCATTGCAAGTAACGCAAGCCCGCCTGCGATCATCAGTACTGCCAGGCTCCTCATATTGATGCCCGTCATTGCTCGCCCTCCGACGCCGCTTCCGCGGCCGGCTCAGGCGTCGCGACGAGCTTCTGCACCGTACTATGGTGAACCTGGGTGGGCGTATTCGGAATCCCTGAATGGCACAGATCACAGTTCTCGATGGACCACGCAACGTCGCCGTCATGGCATGCGCCGCAATATTCGCCATCTATGATTTTCAGCATATTGATGCCGTTGCCGCCGGCCTCGAATTTAAAACCCAAATCCCCGTGACAGACCTTGCAGCGAAAACGGACGCGATGAAACCAGTGCGGGAAAACGACCGGGCGCATACCCGCTTCATCCGAGAATTCATTGATCACGACATCGCCGTACTCGGCCCGAGCCGCTTCGAAATAGATTGCGGCAAACAGCACCGCCAGGAGCGCCAGCGCCATCCATAACCTCGTTGGTGTTTCCATAGTTTTCGCTCGCCCTTTTTGGCTTAGTCCTCGGGAACGGGTCCTCTCAGGTCGTTCCGTAGTAGCGTCTGACCGAAAAGAATGCCCGACCATTCCACCTGCCGTCGACATCCCTCATCTCAGCCAGCAGCCTGAGTTCCAGGAGGCCGACGCGATAGGTGAGCTCGTTGCGCCAGGAGCTGTCGCTACGGTTCGGGTCAAACTGGTCCTCGCGGCCGAATTCGTCATCGTCTCGGAATTCCGTGCTGAAATAACGAAGCTCCGACAGGAAATTCAGGTTGCGGACACTAAACAGCTCCCGGTCGACATAGCTCAGGTTGACGCCGTACGTGAAGGAGCCCGTGTCCATCATTGTCATGGCCGTCGCATCATCATTCATCATCATCGGGCTGGAAGAATTGCTGTATTGCACCGAGAATCCGCCGTTGAGCGACCGGGTGCGATTCATCTGCATACGCGATGATCCTTGCAGAGAGAACAGCTGGAACTCATCACGGCGAATACCGAATACCCGTCGGTCCGATGCGGACAGGCGCAAATAGCTGGATGTGCGGCCGCGTTGCCGACTCAGTGTCCCGTACGCCGTGTGTACCAGCGACTGCTCACGACGATCCAGCGTGTCTGCCAGCGCCGTTACTGTCTGTGTGAAACTGAATTGCAACTGTCGGCCGCTGCGAAGGTTCGAAACTCGGGACAGACCGTGATTAAAGCTGGCGCCAGCCACCTGTAACGAATCTTCACTGTCGTTGCGTGCGCTGCGGTTAGCCAGGTCGAGGGAACCGCCCCAGTTGTACGACATCCGGCCCAGGCCGATCTGAGGTCCCCGATACGTACCGCGCAAGCGCTGAAACGTACCTGTCTGACTATCGGAATCGTCCGCGCTGCTACCGTTGACACCCCCACTGGCGCCAAAAGTCAGGTTCGGCGAATACTGGTAGGTTGCCGTACCGCTCAGGAGATAGTTATGCGAGCCGCGGGATGTGCCGTTACCGGATTCGACCCCCCGCGCCACGAGACGGCCGATTACGATCAGCGGCTTTGCTGTAGCCGGTCGCCAGTTCGAATAACCATTGAACTGCAGGAATCGCCGAAACTGCTCAGAATTGTGGAGGTTAAGCCGCTCGTCGCTGTAGAACAGCGTGTCCTCGATGTTAAATCGTAATCCGCCACGAAACTGGTGGCGCAGGCTCAGCAGAATCCGGTCCTGGGATTGAGCCGGCACACTGCGAGTAAGTTTTCTTGCCGAAGTCACCAGCCGAAAATCGTTGCGCCCGAATGCCTGGTTGCCGGTGAGCTGCCAGAGCTCAGAGCCGAACTTGCGTTGCTCCGTAGTGCCGTTGACCGAGATCTCATCCGTATCGGAGTTGCGATACTCGAGCGACACACTTCCTCCGTTCCGTCTCGAGGCCAACCGCTGCAAAAAGCCCCAGTTGCGCGTGGTGAAATCCGTGTCGAATAATTCGCCGTCAATGCGGCTATCTCGGCTTTGGAAATAAAGTCGAAACGGAAAGGTGCTGCGGGCAAATGCATTGGCGGCGATGGCACCCGTCACGATCGTACCTTCGTTTTTGCTCTTGGAGTCCAGGTTGCGGGTGCGAGTCAGCCCGAGATTTCCATCCAGCAGCAGGATGTATGGTCGCCATACGAATGTCGATGCGCGCGCACGCCAGGTCGCCAGATGCTGGTCATTACCCAAGCCTTCCTCACCCCGGGTTGTACGCAACTGATATTCGACGTAACCGCCGTGGTCGATCGGCGCGACCTGCGCGACGGCAACATCGATGTGCGCAAACGCCGCCGCGGCCAGCATCGCAAGCGCAACTTCGCGGCCTCTGCTGAATACCGGACTGCGTGCGCTGTACGTCATCGATAACTCAGTCGTCGTAGCCCGGGACATGGGCGAGATAGTCGGTATCAACCCGTATGTCGGATTTCGCCCGCAGGCCCGCTACCAATTCCTGCCAGCGTTCGTCGCCTGCGCGCCGTATCCAAAGTTGTTCCGCGCGTTCCTCGACATCAGCGTAGTCCTGCAATGTTTGCGTCCTGCGATCCAGAAGTTTGAATATCGCGATGCCCTCGAGTACGCGAACCGGCGCGGAAACACCGCCGATTTCGAGTTCGGCGATCGCAGCCTCCGCATCGGGGCTCAGCGCGCCTTGGTGCTGGTAACCCATGTCGCCACCCGCCTGGGACGAAGGGTCTGACGAATGCAGAGCGGCCAGCTCCGCGAAGTCCGCTCCTGCTGCCAGCCTGTCGAGAATGCGATCGGCTTGCTCACGGGCCACTTCCCCACCCGACGCGCCCGCCGAAGGCGCGAAGCCGAGCAGGATGACCGCAACGCGATTACTGGCGGGTTGGGTGAACAGCTCGGGATTCTCATCATAAAATGTCTTCACCGACGCCGCGTCCGGCTCGTCAACTCTGCGTATTTCTTTTTCAAACAGCTCGAGGATGCTGTCTTGCTCGAAGCGTTGGCGCAGCGCGGCTGCCATCGCAGGTCCTTCCGACTGCCACCTCTCGGTATCGCCGTAACGCGCCTCGTATTGGGCGATACGCTTCTCAATGGAGGCCGTATCGGGTTCGATCTCCCTGCGCTCCGCCTCTTCGAGCAATACTTGCCGGTCGATCAGCCGGTCGGCCACGCCCTTGCGGAACTCGATGTACTCCGCCGCACTGGGAGGCTCGCCGTGGTAATAGGTCTGGCGCGCTGCGGCGTAGACCTCTCGCTCGAATTCCTCCCGGGAAATCGAAATTTCGCCCACAGACGCGAATACCTCGTCAGCGGCGGCCGTTTCCGCGAATGTTGCTTGCGGTCCGACGCAGATCGAAAGTGCGGCAAGTAATGCTCTGAACGCGAATGATTCTCTTTTCATGCCTGTTCCGTTACGCAAGTCGGCCCGGACAACCGCGAGTTGCCCGGGCCGATCCTTCAGTCCCAATTGTTTAAGGTGTCAAGTCTGCTCGGCGCGCGGATTACTTCGTGTGGCATGCCGTGCAGACCGCACTCGCAGCATTGCTCGTGCGCAAGAAGGAAACCTGGGTACCGCCCGCGTTGTCCGAATTGTGCGGATCGTGACAGCTGCCGCACTCGACGAATGGCTCAACGGCACCGCCGCCACCGATGGCGTCACTGCGCGTGTAGAGCAGCATGTCCGTCTTCTCGCGAACCTGCGCGGTACCGACGCCGCTGTCGACCCACCAAATCGCCTGGCTATTGATCGTGGCCTTGACGGGATCGTTGAAGTCGGGATCGCCGAGCGTTCCGGTGAAGACGCCGTCCGTGTCTCCATCCGAAGCACCGCCGCCACCATACTGCATGCTGATTGGGTGATCGTTGGAAAGGTCCTCGCCCAGGTTCGGGACCGGGGTACCGGTCATCGCAACGATCGCACCGCTATCGATTTGAGCTCCGGCTGGATTGTAGCCGCCAGAACCCGGCTGGTTCAGCACGACATCCATGGCCTGCGTACCGTCGTGGCAGCTCAGGCACGCGAGCGACACCGAACCCACAGGCGCCTCGAGCGAATCGAAACTCGGCGTCGCAAGCGTCGAATAACGCGTGAAACGACCCTGATTCGAGTTCAATACTTTGTTCCAAAGCGGCACCGGTGCAGTGGTGTCGGCACCGTGTGGCGTGTGGCAGAAGACGCAAACCTCGTCGGTATTGCCCGTGCTGCCCTGGGCGCTGCCGCCAGTGGTGAAGTCGTGCTTGCTGCTGACGATGGACTGCGCGAATGCCGACGAACCTGCAAACAGCAAGCCTGACACAGCAAGAAGACTTAAGAACCTGAGCTTATTGATCATTTTGATTTACCTTCCCCTAAGAACTGAGTAACTCCCTGTACGCATCCTATTGGCCCCAACAATATGGGGCCAGTGACATAGTCACACTTAGTGGAAAGTACCTATTTTTTGATCGAAAGGCTAGGGGCTTTACTGTACCTCCGGGTGCCAAATACCCCCATCAATCAATGATGCGGCGCAGCACCCCGCGATTTTTCAAAACGATCCTGCCCCTGCGCAGTTCCAGCGC
This sequence comes from Gammaproteobacteria bacterium, assembly GCA_009937505.1. GTDB lineage: Bacteria > Pseudomonadota > Gammaproteobacteria > Steroidobacterales > Woeseiaceae > UBA1847. The sequence goes on from JAACFJ010000033.1 coordinate 12,034, forward strand.
GCCAAGACCCTCCAATTCCTGGAGTCGTCGGCTCACAACCTCGCGCGCCGTGCCGAGGTCCGTAGCGATATTGTGTTGCGTTACCTTGGCAACCGGCGGCGGCTGGCCGGACTCGTCGAACCGCCGGAGCAGGTACCCTGCCAAGCGCTGATTCACCCGCCGGGTCGTGATTTCCCGGACCAGACCGATGATCTCCCCGAATCGCATCAAAGTTGCCGAAAATACATACTCACGAAGGCTCGCAAAAGCCGGCAACGATAAGCGACTGGCCTTCTTCGGCACTTATGATTGTCGCCGCATCGAGCAGCTCAAATCGCGCGTCGGCGTCGCTGTTACGGTAGATGCTGTAGCACTGGAGCACGTCGTTAACAAACCGTTGCTCCTCGTCCAGCTTGTCTGCAAATTCATCCCTAACCGCGACGTCCATGCGCAGCCTCCTTTCTCTCCAGCGCGCTAGCAGGTCGCGCTAGTAGGTAGTCGCCGTGGCCCCCAAGAACCCATCGGCAGCGCCTATCGCCGCCGGACGGTAGATGTCCACCTTGCGGAAGAACTGGTCGACCATATAGACGCGCCCGTCCTCGTCGACGGCAATACCTGCCGGCAACATGTATTTCGCGGCGCCGGGACTCGTCGACCGCGACCCCACGAATAACAGCAGCTGCCCCTCGGGGTTGAAGATCTGGAAGTTACCGAATGCGGCGTCCGTTACGTATACGTTGCCCTCGGGATCCGTGTCGACGCCCTTCGGCCTCGAAAACTGCCCGGGCTGCACGCCAATCGATCCGAATGTGTGGACATAGGTGCCGTCCGACTCGAAAACCTGTACCCGGAAATTGGAACTATCGACGACGTAAAGACGACCGTCAGGACCTATCGCAATGTCCTTGGGGAGGTTGAACTCCCCCGATTCGGTGCCACGGTGGCCAATGTCGAAGGCAAGTTCACCAGTGGCGATGTCGAACACGCGAATCCGATGTTCCTCGGTATTCACGCCGCCCGTGTCTACCACGTAGGCATAGCGGGCATCGGTATCGACGTCGACGTGAGTTGGCCGCTGAAACTTGTCTTTGCCGCCGAAAGCGCTCAGGAAATCGCCGTCCTGGTCGTAGACGACGATCCGTTTCAGCGTGCCATCAACAACGTAGAGGTTGCAGTCGCTGTCCACGGCCATGCCCAGTGGCTTCCGCAAGACGCCGGGCTCATCGAGGCCGATCTCTTTGAATTCACCCGTCGGAACGTTAAATATCATCACCGAGCGGCGCACCGTGTCACTGACGTAGATCCGGCCCTGGCAGGCCTCGACGTCGAAAGGCTTGGAAAATCCTGTCGAATCATCAACCTCGCCTGTCAGGATCCTTCGCCACTTGTCCTCGCTATCCTCCTCCGTGATATCGGCGCTGCCGAGAATCGTGCGCTCGAAAACGAAACGCGGCGTCTCGGGCGGTGGCGGGAAAACCAGTTCCGGCTGGTCTTCGGCAGTGCTGGAATCAGTCGGTCCCGGCGCCGCACAGGAAACAAGCAGCGCCGCAAACAGCGGGATACAAAGGAAGCGGCCAGCGCGCCCTATTCGGCCGGCAAGGCCTCCTGTCGCATTTCGAAGCATAGCTATACTCTGGATCATAATGTTATGTACTCGTTCCCGCCTTCGACCTCACCATTGGTATAGTGGCGGCCGCATCGTTCAGTCGGAAATCCCGGCGCGAGTATATTCACTTCACACCTGAAGACGACTGTCGGCAAATACCTAGTTGCGAATGATAATCTAATGCAGTAAAAGCTGGCTACATGAATCAGAAATCCGTTTTTTCTTGTGCGTTCTTGTTCTGCATTGGGATCGGCAGCGCGGCCGCCGCGGATGAATCAATCGATGTGGCCACGATCTACACCGAATCCTGCTCGGTCTGCCACGGCGATGATGGCCGGGGCGCCGTTTGGGGCCAGGCCTCGCTGGCGACACCGCCCCGCAACTTCCGGACCGAGGAGTCGCGCCAGGAGCTGACGCGCGAACGAATGATTGCGTCTGTAATCGCCGGCCGGCCGGGCACGCCGATGCCCGGATTCGGCACACAACTCAGCATCGAAGAGGTCATGGCGGTGGTCGATTACGTTCGCAGCGAGTTCATGACGCCCGTGGACGCCGCGAGCGGCCACGCGGCAATGCTGCCCGGCAACACGGAATATGGGCCCATCGGCGGCGATGACAGACCTCGCGACCCAGGTGCGGAGCACCACGATGGAGACGCGGCACGGGGGGCGCTGCTATATGCCCGAAACTGCGTCGACTGCCACGGCGCGAACGGCGGTGGCGACGGGCCGCGCGCGTACTTCATCTTCCCGAAACCGCGCAACTTCAGCGACCCGTCGACGCGGCAGTACCTCACCCGCGGCAATCTCTACGACGGCATCAAGTACGGGGTCGTAGGAAAGGAGATGCCGGCCTGGGGCAAGGTCCTGACGGAAGGCCAGATCGCCGACGTGACGGAGTACGTCTACCGGCAGTTCATCGCGCCGGACGAGGCGCGGTAGGACCGTCAGTCGAGGCGCGCAAGGCGCGCCACGCCACCGAAACCACCGACCCACTTGCTGCCGTCATCGGCGGTTGCCATCGAAAAAATCTGGTTCGAGAACAGGCCGTGTTCCGTCGTGTACCACGTAAAAGCACCGTCATCGAAGCGCGCCAGGCCATTGCTCGTGCCTATCCAAAGGTGGCCCTCGGGATCCACGTGCAGCGTGAAAACATGGTTCCCGGGCAAACCGTCGGCGACCGTGTAGGTCTTCCAGGACTCGCCGTCGAAACGCGACAGCCCGCCGCCCCAGGTGCCGCACCAGACGACACCGTCGTTATCCACTTCCAGCGCCACAATGTAGTTGGGGTTGTAAGCGACTTCGATGGCCTCCAGGCCCATCTCCACTTTCTGCCGCGCATGGTGCTTGGAATATTCGCCCGGATCCATGTCGAATTCGATCTGCTCGCGCACGATTTCATAGTCTGCGCCCAGGCCGTCTGCATGCGTCCAGTTTTGCCAGGCCTCGTCCTTGAAACGCGCCAGGCCACCTTCCGTGGCAAACCACACCTCGCCGTTCTTGCCGGCGTGGAGCGCGTAAACCCAGTCATTGGGTAGTGCGCCACCGGTATTGGCGACCGTGTAGAGATCCCAGGTTTCGCGATCGTCGAGGTCTCCGCCGCGCACGCGATTGGCGCCGGACCAGGTAGCAATCCACACGTCGCCGTTGCCCAGTTGCAGCGCATCGTAGATAAAGCCGTCCCCCAGACCATCCGGGATGTTGTAGGTATTCCAGCCGTCCTCAGCCTCGTTGAGGATGGACAGTCCGCCGCCGTAGGTGCCGACTGCGAGGCGTCCATTCATCTTGCCGAGGTGGAAAACACCGTTCGCGAGGAGCCCCGTGCGTGTGTCGAACAGGCGGTAATCGTCATTGCGCGTGTCGTAACGGATGACGCCCGCGGACGTTCCTACCCATACGATGTCCCCATCCGAGAGTATGGTCTTGACGTTGCGCTCGCCGACGCGGAAATGCGTGAAATGCGCATCGGGATCGACAGCCGCAACCGAGCCGCTCGCCGCCGGCAGACCGGCTTTGCCGCCCTGGGTTACCGCGGGGGTGTCCGAAAGCTGTCCGCCCTTTGACTCGGGGGGCGTTGCGGAGCGCATAAAAACTGTCCCCGCGACGATTGCCGCGAGCGCGACAGAAAATACGATCCAGAGATTCCGGTTCACCGTACTCATGCAGGTTTACTCTTCGGTTTGATTGGGTGACAAGCGCGCGACGCCATCCCGGGTGCCTACCCAGACGTCGCTTGTCCCGGTCGCCGCGATGGCGTACACGTCGTTGCCGGGCAGACCAGACGAAACATCGAAATTGCTGAAAGTTGCACCATCGTAACGGCTAAGGCCGCGATTGGTGCCGAACCACATGGCCCCCGTACTGTCCTGACCGACGCTGTAGACGATATTTCCGGCCAACCCATCCGCCATCGACAGGTTGCGCCACTCGCCATCTTCGTAACGCGACACTCCACCGCCCCAGGTTCCGACCCAAACGACGTCGTCCGTATCGACCAGCGTCGCGAAGACATAATTCGGGTTGTACGACTCCCGTCCAACGACGAGCACGCTCAGGTCGTGACGCTCGCGGGTGCCGAGGCCGGTGTTCGGGCTCACGGGACGGGCATCCGCGTTAGGGGCGCCAACGCCGTCGTCGTGGTCCCACTCGTACCAGCGCTCGCCATCGTACATGGAGACGCCGCCTTCGGTGCCGAACCAGACTCGATTCGCCGAGTCGACGTCCAGGCCGTACACCCATTCATTGATCAGTTCTTCCTTGTACTTGGTGAACTCCATGGTATTCAGGTCGACACGGTTGGCACCATCCCAGGTACCGACCCAGTAAATGCCGTCGCGCTGCTCTGCAAATGCATAGATCCAATAGTCGGCGAGCCCGTGCATTGGGAAGAACACGTCCCATTCGCCATCCTTATAGCGCGAAGCACCTCCGGCGTTGGTGCCGAACCACTTGTAGCCCTGGCTGTCGACGCCAATGGCGAAAACATACTCGTTCGCCAGGCCGTCCTTGCGCGTGAACGTATTCCTGAGTTCCTGCGCTCCGAGACCGATCTCCATAACGCCCATGGATGTCCCCACCCAGAGCGTATCCGTTTCCGGCTCGACGGCCAGCGCACGCACGTAGATGCCGCTGCCCACCTCGAAACGGTCGGCGACTTCATAGACGACGGCACTTTCCTGGCCCGCCTGCTCTCCGCCGCATGCACCAAGAAAAAGGCCGGCCGCCCAAATGGGCAGCCACCGTATGCCTGTCTTCATCGCTGCAGGGTCCGAATATAGGCAATGACGTCGCGAAGCTCTTCGTCACTCAGGAGACCGCGATAGCTCGGCATGTGCCCGTCACCGTCGCGCAGGCTGCGCACCAGTTCCACGTCGGGCGAATAAAGGGACTCGCCACGGCTGAAATCCGGCACACCGGGCTCGAACGCCTGGCCGTCCATACCGTGACAGGTCTGGCAATGCATCTCGTAAACTTCCCTGCCGTTGAAAATGTCCGATGCATCCGAGGTGACCCACATCCACGGGAGCAGAACGGTTACCGGCAGCAGCCAGAATCTGTTGTACGTCATGATATTTCCTGTCAGTTCGTGTCGTCGGAAAGCTCGGCTTCCCGCGACTTCCAATAGGCTGCCTTGCCGGAATCGGGCTCGACATCGAGACCGCCGTCTTCATAAGCGTGAACCAGGACACGCGTCGCGCGGCCGTGACCGGCGTCTGCGGCTTTTTCATACAGCGACCTGGCTTCTGTAAGGTCTTTCTCCACGCCCTCGCCTTTCGCGTACATGTCTGCCAGTCCGGCCAACCCCTCCGCGTGGCCCTGTTCGGCCGCGGCGCGATACCAGCGCGCTGCCTCGGCGTTTTCCTCGGCGAGATCGAGAAGGTAGCCGAGCCAGGCCTGCGCGTCGGCCGACCCCCCATCGGCGGCCTGCCGGAATAGCGGCAGCGCTCCCGGAAGATCACCGCGATTATACGCCTCAAGACCTTTCTCGAATGTCACGGACGCTTCATCGGCCATTGCGACACCCGACCCGGGAATCGCAACCAGCAAGCAAGCGAGAACGACAGCGGACATTAACACTCTCAGCATTTCAGTGGTCCCTTCGCAGATTGTCCAAAAGCGGCACTATTACCGTATCCGCGGTCTTCTTGTCCAATACGCCGAGGTGGCGGTACCGGATCGCACCTTCGGCATCAATGACCAGGGTAACCGGCAGAGCCTCCAGATCCAGCGCTTCACCGATTATGCCAGCCGAATCATAAAGGCTGGTCTCGTAAGGATCGCCGAAGTAATCCAGCCAGCGCAGTGCATCGTCGCGCTCGTCGAGGTGGTTGACGCCAAGCAGGGCAATGCCCGCTTCGCTCAACCGCTGCAGGACGGCATGCTCCTCGCGGCACGCGACGCACCAGGAGCCCCAGAAGTTGATCAGTTTTGGCTCGCCCGCGAAACTCGCGGAGCTGACCATACTGTCTGCGTCCGCAAGTTCGGTCAGCGTGACCGCCGGCCAGTCGCCACCGCCGGCATTGAACCGCGCGAGCACGCTGCCGGCGACCACCAGCAGGGCGCCTGCCGCCAGCCATGTTGTAACACTGTTCTTCACGTCGATTTCTCTGTCTTCCGCCGCCGTCTTTCCCACCGGGGCTTGCCTGTCCGGCGTTTGTGGCTAGAATCCTTCGCTCGCATTATGAGCAAGTCCGCCGAAAACTCCATCCGCACCGCCCTGCTCGGTGCCATCTTGCTGGTCCTGGCAGCGCCAGCGCTGGCCGAATCCAGCGCCGACGGCGAGGCAATCTACCGCTACTACTGCTACCAGTGCCACGGCTACGCGGGCGACGCGCAGACCCTCGCGAGCGCGAGCCTCACGCCGCCACCCCGCGATTTTACCAGCGTCACGGCCGATGAATTCCCCATCGAACGGATAGTCAGGACCGTGCTCGAAGGCCGCGAGGGCACGGGCATGGTGAGTTTCGCGTCGGTGCTCGACGAGGCCGAAGCCCGATCAGTCGCCGAGTACGTCCGGCAGTCATTCATGTCGGTGGACCGCATCGAGGCCCGCTACCACTCGCCGGAGAACGGCTGGACGAACCATGAGCGCTACGCGGCCGCCTTCCCGTTCATCGACGGATCGGTCCCGCTCTCCACGCCCTGGGAATCGCTGACCAAAGAACAGCAGCGCGGCCGCCGGCTCTTTGAGTCTGCCTGCGTCAGCTGTCACGACCAGCCGAACGCGGGCACCGGCGACGGTCCCGAGTGGGAACTTCGGGCCGTGTCCTACCCGCGGGATCACTTCAGCCACCGCGAATCGAATGCGGACCTGATCTCCGGTGCCTCGCCGTACGCGCAGCACGACATCCCGCCGGACCCTGAGAGACTGTCGGCCCGCGCCCTCGCCGGTCGGCCGCTGTACCAGGAGAACTGCGCCTTCTGCCACGCGGCCGATGGCACCGGCCGTAACTGGATCGGCAGTTTTCTCGAGCCGCGGCCGCGCGATTTCACCGACCCGGAGTTCCGCCTCGCGCAGGACAGGCAGGCGATGCAACAAAGAATCCTGCACGGCATCCCGGGCACCTCGATGCCCGCATGGAAAGACGTGCTGGCGCCTGACGAAATCGCGGCCATCATCGCCTACATCCACGAATCTTTTCGGACCGACCTGAAGCGTTCCCGGTAAAACCTCTAATTTTCAGTAAATTATGGGTGAAATATTACCCTGACTTTATTATGCATTATGTCCAATTAGTGCAACTGGTCGAGGATTTCCCGCGTTTATATAGGTGTGTAGTCAAGGTATGCCGGCGACAGCACGTGCCATGAAGTCTGTGGAACTGCGGAGGACCAGAGTGGCGCTGTCGCCGGGCCGACATCCGGCGCAGCAGTTATTCAACTGCATTCAATCAGTAATTAGCGTGATTACGGTCGCGGTCAGTCGCCCAGGTGACGATCGTCGAGCGCCCGGTATGTGGCTTCGAATTCCAGCTGCAGCCGCGAAACTTCCTCGAGCAACTCGCTCTCCTCCGCCTCTTCCCGCAACCTTTCGAGCCTTGCGCACAAAGCTGCCATGCGTTCGGCGCCAATCTGGCGGCAAAGACCCAACAGCCTGTGCGCCTGGCGGCGAACCAGTTGTGTATCGCCGTCCCGCGCTGCCGCATCGAGTTCGCGCAGCCACGCGGGCATCTGCTTCAGGAACTGGTCTGCCAGCTCGGTGAACAGGTCGACATTTCCCGAGCCTCGAATCTTGCTCAGCTCTTCGATAATCGAGAAATCGAGAACGCGATCGGGCAACGACGACGCTGTGGGGCCTGCATGCAAGGCGCTTGCCGAGAGGTTGGCGACCTCGACGCTGCCGCTCAGCACGCGGCGCAATGACGCTTCGAGCTCTTCGACGAACACCGGCTTGCTCAGGTAGTCGTCGACACCGGCGGCGAATGCCCGTTCGCGGTCCTCGGTCATCGCGTTAGCGGTCAGTGCGATGATCGGCGTATGCCGCTTGTCGCCTTCGCGCTCGCGGATAATACGCGTCGCCTGGTTGCCGCTCATTCCCGGCATCTGGGAATCGATGAGGATGGCGGTGTAATCTTCTTTCTCGTTAGCCTCGATCGCCTCTTCGCCGCTCGCCGTCGTCTCGACGTCATAGCCCAGCTGTTCGAGCATGCGCTGCGCGACCAGCAGGTTGACTTCGTTGTCGTCAACGATCAGCACCCTGCCGGCCGCTGTGGGCCAATCATCGGTGGCGGCCTCTGCCTGCATTTCAGGACCGCGAACGCCCTGCAGCGCCGATACCGCGTCTTCCTTACCGTAGCCACTCGCTACGGCAATCGTGAACCAGAATCGGCTGCCGTTTTCGGGCTCGCTGTCAACGCCGATCGTACCGCCCATGAGCGTCGCGAGCTCTTTGGAAATGACCAGCCCCAGTCCCGTGCCGCCATACTTGCGCGTATCGGAATCATCGACCTGGGTGAATTCGCGGAACAGTTTCTCCTGGTCCTTCTGATCGATGCCGATGCCGCAGTCCTTGATGACGAATTTGAGCCGCACATACCCCTTCTCGACCTGGTCGCAGTCGACGCAGTCGCACACGATGCTAATGTCGCCGTCGTGCGAGAACTTGATCGCGTTGCTCACGAGGTTCGCAAGGATCTGGCCGAGACGCACGGGGTCGCCGCGCACGATCTTCGGCACGCTGTCGGCTACCGCGTAACTGATTGTCAGGTTCTTGCGTTTCGCCTCCTCCGAGAACAGCTGGGCAACGTCGGTCAGTTTCTCGTGCACCGAGAATGCGAGCGTCTCCAGAACGAGCTTGCCGGCCTCGATCTTGGAGAAATCGAGGACCGAGTTGATGATCTTCAGCAGCGACATGCCCGAGGAGTGCATGATTTCCGCGTATTCCTTCTGCTCGGGCGTCAGGTCGGTGCGCAGCAGCAGGCTCGCCATGCCGATCACGCCGTTCATCGGCGTGCGAATCTCGTGGCTCATGTTGGCGAGGAACTGGCTCTTCGCCTGGCTCGCAGCGTTCGCCTGGTCGCGGGCAACCGCCAGTTCCCTGCTGCGCTGCTGAGCTTCGGCTTCCCTGGCCGCCAGTTTGCTGGTCCGGTCCGCCACCATTCGCGCCAGCACCGCCGCGCGTTGCCCGAGTTCCTGACGAATGCGTATGACGAGCGTGGCAATCAGGCTGAACGAGATAATCAGGATCACGATGATCAGCACGTTGAGCAGGAAGATGCGCTTTTGGTCTGCCGCGATAATGCCGTCGATCTGCTCGGAGACCGCCGTGGACAGCGCGAGGATCTCGCCGAACACGGCGTCAAACTCCTGGTCCAGGTCGCCGCCGATAACACCGTCCGTCTCGCGCGCCTGCCAGCGACTGGACAGGATACGATCGAATTCGCTTATGTGCTCGCGCAAGAGAGAGAGATTATCAATGGCTTCGGATAGCGCCGGGACTTCCCCAAATGGCGTCGCACCACCGTAAATCGCGGCGCTGACCTGGAGTTGTGCGTTCTGAATGCGCGCCCGCACGTCTTCGTCGAGGCTGATGTAACGATCCCCGCCCAGCGCCTCTTCGAACCAGAGATGCGCCGTGGCGACCTCCTGCTGCACGGACTGCATCAGCCGCATGTAGGCTGTGTTGCGTTGAAAATCTCTCGTGACCAGCCACTGCGAATAAATGACAATGGCAATAGAAAACAGCCCGACGGCAACAATGCCGACGATAAGAGACTTCAGCGAAAACGATCGCGTACTCAGTTGCATCTGATACTTTGTATTATGTCGTGACCAGCCAGAGAGGCGTCGGTGCTGCGGTCATCGTCGCCAGAAATACGTCCAATAATCGTAATTGATGCAAGGTTTGTTCCTGTGATGGAAATCAATGATATACAAGGTACAGTTAACAAATCTGTAAATATTTCCGACAGGATTTCAAAGACTTACTACCGATCCCCACTCGCCCGGGAGCCGGTAAAAAGTGGGACTCTTCGCCCATATATAATTCTTTGATCGTGCGGAACTGACAAAGCGAACTTTGCCAATCCAGACAGCGGGCGAACTCGACCGGCGCAGCGGATTATGGCGCTAAAGTGAGCGCAAGTTGATTGACAGGAAAACAAATCTTGCTGAGCATCCGGTACAATCCGGCCGGCATTGTGAAATTCATACGACAATAACCGGAATGCGCTGCAACTCAGGGACGTAAGCATGTCAGATTCTTCGACACCTCCGATTCGCACACTGCTCGTGGACGACCATCCGGTCGTGCGTTTCGGCGTGAAGCACATGCTCGACGCCGAGGAGGATATCGAGGTTGTCGGCGAACTCGACGGTATGAAGGGAATCGAGGATGCGCTGAGCACCCTGGAGCCCGATGTCGTGCTGCTCGACCTGGAACTCGGCGAGATCGACGGCGTGGAAGCACTTCGCCAGGTGCGTGAGATTGCGCCGAGCCTCAAGGTGATCGTCTATACCTCGCATGACGAGGAGGACTACATCATCCAGGCAGCCGAACTCGGCGTCGACGGCTACTTGCTCAAGGGCAGCCCGAAGGAAGAGATCGTCGGCGCGGTGCGAAGCGTCCATGAAGGCGGCAGCGCCATCGAGTCGAAGGTGGCAGCCAAGCTCATGAGCCACATGACCAAGCGCTCCGCCAAAGACAGGCAACCGGTCATCGCGTTCAGTAAACGCGAAAAACAGGTGCTGGAATTATTGGCCGGCGGCAAGACCAACCGCGATATCGGCGCCGCTCTCTTCATATCCGAGTCAACGGTCAAGTTTCACGTGCACGCCATTCTCAGCAAGCTCGACGCGACGAACCGCACCGAAGCGGTATCGATGGCGGTGCGGCAAGGAATAATATCGCTGCCCTCGGCCGGTTAGTTCGGGCCGTTCCGCCCTGCCTCGAAGATAGGCCTGACGCGCTCGAACTCTGCCGTCAGGCGATTCAGTTCCTCCGCAAGATCATCGATCCGCTTGTCGCGACTCGCTTTTCCCAGTGCATCACAACAGCTGCTCAAACCGGAAACGCCCATTTCGAGGCACGCCCCCTTCAGTGCGTGGCACTCCCGACGGATCGTCTCGAGGTCTGTCTGCTCAAGCGCCGAGCGCAGAATCCCGAGCCTTGCGTCGGTATCATTGATAAACAGGTCAATGAACTGATCAAGCGCCTGGTTGTCGATGAAGCCGGCTCGATTCTGCAGCCGTGCGATGATATCGGCGCCCGTATGCTCTGCGGAATCCCTGGCGACTGGCTGATGACGCCGCCTTGAATCCGCCATCAGCGACCAGCGACGCAAGCCGGTCCTGAGAGTATCGAGCCGCACGGGCTTGGCAAGGAAATCGTCCATGCCAGCCTGCATGCATTGTTCCTTGTGATTCACGGAAACGTCTGCCGTTACGGCGACAATCACGGGCTGTCCGCCGTCGCAATGCCGGCCTTCGCGTATCACCTTCGTCACTTCATCGCCGTCCATGCCCGGCATCTGGCAGTCCATCAGGATGAGGTCGTAAGCGCTCTCTTCGAGCGCGGTTAAGACGGGGGGACCGTCATTGACCGTATCAACGTCGAACCCCAGTGATTTGAGCATGCCGCTCAAAAGCTTTCTGTTGATCGGGTTGTCTTCCGCGACGAGGATCTTTAGCGCCTGAAACGCTTCTTCGTCTGTCGCCGAGGTCACGCCGAGGTCCAGCTCGAACAGGCGCGACAGGTTGTAGCGGAGCACGCTCGGCAACGTCGGTTTGTTGATGCAGCGTATCTTGCCGATCGATGATACCTGGCCGACCTGCAGCGGCTGGGCAATCGACGTCAGCAGGACAATCGGCATGTCGCTTTCCTCGCGAATCCGGCGCGCAAGCGCCAGGCGATCATCCTGAGAGTCGTCAGTATCGAGAATTACGCAGTCGAACGGATAGCCGGATTGCTCGGCCACCGCGAGTTGACGTGCAATATCCTCGTGGTCCCCTCTCGCTTCGACACTCATGTCCCAGGCCATGAGGAAACTCAGAATCGACCCGGAGACTTGCGGATTACTGCTGACGACCAGCAGGCGACGGTTACTCAGGGAATCGCGGCCATCCACGATCGACCGGTCTTCGGCGGCGACACGCGTCACGGGCACCGTGAACCACACAGTCGTGCCCTGACCCAGCTTGCTCTCGACGCTGATGCGCCCACCCATGAGATCGAGAAGCTGCTTGCTGATCATTAGGCCCAGGCCACTGCCCTGGCCTTCGAGCTCCTCGGAAGCCAGACTGAAGGGCGTAAAAAGCTGCTCGGCGGCGGTGTCCGACATACCGATACCGCTGTCTGTAACCGCAACGGACAGCGTCGCGGTTCCGTCTTTATCAGTATCGACGCTGGCGCTGATAACCACCTCGCCTTCATCAGTGAACTTGATCGCATTGCCCACCAGGTTGATCAAGATTTGCCGAAGCCGCTGCAGGTCCCCAACCACCTGGGCATCGGGTTCGTAATCTGTGACACACGCCAGCTCAATCCCTTTGGCATAGGCCTGATAGCCCATGATTTCCAGTACACGCTCGAGCAGGTCCGTCACGTGAAAGGATTCCTGGCTGATTTCGAGCTTGCCGGATTCAAGTGTCGCAAAGTCGATCATGTTGTCGACGAGACTGAGCAGCATGTTGCTGCTGCTGTCCATGATCTGCACGTAGGATTTCTGTTTGCGGGTCAGCGCGGTAAGACGCAGCAGGTCAGCCATGCCGAGAACCGCGTTCAGCGGTGTTCGCACTTCATGACTTATGGTGGCCACGAACTCGGCGCGCGCGCGGTGCGCAGTCGCGGCGTCCTCCCTGGCGCGTTGTAACTTGAGAGCGAGGCGTTCCTGATCATTGAGGTTGTGCACCACCTCCACGGCGCCCATAAGCTCTCCCTGCTCGTCATAAAGCGGCGTAGCACGCAGTTCCACCAGGTGCGATTCGCCGTCTTCGTCGACGCGCGTCTGGATATGCTTGCACGACTCACCAGTCTGCAATACGCAGGGGTGTTCCGTCGGGTGGCACGGCGTGTCGCGCCCGTGCAGCGCGCGGTAGCAGGGCATTGGCCCGCCATCGCCGGCGCCGTCATTTAACTCCCGGCGGGCGGCCTTGTTGATCTTCGCAACCTGGAAATCCTTGTCGATGATGATCGCGGGATCCGGCACGCCGTCGAGGACGGATTGGTTGAACGCCTCGGAGTCGCTCAGGCGTTGCTGCACTCGGCCGAGCTTTGCCTCGAGTTCGCTCCTGGCATCACCGAGCGCCTTCACGGTCCCCCAACCGGCGCGGGAAAGAAGCAGAATCAGGAGAATCAGCACGACGAGCAGCGTAACGGCGACCAGGCGCTCGGCGGAGTCGACCGGCATGGGCAGTATGAGCATCACGAACAACGCGGCGGCAAGGGCGCCAACCAGGATCACGATCCACCGACTTTTCCTCATGCTGCCACCCCCGTGCTGCACCTACGCAGGCGCCGGCGTGACGCCGGCGTTGAAACTGCATACCTTATCGCCGAAGTTTACGGACCACCGCTCGACGAGCGTGCGGACTCCTCCAGCTCGTTCGCGTTGGCCATCCGCGAACGCAGCTCCTCGGTAATTTTCTCCATCTCGCGCGGATCCTCGATGACGCGCGGGCTGACGGTGATGATCAGCTCGGTCCGGAACGTGTCCGTCGAATTCGTGCTGAACAACGCCCCGAGACCGGGAATATTCATAAGGATCGGGACACCCGACTTGCCGCTGGTCGTCGTCTCGAGTATCAGGCCGCCGAGGACGACGGTCTGGCCGCTCTGTACGATCACGCTGCTGTTGATCGTGCGCTGGGCAATCGAGACGTTGCCGCCGCCGCCAACCGCGGGCTCGGCGCCCGGGATGCTCACTTCCTGGCTGATCTCGAGCGTGATCTGGCCACCGGCGTTGATCCGCG
>JAACFJ010000145.1 GCA_009937505.1 Gammaproteobacteria bacterium
CCAGTGCCGCAAACATGCCGGGCTATTCGAACGCCGAGTATGACGAGCTGATGCGGTCGGCCGGAGAGCAGGTCGATCTCGACCGGCGCAGGCTGTACCTGGAGGAGGCCGAGCGCGTATTACTGGCCGACCATGTGGTCATACCGCTGTATTTCTACGTCAGCAAACACCTCGTCAAGCCCGAGGTCGAAGGTTGGCAGGACAACATACTGAATTACCATTACAGTCAACACCTGAGCCTCGGCGCCGCCGAACAGGACGGGCGCCCGTAAGGGAAATACGCTTTGCTCCGATACACGCTGCGCAGACTGCTGGGGGCAATCCCGACATTGCTCCTGGTCATCGTTCTCGCGTTTCTGCTGGTGCATGCCGCGCCGGGCGGCCCGTTCGATGACGAACGTGCGTTGCCGGCCGATATCGAGGCAAATATAGCGGCGGCATACCACCTCGACGAACCACTGCCCATGCAGTTCCTGCGCTACCTGGGTGGTGTGCTGCGGGGCGACTTCGGGCCGTCGTACAGCTACCGCGATTACACGGTGAGCGAACTCATCGGCCGCTCGTTCCCGGTCTCCGTGCAGCTCGGCATGCTCGCGATGCTGCTGGCTACCGTGGTGGGCGTCAGCCTCGGTATCGTCGCGGCGCTGAACAAGAATTCGGCGCTCGACAAAGTCGTGATGGGCTTTGCGATGACGGGGATTTCGATCCCGGTGTTCGTTATTGCGCCGGTGCTGGTGCTGTTCTTTGCCGTAAAGCTGCACTGGCTGCCCGCCAGCTGGACGGGCAGCGAGGGTGGCTCGCGGTTTCTGCTGCCGGTCCTGTCGCTCGCGTTGCCGCAGATTGCGTACGTTGCGCGCCTGACGCGTGCGAGCCTGATCGATGTTTTGTCGAGCGATTTCATACGAACGGCCCGCGCCCAGGGCCTGGGCACCGCGGCGATCGTGCGCTACCACGCGCTCAAGCCGGCCATGCTGCCGGTACTGTCGTACATGGGTCCCGCAGTGGCCGCCGTCCTTACCGGTTCCGTGGTCGTCGAGGAAATCTTCGGCATACCGGGACTGGGCCAGCTGTTCGTGAGGGCTTCGCTGAACCGCGACTACACGCTGGTGCTCGGCGTGGTGATCTTCTATGCGGCACTGATCGTGCTCCTGAACCTCATCGTCGACCTGCTGTACGGCGCGATTGACCCGAGGATTCGCCGGCAATGAGCGCAGTCGCGAGAATCTGGGCGCGCATGCGGACCAGCAAGACCGTTGTGGCCAGTGGCGGCATTCTCTTCGCCATTGCGCTGGTCTCGATTATCGGGCCCTGGATCAGCCCGAACGAATACCTTACGACGAACTTCGACAATATTCTGCGCGCACCCACGGCCAGCGCGGGACACGTCTTCGGCACCGACGACCTGGGCCGCGATCTTTTCGTGCGAACCATGATGGGTGTCCAGGTGACGTTCGTGGTGGCAATCGTTGCAAGCGTCGTCAGCCTGTTGATCGGCGTGCTCTATGGCGCGACCGCGGGATTCATCGGCGGCCGCGTCGATGCCGTGATGATGCGGCTCGTCGACACCCTGTACGCCACGCCCTTCATATTCTTCGTGATCCTGTTGCTCGTCGTTTTCGAAAGGAACCTCCTGCTCATGTTCGTCGCGATCGGCGCGATCAACTGGCTCGACATGGCGCGCATCGTCCGCGGGCAGACCCTGAGCCTGCGCGAGCGCGAGTTCGTCCAGGCGGCGCAGCTCATTGGGGTGTCCACGCCGAGAATTATCTTCAGGCACATCGCTCCGAACCTGGTCGGCATCGTCATCGTTTACGTGACGCTGACGATTCCCCAGGCCATCCTCATCGAGTCGTTCCTGAGCTTCCTCGGCCTTGGCGTGCAGGAGCCGCAAACGTCGCTCGGCAAGCTCGTGAATGACGGCACCAAGCAAATGGAAGGCGCGTCGTGGATGCTGCTGATACCGGGAGTGCTGCTGGCTGCGATACTGCTGTGTTTCAATTTTGTTGGCGACGGGATGCGCGACCTGTTCGACTCGAGGCGATCGCAATGAGCCTGCTCGACGTCAACGGGCTCGGTGTTCGCTACGCCGACAAAGACGTCGTCAGCGGGCTCTCGTTCGGCGTGGGTTCGGGTGAGTCGGTCGGCCTCGTCGGCGAATCGGGGTCCGGAAAGACGCAAACGGCCCTGGCGATCATGGGACTGCTGCCGGGCAAGGCCGCGATCAGCGGCAGCATCGACTTCGCCGGCACCGAGATCGTCGGCGCGTCCGAGCGGCAGCTCAACACCCTTCGCGCGGAGCGCATCGGCATGGTCTTCCAGGATCCCATGCAGGCGCTCAACCCCTACGTGCCGATCGGCAAGCAGCTGCGCCGTGTTCTGCTCCGGCACGGCATCAGCGACGGGCGCGAGGTAGACCAACGCGTAATGCACATGCTCGATCGCGTGGGCTTACCCGACCCGGCGCGCCAGTTTCGTGCCTATGCACACCAGCTTTCGGGCGGCATGCGCCAGCGGGTAATGATCGCATCGGCTTTGCTGGCCCAACCGGACCTGCTCATTGCGGACGAGCCGACGACCGCGCTCGACGTCACGGTTCAGGCCCAGATACTCGAGCTGCTCGAACGCATCCGTGAAGAAACCGCGCTGCTGCTGATCACGCACGATCTCGGAATTATCGCCGGGCACTGCGAACGCCTGGTCGTCATCGAGGCTGGCCGCCTCGTCGAGGAGGGGCCAACGCGCAAGCTGTTCTCGGAGCCGCGCGCATCACACACGCGCAAACTTATCGATGCGGCACCGCGCCTCGATGGCGATTCACCACCAGCGCCCGAGTCCGCCGAGCTCGTGCTCGAAGCGGACAACGTGTCGGTCAGCTACGCGGAGCGCAATGAGCGGTTGCAACTGCACGCCGTGATGGACCTCGACCTGCAGCTGCAGGCCGGGGAGACGGTCGCCGTGGTCGGGGAATCCGGGTCCGGCAAATCGAGTTTCGTGCGCGCTGTCCTGGGCCTGGTACCGATGCGGGCAGGACGGGTCACGTTCTGCGGCCAGGAAGTTGCCGGACCGCTACAGGCGCGTTCGATCGAGACGCGCCGTGACCTGCAGCTCGTATTTCAGGACCCGGCCGGATCGCTGAATCCGCAGCTGCGTATCGAGCGGATCATTGCCGAGCCCTTGACTGTGCACGCGCCGGAGCTGGACGCGAAGGCACGTAGCGAGCGGGTCGCCGACGCGCTGCAACGAGTCGGACTCGACGAGGACCTGCTCGGCCGGTTCCCGCACCAGTTGTCGGGCGGCCAGGCACAGCGCGTCGCGATTGCGCGCGCGCTCATCGTGAATCCCCGCGTGCTGGTTTGTGACGAGGCGGTCGCAGCGCTCGACGGCTCGGTGCGGCAGCAAGTCCTGAACCTGTTGCATCGGGAGCAGCAGGCCACGGGTCTCGCCATCGTGTTTATCTCGCACGATCTGGCTGTCGTTCGATCCATCAGCCACCGGGTGATGGTGCTTTATCTCGGCAGGCTCGTGGAGCTGGCCGATGGCGCCGGGATTTTCAGGCACCCCCGGCATCCGTACACGCGGGCACTGCTCGACGCCGTGCCGGTGCCGGATCCGCTTGCACCGGGCGGCCGGCTGTCAATCAGCGGCGAAGTGCCGTCGATCATCGACCCGCCCTCCGGTTGTGCCTTTCATCCGCGCTGCCGCTATGCGGAGCAACGCTGCCGGGTTGAATTGCCGCTCGTGCGTCCCGTCGGCGAGGCACGCGTTGCGTGTCATCGTGCAGAAGAACTCGAGCTTTAAAACTCCGGAGACGGCTGCCCGCCCATCGGTATTGGCATCGGGGCACCGTTGATCGTCAGCAGGCCTTTCGCGTACTCGGCACGCATCTCGTAGACGTCGCCATTCTTCCTCAGGTAACCCATGCTGACGATGGCGCCAGCATCGGGGTTCATCGCCATCGCATGGTCGACGAAGCCTTCGGCCACCGAGAGGTCGGCCTCGGCATCGAGTTTCATAAGTACCGACGAGAGGTCGAAGTCGCCGGCGCCGGATTCTTCCATCGTAAAGCGCATTCGGGCCGAGACGGGGCCCTGCGGAATGTCGAAGTCGAACTGGTCGACATGCAGATCGAAGCCGGCAGCTGCAAGTTTTTCGAGATCGTCCTGCAACAGGAGCTGGAGTTCCTGCGGGCTCGCGTCGTCACCGGCTTCGTCCAGCGTTCGAACCATGCGTCCGAGCGACGCACCGTCCAGGCCGGTGAAGCGCACGGCGACGTCAAAACCGGAATCGCCGTAACCCGGTATGGTGAGTGCGTCGAGGCTCATGCGAAAGTCGCCGTTAACGCGCTGCCCATCGACATCCGAGGTGCCCGACATCGCTACCGGCCCCAGGCGGTAAGTCTCGATGCCGTTTTCCTCTATCGCGACGGACTCTGCGTCGATCTCGAAATCCCCGAGCGAAATGCCAAAATGACTGGGGCGCTGAACGCCTGAGAAAGCCGTCTTGCCGAGCCGCAGGGTGTCTCCCGCGTCGCTGACCACGAGCGACTCGATCACCCCATCGACGACGAAGCTCTCTGACTTTTGATCCGTCGAGAGCTCGATGTTCGTATTGCCCCAGTTTGCCGTGCTGCCGTCGGCCTCGAGATTGCCGGGCTCGACGATGTAGTTGGCGGACAGGGCCCCGTTTAGGCCGATGGTCGAGTAAATCGTGCCGGGGACCGGAACGGTCTGACCATCAGTGAACTCGATGAACAGTGTCGACACGCCACGGCCGAGACCGGGGGCGAGTGAGCCTTCGGCACGGCCCACCGAGGCGACGGGAATCAGGCCATGGTCGATTCGCGTGTCGATAACCAGGGACGCGTCGCCATCGTCCGGCTCGCGGCCGGCGAGGATCGCCAGTGCGCCCTGCATTGCAGGGTCCTGAATCCCGATCCGGTGACGGCCCTCCGACGAAAACCAGCCCCGATCAAAGCGCTCCGCGGTCACGACGATCCCCTGATTCTCGTCAGCGGCCCACTGCAGGTTGCTCTCGACGGACTCCTCGGCGATCCGGCCAATTATGCCGGGCGATAACAACACGACGATGGCAGCGATGACGAGCAGTATTATGATGCTCTTTCTCAAGGAGGTGTCTCCGGGTGGCGAATTGCGCGATGATCCTAGCATGGCGACTTGCTGATTCGAGGAACTAAGTCTGGAATTCGCGGGCCAGTGTCACTACCATAGCCGCCTCTGATTTCCCGGCAATGACGCCGGGGCTGGCCAAATCCCGAGATTACAGTTTGTTACGAAGATGAAGATCGTCGCATCAGTACTGACGCTAGGCATTGCCTGCGCGTTGCTGGCGTCACCCGCCGCTGCGCAGGGTGATGCGGAGCGAGGCGTCAAACTCGCCTATACGTGCCTGGGGTGCCACGGCATCAAAGGCTATCGCAACGCCTATCCCTCCTATCGCGTGCCCAGGTTACCAGGACGGCACTCGCGAGCATCCGACCATGCAGGCGCAGGCGTCCAGCATGAGCGACCAGGACATGCAGGATCTCGCGGCGTATTTCTCCAGCATCGCGAACGACACGGTCGCAGCGGGCGGTTCCGAAACGGCCGGCATCGAAGCGGCTTCGACCTGCGTCGCCTGTCACGGCCAGAACGGCATCAGCGTCTCACCCAACTGGCCGACGCTCGCCGGGCAGCACCAGGACTACCTCAAGCACTCCCTCAACCAGTATCGTGACGGCACGCGCAAGAACGCCGTCATGGCGCAGATGGCGGCGCCGCTCACGGACGACGAGGTTGCGGCGCTCGCCCGCTATTTCTCCGGCCTGGAAGGACTCGAGACCACCGTCGTGGAATAATCACTGCCTGATATCAGGCGGGAGATGGCATGCCGCAACAAGTGGCGCGAACGACTGATACCGGCGACGGCATCGTTGCCGTCGATACCCTTTATATGCGACCGTCCCTCGATGCCAGTCACCTGGTGATGTCGGGTGGCCGCGCCGCTTTTGTCGATACCGGCCCGAATTCCAGCGTACCCTTGTTGCTCGATGCACTCGGACAATACGACCTCGAGCCCGGCGACGTCGACTACGTGTTCCTGACCCACATTCACCTCGATCATGCCGGGGGGGCCGGCGCGCTGATGCAGGAACTGCCGAATGCGCTCTGTGTAATACACCCGCGTGGGGCGCCCCACATGGCGGACCCGGCGAAACTCATCGCCGGTACGCAGGGTGTGTATGGCAAGGAAAAGGCCTTCGAGCTTTACGGCAATATCGTGCCGATCGATGCACGGCGCATCGTCGAGGCGGGCGACGAAGACAGCTTCAGTTTCGGGGGCCGGGATTTCCGGGCGTTGCACACCGAGGGTCACGCGCGACATCATTACTGCCTGCACGATCCGCAATCCCGCGGCGTATTCACGGGCGACAGCTTCGGCATTTCCTACCGGGAATTCGATACCGGGAACGGCGAGTTCATTTTTCCGACAACCACGCCTTCGCACTTCGAGCCGACGGAGGCGCACAAGGCGGTCGACCGGATCATGGCGCAGGACCCGGAGAAGCTGTACCTCACCCATTACAGCCGGGTGGATGATGTCGAGCGCCTCGCAAAAGACATGCACGGGTGCCTGGATGGTTTTGTCGCAATCGCCAGGAAACACCAGGACCGCGACGACCGGCAGGCGCTGATGCAGGATGACCTGTTCGAATTCCTGAGCGATCGTCTCGTCGCGCACGGCTTCGATGGCGGCCGAGACACGATGTGGTCGCTGCTGAGATTTGACATGATATTGAACTCGCAGGGTCTCGACGCCTGGTTGAGCTGGCTCGAAAAATAGAGGGAGCAAGGCAATGGACAAGTTTCGCGCATACCGCATCGACGAACAGGATGGAAAAATTGTCGCCGGCTTCCAGGAGCTCGCAATCGACGACCTGACGGAAGGCAACGTCATCGTCCGCGTCACCCATTCGACGATCAACTACAAGGACGCGCTGGCCGCGACCGGCGCCGGGAAGATCCTGCGCCGGCACCCGCTGAACGGCGGCATCGACCTGGCCGGCGTCGTCGTCAGCTCCGAGGATGCGGAGTTCCAGCCCGGCACCGCCGTCCTCGTGAACGGCTGCGGCCTGAGCGAAACCATCGACGGCGGCTACTCCGAGTACGCACGCCTCGACAGCCAGAGCCTCGTACCGATACCCGACGGGCTCGATGCGCACCAGGCAATGCAGCTTGGAACGGCCGGATACACGGCAGCGCTGGCGATCCATCGCATGGAGCAGAACGGTCAGCGCCCCGAAAACGGCCCGGTCGTGGTCACGGGCGCGACGGGCGGCGTGGGCAGCATCGCCGTCGACATGCTGGCAGGCCGCGGCTACGACGTCGCGGCGTTGACCGGCAAGCCCAGCGAGGAGGGCTACCTGAAGAGCCTCGGCGCGAGCAGCATCCTGCTGCGCGATGAACTGGATCTCGGCAAACGGCCCATGGAAAAAGCGCAGTGGGCCGGCGCCATCGACAATCTCGGCGGCGACTACCTTACCTGGCTGACCCGGACGATGGATTACGGCGGCAACATCGCAAGCATCGGCCTCGCAGCGAGTCCCGCGCTCAACACCACGGTGCTGCCGTTCATTCTCAGGGCAGTCTGCCTGCTCGGCATCAACTCCGTCGACACGCCGCGGGGCCTGCGCCTTGCCGTCTGGTCGAGAATTGCCGGCGATCTCAGGCCGCAACACCTGGACGAGATCGGCGGGCAGACGATCGGGTTCGCCGATCTGCCGAACAGCTTCCAGGCTTTTCTGGACGGGAAAATCACGGGAAGAATCGTCGTAAAAATTAGTGACGACTAAAACGGTGGCCGCGCCCGAGCCAGCGTGCGAGGCCACCCAGCATGCCTGACACAGGAACACGCTCCGCGAAGCGGCCCGACTGGGACAAGGAGCTGACCGCGATCGCGGATTACGTCTGCGATACCGAGACCGACAGCGAACTGGCTTACGAAACCGCACACTACTGCCTGATGGACGCCCTCGCCTGCGGGTTCCAGGCCCTCGACTACCCGGCCTGCACGAAACTGCTGGGCCCGGTGGTGCCCGGGGCGACCCTGTCCGGCGGAGCACGTGTGCCCGGCACATCGTACGAACTCGAGCCCGTCATGGCCGCCTTCAATATCGGCACGATGATTCACTGGCTGGACTTCAACGACACCTGGCTGGCGGCCGAATGGGGCCATCCGTCCGACAATCTCGGCGGCATCCTTGCGGTTGCCGATTACCTCAGCCGCCAGAATTGCGCCGCGGGCAAGGACCCGCTGACCATGAAGGATGTACTGGCCGGGATGATAAAGGCGCACGAAATCCAGGGCTGCCTGGCGCTCGAGAACAGCTACAACCGCGTCGGTCTGGACCACGTGTTACTCGTTCGCGTTGCATCGACCGCGGTTGTCACGCACATGTTCGGTGGCGATCGGGACAAGGTGCTGAATGCGCTGTCGCAAGCCTGGATCGACGGCGGCGCATTGCGCACCTATCGCCATGCCCCGAACACCGGCTCGCGCAAGAGCTGGGCGGCCGGTGACGCGACCAGCCGCGCGGTGCGACTGGCGCTGATCAGTATGACCGGCGAAATGGGTTACCCGTCGGCGTTGTCTGCGAAGGTGTGGGGCTATTACGACGTGCTGTTCAAGGGCAACGCGTTCGGTTTGCAGCGTCCCTACGGCAGCTACGTGATGGAAAACATCCTGTTCAAGATCTCGTTCCCCGCCGAGTTCCATGCGCAGACCGCGGTCGAGGCGGGGATGGCGCTGCACGAGACCGTCAGGGACCGCATCGACGACATCGAGAGGATCGCCATCGAGACGCAGGAGGCGGCCGTGCGAATCATCGACAAGACCGGGCCCCTCGACAACCCGGCCGATCGCGACCACTGCATCCAGTACATGGTTGCGATTCCACTGATTTTCGGGCGCCTCACGGCAGCGGATTACGAGGACGACATCGCGGCGGATCCGCGCGTCGATGTGCTGCGCGACAAGATGGAAGTCAGGGAGAACGAGCAGTTCACCAAAGACTATTTCGACCCGCAGAAGCGTTACATCGGCAACGCGGTGCAGGTCTTCTTCAGGGACGGCTCGAGCACGGATCGCGTCGAGGTCAATGCCCCGATCGGGCACCGCGAGCGCCGCGAGGAGGGCATCCCCGTGCTGAAGCAGAAATTCGTCGACAGCGTGTCGCCGAAGCTCACTGCGGGACAATGGGAGTCGCTTGACGCATTATGTGCGGATCGCGACAAGCTGGCAGCGACCGCGGTCGATGACTTTATGGCGCTGCTCGTCGCCTGACCCACAAGGAGCAA
>JAACFJ010000146.1 GCA_009937505.1 Gammaproteobacteria bacterium
CAGAGTACGTTGCCGATGCCGAGGACCAGGGTTTCGTACGCGCCCGGGTCCCCGTCCGCGTGGCTGAGGACTGTCTCCGTCATTGCGGGTCGCGGGGACCGTCGTCCTTGAATCGACGGATACCGTCGATCATCACGCTGGTGCCGTTCTGGCGCGACATGAACTCGGCGCGTATCACCATGTAGATATGGATGATGATGAAAAACACCATCAGCCACATCCCCAGCAGGTGCCACATGCGTACGGCCTGGGAACTCGGCTCGATCACGAACACCCAGCCGAACCAGCGGTCCGCCCAGCTGCCGGCACCGGTGCCCTGGCTGTACAACGCGAAGCCCGTGCAGACCATGAACAGCGCGAGCACCACGTTGAAGAGCCACATGGCGAGCTGCGCCAGCGGATTATGCCCGCGGTACTTCGCGACCTTGCGCGTGAGGAACGAATACATCAGCACTTCGTGCCAGAGACGCGACCAGTACTGGCCTCGCCAGACCGGCACGATCAGGAGCCCCTTTGCATACCGGTTGCCAACGATCGCCCAGTAGAAGCGCACGAACAGCCCGACGGCAAACACCATCGCCGCGCTGAAGTGGATCAACCGGATATTGCCCATCAGGAAGCTGTCGCTGGCCTCGCCGCTCACCGATGTCAGCGGGTTGGCAATCAGATAGCCCGTTATAGCCAACGCGGTAATGGCAAGCGCGTGGATCCAGTGCCAGACACGCACCGGGACCTCGAAGACATATACATTTCCCGTATACCCGTCGTTGCCCGTCGCTACTCTGCTCGTAGCCATCCTAATCCCTCCTATCGAACCTTGACCACGGCCAGCTCTCTGCCGTCGTGCGACATGATGTGCGATGCGCAGGCCAGGCACGGATCGAAGCTGTGGATCGTCCTGAGGATCTCCAGCGGCTGCTCGGGATTGGCCATCGGCGTTCCCAGCAGCGCCGCTTCGTAGGCGCCGATGTTGCCGGCCGGATCGCGTGGTGACGCATTCCAGGTTGATGGCACGACGCACTGGTAACTTTCGATCTTCGTGTCCTTGATATGGACCCAGTGGCCGAGGGCGCCACGCGGCGCCTCACCGTAGCCGACGCCTTTCACGTCCGCCTCCCAGGTCGCCGGATCGAACTTCTCCATGTTCGCCGTCGCGACGTCACCACGCTTGAGGTTCGCCATCAGTTCGTCGAACACTTCGCGCATCTTGTGCGCCGCCCAGGAACTTTCGAGCCCGCGCGCCGCCGTGCGGCCGAGCGTCGAGAACAGTGCCTCGACCGGCAGACCCAGATCGCTCAACAACGCGTTGACGGGTTCCTGGACATCTTCCCGGCCGCGAGCGTAAGCGACCAGGTATCGCGCGAGCGGCCCCACTTCCATGGCGTTGCCGCGCCAGCGGGGCGCTTTCAGCCAGGAGTATTTGCCGGATTCGTCGTGCTCCTCGATCGCGGTCCGGGTTCCCTTGAAATTCGGGCCGGGCTCGAACCTGGGTTCCGTGATGCCGTCCCAGGGATGCAGGCCGACGCTCTCGTCCGGGTACTGGAACCAGGAATGCGCAACAAATTCCTGGATCTGCTCGGGGTCGCGGACGTCGACATCGTAGACCGTACTCAGGTCGCCGTTGAGGATCGCGCCGTTGGGCAGCATCAGGCTGTCGTTGGTGTGGTTGTTGGCGTAAGCCGGGAATTCCCCGTACGACATTACGTTCTTGCCCGACAGTCCACCGCCGTAACCCCAGTCCTTGTAGAACGAGGCGATCGCCTTGAGATCCGGGATATAAACCTGGTCGCAGAATGTGATGCTTTGATCGATGATGTCGGAGACGATGTTGAGCCAGGCCATGTTGACGGTGCCGACAGCGCCTGCATCATCGACGTTGACCGAGCATGGCATGCCGCCGACCACCCAGTTCGGATGCGGATTGCGGCCACCGAAGATCGTGTGGATCTTGACAACTTCTTTCTGGAACTCGAGGGCTTCCAGATAATGCGTCGTCGCCATCAGGTTCGCTTCGGGCGGCAGCTTGTAGGCCGGGCTGCCCCAGTAGGCATTCGCAAACGGGCCGAGCTGACCGGATTCCACGAACCTCTTCAGGCGATTTTGCACGTCCCGGAAATAGCCCGGAGACGATTTCGGCCATGGGCTGATCGCCTGCTGCAGCTCGGATGTCGCCTTCGCGTCCGCGCTCAGTGCGCTGACCACGTCGACCCAGTCGAGCGCGTGCAGGTGATAGAAATGCACGATGTGATCGTGTACGTACTGGCACAACATCATCAGGTTGCGGATGTGGTTGGCATTCGCGGGAATCTCGATCGCGAGCGCGTCTTCCACCGCGCGCACCGACTGCAGCGCATGCACACCGGTGCAAACGCCGCAGATGCGTTCCGTGAACGCCCAGGCGTCGCGCGGGTCCCGGCCCTTCAGGATGACTTCCAGGCCGCGCCACATGTTGCCGGTAGATACCGCGTTGCGGATGACGTTGTTCTCGTCGAGATTCACCTCGATGCGGAGGTGACCTTCGATGCGGCAAATCGGATCGACGACGACGCGCTGGCCGCTGTCGTCAAGTTCGAAGCCGTTCGGTGTGGTTACGCTAGCCATTGCTCACCTCCTCTGTCGGCTTCGATTTCTTGCCGCTTGCCTTTGCGATACCCGATGCGACCGCGTGAGCTGCAACGCCAATGGCTGCTGCGCCGGCGATCGCGCCACCGATGGTGTTGGCCGTCGACTCGACGTTGCCCGTAACACCGAGGTTGGTGACCGGGCTGTAGAAGCTGCCCTTGTCCCAGAAGTTGTCTTCGGCGCAGCCGAGACAGCCATGACCCGACTTGACCGGCCACGAGAGACCGCCGTTCCATTCGACCGTCGAGCAGGCGTTGTAAGTCGTCGGGCCCTTGCAGCCGACCTTGTACAGGCAGTAACCCTTGCGAGCACCCTCGTCGTCGAACTTCTCGACGAACTGGCCGGCATCGAAATGCGGCCGCCGGTAGCACTTGTCGTGCAGACGCTGGCCATAGAACATCGCCGGCCGGCCCTGGCGGTCCAGCGGCGGCAGGCGGTCGAACGCAAGCATGTAGGTGATGACGCCCGTCATGACTTCGGCGATCGGCGGACAACCCGGTACCTTCACGATCGGCTTGTCGAGGATCACCTTGTGTATCGGCACTGCCTGTGTCGGATTCGGCCGTGCCGCCTGCACGCATCCCCATGATGCACAGGAACCCCAGGCGATAATCGCCTTGCAGTGGTCGGCCATGTGGCGAAGCTTTTCGACATACGGCCGGCCGGCCTGTATGCAATACATCCCGTCTTCATTGAGGGGCGGGTTGCCTTCACAGGCGAGGATGAACTGGCCGTCATACTTCTCGATGGTCTGTTCGAGGATCTCCTCGGCCTGGTGACCTGCAGCAGCCATGATCGTGTCGTCGTAGTCGAGCGATATCATCGACAGGATGACGTCACCCGCCAGCGGATTGCCGGAACGGATAAACGACTCGGTACAGCAGGTACACTCGAGGCCGTGCAGCCACACGACCGGTGTGCGTGGCTTGGTCTCGAGCGCGTGGGCGATTTTGCCGGCGAATTCGGGCCCGAGACCCAGGCCAGCGGCGGTAAGACTACAGAATTTGAGGAAGCTCCGGCGGGTGACACCGTGACGGCGCATCACCTCATAGAAGGTCTCGTGGGCGGGCATAACAACTCTCCCCTGATGCAGCATGGATGCGTTTGGGCTGGTTGCCTGCCGGCTGACTTATTTTCTGGCCACGTCCCTGTGCAGCATTATCCCCTGCGCGCCGACCCGACAGCACAGCACGCCTCATCTTCTCCGCTGAGGTGTGGTATCGACATAGTGGTTGATACTTATTTAGCCTTTAGTCGAATGCCCGTCAGAAGGTCAGGGTAAACGTCGTACCTGAGCCGTTTTTCTGACCCAGCCGGATGAATCCCCCGTGGGCGATCATTACCTGCCGCGCGAGGGCCAGGCCGACGCCTGAACCACCTTCCCGTGTCGTGAAAAAAGGCACGAAGATCTTTGTCGCGATCTCGTTCGGGACGCCGTGGCCGTTGTCTTCGACTTCGATGACCGTGTTGCCACGCCGGTTGAGGCGCCCGCGCAGCTCGATGGCCGGTTTTTCTGTTCCCTTCGTTGCCTGCCAGGCATTGCGCAACAGGTTCAGGAGCACAGGCTCCAGCAGGTCGCGGTCGGCGTAGACATAGAGGCCGGACGGCTCCACCGCCGACGACAATGCTGCCCTCGGATCGTCCCACTCGGCCTTCGCGAGGCTCGTCACGGTGTCAAAGAGGTCGACGAGCGGCACACGCTTCTTTTCCGGCGGGGCAAGGCGTGATATCTGCCGGTAGCCTTCGATGAACTGCAACAGGCTGTCTGAGCGCCTGGCCACGGTCGCGACGGCGTTCTGCACGTCTTCGAGCTCCTCGGCATGCGGCGATTCCGGTCCCGCATCACGCACGACGTCGTCGACAAGCTCCGACGCCGTCTGCGCCAGCGACGTCACGGGCGTAATCGAGTTCATGATCTCGTGCGTCAGCACCCGCACCAGGTCCTGCCACGCCTCGGCCTGCGTGGCGTCGATCTCGGACTGGATATCCTGCAGCGAAATCAGCCGCTCGCGGTTGCCGTCGATGATGATCTCGGTGGCGGCGAGGGTCAGCTGGTACTCGGCACCCTCCACCGTGAATGTCACGAGTTCCCTGTCGCCGGGAATCGCCTCGTCGACCGCGCGAGCGAAACCCGGCCCGAACTGGCTGAGGTCGTTGACGCGGGTGACGTGCGTCGCACCGAACAACCTGCGCGCCGCATTGTTCTGCAACGTGATCGCATTGTCGGCGTGCACGGTCATCAACGGCACGGGTATGTGCTCGATCAGCGCCTTTAGATGGCGCATCTCGGATTCCTGGCCGGTTCGCCGCTCCCGCATCTCTTCGATAATGGCCGTAAAGGTCCGACCGAGGCTCGCGAAACCCGAGCCAGCTTTCTCGAAGTCGAAGCGCTGCGAGTAGTCCGCAAAGCGCACCGCATCGAGAAACCGCGCCACTTCGCGGTTGGTGCGGCTCACGTAGCGCCAGAGTTCGGTGACCAGCAGGACCAGGACGATGGATGAGAGCAGCGTCGCGCTGTGGTAGCCGGGCTTGAGCAGCAGCCATATGACCAGCGTCATGGCGGCACCGACTACGACGAGGCGCAGTATCAGCGCAACGACAAAGAACCTAAATACCATGCTTTTCCATGCGCCGGTAAAGCGAGGCGCGCGTCAGTCCGAGCTCCGCCGCGGCCCGCGAAATATTGAAGCCATGTTTGAGCAACGCCCGCTCGATGGTGGCCTTTTCCATGTCGTCAAGATTCAGAATCGTCGGGATCGCCGTTGTCGTTGCCGGCGCCGCAACCTCGC